>JBQGCI010000042.1:0-18122 GCA_052038405.1 Acinetobacter pittii
TCGGGCGCGGCTGTCCATACCTGTTGTGGCATGGCGTTCAGCAGGAAACGAAACCGCTTTTCACTTTCTTCGGTACGCCGGCGGGCGAGTACCTGCGCGGTTACATCAATGGTGATCGCAATAATACCCTGCACCTTTCCATGCTCATCCCGGTAGGGTTCATATACGAAATTCTGGTAAACGGTATCCCATTGCCCCTTGCGTAATAAGGTGACCGGCCGCTCATTGGCGCTGTAAGTTTCGCCCAGGGTGTATACCCGGTTAACCACATCCTCCAGTCCCTGGTGGCGTGCATCGGGGAGGGCGTCGAATACAGGCTTGTTCATAACATCCTGCCCGGGTTTGCCCCAAAGTTCGATCATGAGTGTATTGGCCACTGTAATGACGTGCTCGGGACCGAGCATAATACACATGGCTACGGGCGCCTGCAGGATCATATTATGTAAATTGCGCTCGCTTTGTTCTATTTTTTGCTTGGCAGTTACGACGTCTGTAACCTCCGCCGCTGTATTCATTACTCCGTAAATGCGGCCCTCGTCATCATACAGGGCGGTAAAACTGTAATTGAAATAGAAGGGCTGAAGACGGCCGTCGAACACCAGGTCAACCCGTTGATTGCGTGCATGAAATGGCCGGCCTTCCATAAACACCCGATCCAGCTGTTCGTAGATGCCCGTGTCTTTGAGCTCAGGAAGTACTTCATGATAGGTTTTGCCGACCACATCGTTGCCTTTGCCCCAAACATCTATAATAGATTGGTTCACCAGTTCTATACGCATTTCCCTGCCCACATATACGCCGATTGGAAAAGGTGCACTGGCTACCATGTTCCTGATCTTATGCTCGCTGCCGGCCAGCTCTCTTAAAAGTTGTTGCAGTTTACGCTCACTCTCCACCAATTCTTCATTGGTGGTGAATAATTCTTCATTAATGGCGGAAAGTTCCTCGTTGGCAGCTTTGAGTGCCGTTTCACTTTGGGCCAGGTCGGCAGTTCGGGCCTTAACCTTATCCTCCAACGCTATATTCAGCGCAGCCAGCATCTCCCTGGTTTGGGTGATTTCCTCATTGGAAGCCAGCAGTTCTTCATTCACAGCAGCCAGTTGTTCATTGAGCTGTTGTTCCCGGTTCAATGCCTGCGTTTGCGCATGGGCATATTCCAGCGCACGCGCACCTTCCAGTTGCTTGGTAATGTCGGCCGCCGTATGTAGTATCAGAAGCTGTCCGTCGGCGGCTGTTATTCTTTTATAACTGTAAGCGTACTGCCGGGTAACCAGTTCCCCGTTAATGCGGGTTTCTGCAGCTATAATGCCTTCATCGGCAGTTCCGGTTCGGAACACCTCCCGTAACATGCGGGTGAAAGGCTGTCCCTGCAGTTCGGGTACGCCCTCTTCCAGACGCATGCCAATAATCCCGGGTTCTTTCCCCCAGAAACCCAGCATCGCATTATTGGCATACTCAATAACAATATCCTCACCGCTGTAAATGGCTGTTGCTTCCGTTGATTGCATTAACGCGCTCAACAGGTTGGAGGCAGAAGTAGAATTTTCAGGTTTTGACATGTAAAATACTCGAATGGTTCAGAAAAGGTATTAAGGTTTAATGTCAACAAATGTAACTATTTAAGTCCCTGGTTTTGCATTCAAACAAGCGCATTTTGAAACAATTGCACAAAAAAATGAATACGGTTGCTGACAGATGTTTTTTTACTTTACAGCCAGGAAGGTTAAAAAGAAACAATGATTGCTTTAAGTATCCATGTACGCTATACGCCAATAATATGCCAGTATCTTTTTAACGTTGATCCCGGTAGCGGTATGCTTCCCGGCATTGATGAGCGAACCCACTCAATAGCATACAATTGCCCCCTCTTATTAAATACAAATCAATAATAATCTGCTATAATTATGCATCAGAAACCTGTTGTACTCTTCCTGTTTTTTTTCGCTTCCCAACTGTTGTGGGGGCAGTCGTCAACCTTAACCGGCTTTCCCAAAAAATTTACGCCGCAGGAAGTAGGTAAACGGCTGGCCTATCATTTTATTGATGGCAGGCACGACCTGTATGCCGGCCAATACATCCATTATGCCGAAGTGTGCACTTGGAACGGTGCGCTGGATTACGCGGTAAAAGCAAAAGACGCCAGGCTGGTTCAACTTTTACAGGACAAATTTGAACCTTTTTTTGATCGGGAGAAGCCATTGCTGCCTCCCATGAACCATGTTGACTATAATATGTTTGGAAGCCTTGCCCTCAAGCTGTACCAAATAACAAAAGACGAGCGCTATCGCCAACTGGGATTGGCCTATGCCGATGCCCAGTGGGAATTACCGGCAGGCGCTAATACCGGGGAACGGGCCTGGGCCGACAAAGGGTTCTCCTGGCAAACCCGGTTATGGATCGATGATATGTATATGATCACCGTGGTGCAGAACGAGGCCTATAAAGTAACCGGAGACCGTAAATATATCGACCGGGCCGCAAAAGAAATGGTGATGTACCTGGATGAGCTGCAACGTCCCAACGGTTTGTTTTATCATGCACCCGATGTGCCTTATTACTGGGGCAGGGGAGATGGCTGGATGGCAGTTGGTATGCCCGACCTGTTAAGTGCTTTACCAAAGGATCATAAAGATCGTGCCCGCATTATGAAAGGCTATTTAGCCATGATGAAAAGCCTGAAAGCGCATCAACGGCCCGGGGGGATGTGGAACCAATTGATCAATGAGCCCGACTTCTGGCCAGAAACCTCCGGCAGTGCGATGTTCGCGTATGCTTTTATACGAGGTATACAGCAAGGCTGGCTGAATGCAGCAGAATATGGCCCGGCAGCCCGTAAAGCCTGGATGGCAATGATTCCTTATATTGATGAACGTAACAATGTTACGGAAGTTTGCATTGGCACCGGTAAAAAAAATGATCAGCAACATTATCACGACCGGCCAAGAAATGCGGGTGATTTTCATGGCCAGGCGCCTTACCTTTGGTGTGCTGCCGCCCTGTTAGGAAAATAGCTCGGGGCTGGACCGATCCCCTTTGAACCGGTTGCTATATGATATATGGTTAGCCATCCTTTAAAAATGTGTATGAAGAAAGTTCTTTTTATTGGGGCAACCCTTTTGTCGGTTGCTGTAAACAGCCAAACTCTAAAGTCGCCTCCCAGTGTGGATATCTGCGTTTATGGTGGTACCTCGGCCGGTGTCATTGCCGCGTATACTGCAGCCATGCAAAAGAAAACGGTGTTGCTCATTGAGCCGGGTCATAGACTGGGTGGTTTGTCTTCGGGCGGGTTGGGCTTTACAGATATCGGCAATAAATACGTGGTAACCGGCCTGGCCCGTGATTTTTACAGGCGTATCGGCCGGCACTATGGAAAATTTGAGCAATGGATATTTGAGCCGGGTGTGGCCGAAACTGTTTTCCTCGGCTATATAAAAAGAGCAGGTGTTCAGGTGGTTTATGGTAAACGCCTCAGCCAGGTCAATAAAACGGGCACAACGATCCGGTCGGTCAGTCTCGAAAATTCAGATGGATCGGCGGGGGTAACTCAGGTAAAGGCAAAACAGTACATAGACTGTTCTTATGAGGGAGACCTGATGGCTAAAGCCGGTGTCAGCTATACCACAGGTCGCGAGCCCAACAGCCGGTATAATGAAACAGTAAACGGTGTACAGTTAAAAGATAAACACCAGTTTCCTGATGGAGTCGATCCTTACATCATCCCGGGTAAACCCCAAAGCGGGCTGCTCTGGGGTATCAGCAATGGTGTTTTACGGGAAACAGGTTCAGGCGATGATAAAATACAGGCTTATAATTTCCGGATATGTTTAACCAATATACCCGCGAACAGGCTGGCTATCGAACGGCCGGCTAATTATGACTCTACCCGCTACGAATTGCTGTTGCGTTATTTGACTGTAAAGCCCACCACCGACCTGGGGCAGATCCTGAAAATGGACCGGATGCCCAATGGTAAAACAGATATCAATAACCAGGGACCTTTTTCTACCGATATGATCGGGATGAACTACGATTATCCCGATGGCGATTATGCCACCCGGCAACGCATCTTTAACAACCATGTCGATTATACAAAAGGACTGCTTTATTTTATCGGGCATGATGCCCGCATGCTCCCGGCTATACAACAGCAGATGTTGCAATGGGGCTACCCCAAAGATGAATATACTGCTACCGGGCACTGGACACCGCAGCTATATGTACGCGAAGCCCGCCGCATGAAGGGGGCTTACACCATGACCCAGGCTAACTGCCAGCGCCAGGAAGTAGTAACAGATGGAGTCGGTATGGCGGCTTATACTATGGACTCCCACAACGCGCAGCGCATCGTGTTAAACGGCATGGTAAAAAATGAAGGAGATGTGCAGCTAAAAGGGGTGCAGCCTTATCCGGTGGCTTATCGTTCTATTACGCCTGATCGTAAAGAATGTACCAACCTGTTGATTCCGGTATGCCTGTCCGCCAGCCATATTGCCTATGGATCCATCCGGATGGAACCTGTGTTTATGGTATTGGCACAATCGGCGGCTACAGCGGCTTCTATGGCTATTGATCACCAAACAGGGGTTCAGGATATTGATGTGTCTTTATTGCAACAACGGTTGAAGAACGATCCTTTGGCCGATGGCAGTACGGCCGAAATACTGGTAGATGATGCCCATGCTACTGTTGTGGGCGGACAATGGAAGCAAGAAACAGCGGGTGGCTACGGACCTACCTTATTAGTGAATAGAGAAGCAGCAAATGCCACCATACAGTTTATGCCTGTGATTACAAAAGCCGGTAGTTATGCTGTTTATTTTTACTATCCCCGGTTGCCGCAAGTATCACAACAAATAACCCTTCAGATTTTCGATGGCACTAACAGAGTAACCAGGCAACTTTGGAGCAAAGATATACAGGTTACCGGGCAAACTTCGGGAGAATGGGTGAGCCTGGGTGAGTACCGGCTGCCCGCAGGTAAAAAAGCATACGTAGCAGTAACCAACGCCGGCGCTGATGGCGCTGTTGCTGCCGATGCTGTTTTATTCGTTCCGGCAACACCTGTTAATATCAAGTAATGAATTCATCGAGGAGACAATTTTTAGGAAAAAGTATGAGCTGTGCGGGCGGACTGGTGTTAGGCGCTGCCCTGCCTGCTCATGCGACCGGGTCTTTAATTAAAAGACGGGAAACGGCAGGCCACCCGTTGCCTGTGATCAATGCAGGCGTTGGCGGTAACAATACCATTGATTTACTCAACCGCATCGAGAAGGATTGCCTGGTTCACCGCCCGGCACTCACCATATTAATGGCCGGCACTAATGATATGAATAGCGTGAAGCACGTACCGTTGAATACTTATGAAAAGAATTTATCAGCCATCGCCGGGCGCATCACTGCAGCGGGCAGCCGTTTATTGATGATGACGATCTTGCCGGCTTATGAACCCTATTTGCTTACCCGGCATCCGGGCTCTTTTTACGAACCCGAAGGCGTAACCGGTCGCCGCAGGCAGGTGAATGCGGTGGTAAGGAAGGTTGCCGGTCAGCACAAAGCTGTATTGCTGGACATAGAACAGCGGTTTCTGGCGATCGGCAAGATCGGTACGGGTATGGACTCATTGATTCAAAACGAAGCCAACGCGCATAAAACAGACGGCATTCACCCAACAGCCAATGGTTACCGGTTTATTGCGTTGGCGATATACGATTGTATTTTATATAACCAGCTTCCTATACAATCCATCGTTTGCTTTGGCGATAGTATCACCAGGGGAGATGGGTCCAATGACAAGGATAGCTATCCCGGCTACCTCAACCAATTACTAACCACGGCCTGAGCCGTAAAAACAGATAAAGGATTAAATGAAGAAAATTTTTAGTGCCGCACTAATGGGCATGATGATGTTACAGGCGGATGCACAGCAGGGTGTTTATGAGATGAACCGATCGGCGCGGCAATCGGTTTCATTGAATTCATCGGGCAGCACCGGCCAGAAGGATTCCTGGTCGATGAAGCAATACAGCGAAGCGCCTGGAGGTGAGCAGGTATCATCTCCGGGCTACCGGGCGGATGGCTGGTTGCCGGCCATTGTACCCGGAACCGTTTTGAATAGCCTGGTGTACAACAAAGTATACCCCGAGCCTTATTATGGAGATAATAACCGCCGATCACGCGGACTGATACCCGATCTGCATGATGCCGGCGCCGGTTTCTATCATTATTGGTTTCGCAAAACTTTTAAAGTTCCTGCAACACTAAACGGTAAAAAACTATGGCTCAGGTTTCACGGTATTAACTACAGGGCAGGGGTTTGGCTCAATGGGAAGAAGCTGGGGACTATGGCCGGTATGTTTCAACCTGCCGGTTTCGATATAACAGATATCGTTAACCGCAAAGGCAATAATGTGGTTGCTGTAGAAGTGATGCCGGTAGACATCCCGGGCAATATATTTCGCGACAATAAAAAGCGTAGCGGCGCCGTAGGAGAAAACAATAACGGTGGCGATGGGGAAATCGGCAAGAACATTACCATGCTGATGTCGGTAGGGTGGGACTTTTCGGTGCCCGACGGTACCCGCGACCGTAATACCGGTATCTGGCGCGATGTAGAATTGTATAGCACAGGAGCAGTAGTATTGGCGCATCCTTTTGTACAAACCTATTTACCCCTGCCCGATACCAGTGTGGCCATGGAAACCGTATCGGTTGAAGTGAGCAATACCACGCAGCAGAAACAGTCGGGAACACTTACCGGCACAATAGCCGGCACCCCCATCCGTTTTCAAACCAGCCTGGTGTTGCAGCCCGGTGAAAGCCGCCAGGTAGTGTTTCGCCCGGACGATTACCCGCAGTTGAAAATGAAAAAGCCGAAGCTATGGTGGCCCGTTAATAAAGGCGGACAGCACCTCTACGAGTTAACGCTTCAATTTGAAAATGATAAAATCATCAGTCACCAGCTAACCACCCGTTTTGGTATCCGGCAGGTGCAAACAGACCGCTTAACACCCGATCAGTCGCGGCGCTTTATTGTAAACGGGCACCCGGTCTTTATCAGGGGTACGAATTGGGTACCGGAAGCGATGCTGCGCGGCTCGGCAGAAAGAACACGCACCGAACTGCGTTATACCCGCCAGGGAGGCTTTAACCTTATTCGCCTCTGGGCAGGCGGTATTGCAGAGTCCGATGAATTTTACAGGGTATGCGATGAGCTGGGCCTTTTGGTGTGGAACGAATTCTGGATCACAGGCGATACGCGTTTCCCGGCCGATACGGCACTTTATTTCCAAAACCTGGAAGCTACAGTGAAGCGGATCCGTTCACATCCGTCCGTAGCTTATTATGTGGCAGCCAATGAATCGAAAGAGATACCCGGCACCCGGGAACGGATCTTTGCGCTCGACAGTACCATCGGGTACCAGGAGCAATCAGAATGCTGCGGCGTGCACGATGGTAGTCCTTATAAATATGAAAACCCGATGCAGTATTTTGAAAATACGGCATCGCCACGTGGGAGCCGCGTAGATGGGTTTAACCCGGAGTACGGAACGCCCTGTTTGCCGCTGTTGGAATCTTTGAAAGAAATGATGCCGGCAAAAGATCTCTGGCCTATTAATGATTCGGTTTGGAATTACCTGGATGGCAATGGTTTTCATAATGTCAATTCCAAATACCGCCAGGCAGTTAACGAGTTTGGACCTTCCCGGTCGATTGATGAATATGCGCGTAAGGCCCAGCTGGTGGGCGCTTTAAATTACAGGGCCATTGCCGAAGTATGGAACTATAATAAGTTCGGCTGGGGCGACCGTTTTGCCTCGGGCTTCCTGTTTTGGTACAATAACAGTCCGCTGCCGCAAACGGCCAGCCGTATGTATGATTGGTACCTGCGGCCTACCGCGGCCCTATACTACGCTCAAAACGGTTTGGCGCCCTTGCATCCTCAATTTGACTACCTGAAAAATACGGTGTCGGTATATAACGATTACCGTAAAGCCTTCCCCGGTTATACTATTGAGGCCAGGATATATGATAGGAACTCAAAACTGGTACATACCCGTTCACGCAAAATATCGATACCGGCAGACGGTACCGTAAAAGATGCATTGCAATTATCTTTCAGCGATACCTTAACACAGGTTCATTTTATTAAACTGTTACTGAAGTCGCCCGCCGGTAAAGAAGTGGCTGAAGCTTTTTACTGGAGGTCGAAGGATGCCTATAAAGGCGCCTGGACGATGACCGGCCCGGCCGTTTCGGGTTTTTCGGATATCGCTCAGCTTCCTCAGGCAAAGCTGAGGGGCACCGTTAAAAAGCGCATTCTGAATGGCAAAGTATTTTTAGATATGCAGGTGAAGAATCTATCGGACAAGATATCTTTCTTCACACAAGTGCGTTTAACCGACCATGCGAATGCAGTGGTGCCGGCAGTATTTTATTCGGATAATTTCTTTTCGTTGTTACCAGGCGAAATGCGTAATATTACCCTCGAATGTTCTTCTATGGCATGGCATAAAGTGACCTCCCTTTCTGTAATGGCTTTAAATACAAATGAGCTAAAGCTGAAATTATAAGTTCCCGGTACAAAAGCCGCTCTATTATTAAACTTAGTTGTATGAACCGATGCTTTTCAAAATGTATGCTGCCGTTGCTAACGGTGCTGATTTCAGGCACTGCCTTAGCGCAGCAACTGCCCGACTGGGCGCTGGGCCCGTTTCAGAGGCCCGCAGGAGCCAACCCCATTATTGTGCCCGATACGCAAAGCCTGTTCTTCGATCCTATGAGCCGGACAAACCTGGCATGGGAAGCGGGCGATGTGTTTAATCCGGCAGCCGTGGTGAAAAATAAAAAGATCTATGTACTGTACCGTGCAGAAGACCTGTCGGGCATGGGTATTGGCAAACGTACCTCGCGCCTGGGCCTGGCCGAAAGCCATGACGGAATTATGATGAAGAAAAGCCCCAGGCCGGTCTTTTATCCAGCTGAAGATAACCAGAAGGACAACGAATGGCCGGGCGGTTGCGAAGATCCGCGTGTAGCGGTTACTGCTGAAGGCCTTTATGTAATGCTTTACACCCAATGGAACCGAAAAGTAGCGCGGCTGGCGGTGGCTACTTCGAAGGACCTCGTTAACTGGACCAAGCATGGGCCTGCATTTGCCAAAGCTCATAATGGTCAGTTCAAAGATATGTTCTGCAAATCGGGTTCGGTCGTTACCCAACTCGAAAAAGGAAAACAGGTGATCACGCGTGTTAACGGAAAGTATATGATGTATTGGGGAGAACGTTTTATGAATATTGCCACCTCCGATGATCTGATTAACTGGACGCCCACGATCGATAAGGAAGGCAAACTGGATATGATCGTAAAACCCAGGAAGGGGCATTTTGATAGTGATCTCACGGAATGCGGTCCGCCGGCCTTAGTAACCGATAAAGGCATCCTGGTACTGTACAATGGTAAAAACAAAGGCAATAAAGACCGCGATACGAACTATACGGCCAATACCTATGCAGCCGGCCAGGTCCTGTTCGATCTCAAAGATCCTTCCAAAGTCATCAGCCGGCTCGATCAGCCATTCTTTGTGCCAACCGAGCCTTTTGAAAAAAGCGGGCAATATCCCGCGGGTACGGTTTTTATTGAAGGGCTGGTATATTTTAAAGACAAATGGTTTTTATATTATGGCTGTGCCGACAGCCGGGTAGGGGTGGCTGTTTTTGATCCCCGCGCCCGTTAATGTTGCAAAGGGGATGGGTCTATCTGGCGGAGCATATTGTTATTAGAGGATCGCCTGATTTCTCATTTCGGGGAACAGCCTACACCCTAACGAATTGTACTGTTAAAGTTGTCAAAAGGACGATTACTACGGTTTTTGATTATTCAACTTGAATAAATTAGCATGAAAAAAAAAGATACGCTTAAATTAAATACAAAAATAATTGCATCGCTCGTTGCAGCTGGATTTGTAGTTTTATCTGTGTATTTGAACTTAGAGGATCCAATGAATCACCAGTTGCAGGTATCGGGTTTGTTGATCGGTGTACTTACATTCGTTAGTGTTTTGATTTCATTAAAAAATCATCTACCAGGTTCAATCCTTTTGGGATGGATGGGATTAATTTATATTGTATTGTATGTGTTCAACATTCCTGTTTCACCCTTTTACCGCTAAATGCAGGCAATGATGATAGCTGTCAAATGATACCTGACCTGGAACTGCATGTCAGGTACATGGCTCACTATAACAAGTTTATTTTTGCTCCTGGTCTTTATGCAACTGAAGGTCGAACTTTCGACACCCTACTGAAAAAGAAATTACCCAACTAAGAATACCATCACTTTTTTTACTGCTGCAAATTTGGAACGCAGGTCTTTTGTAAGCAATATATTGATTTAGATTATGTTGCAAGTACTCCTTTACAACGATTATTTGCCTCATCATTATCAATACAGATGGTCTCTGGCTGGTAGAGCAGCACTTAGAAACGATACCTTACACCCAGGCCAAGCGTGAGATTGGCGTTTAAACCATGATAGGGATACTTGGTAAACATATTCTTAATGTCTTTTTCTGCATAGGCAAAACTTCTCAGAGCAGCAAGGCCGATATGGGCCGTGTAATCAAACTTTTTCGTTCTGTATGTACCGTAAAGTTCAAAGGGTAGTTGCCAGTAGTTCATGAGCCTGTTGTTAATGGCATCCTTCAACTCCACATCGTAAGAGATGGTTTGCGGTTTAAATGCAAAACCCAATTTGAAATTTTCATTATAACGGTAACCGACACCTATCGTATATGCAAGACCATTGCCTTCATCGGGTACACGTATATCAAAGTTGAACCGGTTCCCGAAATTCCAGTACACAGACAGTGCCGGCCAGAACATAGGCTTACCAAGGTTGTTGTGGATGATAGCACCAAAGCCGAACCTGAAATTGGGTGAGAATTGCCGGATAAACTGAAATCCTCCGGTTAAAAAAAGATCGTTGTAATCTAGATTTATAAAGTCCGAATTTACTGCCGCGTTGAGAAACAGGGTGTAGGCCCATTTGTGATTCAGTGTAGCGTAGTAGGAAATGCCGGCGCTCATCGAATACAAATTGTCAGGCAGAATTTGTTTATTAAAGCCAGAGCTTGAAAAAGACGTGTACTTACCGTAAATAGCACCGTTCAGCAATTTTGCTTTTCCTGAAGTGGAGTCGATCTTGCTGTATAAGGTGAGGTGGGTATTGGCTGAAAATTCAACCAGCCTGCTGCTGCCGTCCTTGGAAGCACTATCTGCTGGTGGTAAGTACCTGGAAGTGGGATGATATTTTACACTGAATGCCACATCGTTTACCTGTGCAATACAGAAATACGGGATACATAGGAAAGGGATTGCTACTAATCTTAGCCACACGAAAGAACGATTTATCATTTTACAATAGTTTATTGCAAAACTGAGCTCCGGGCCAGGGATGGCAATTCTTAAAAAGGATAATTAATGTCGTAAAAGGGATTAGCAGCCAGCGTCGGCGTTCGATCTTCAGCTTATTATGTTAGCATTTAGCTATCATCTGTTTCTGTCGAGTCTCTGGTCCCATCAAAAAGGGTCTTGAGAAAGGAGAAAAGAAGCACTATGCATATCGCTAAAAAGATAGCCGGTATGGCCAGAATAATTCCAATAATATACATCAGGTAATCCATACTTTTATCTTTTCCATCGTTTATGGGACCAAAGCCAGCTGAAGGGCTCCTCGTTAATATTTTTTTCCAACAGTTCAACATATTTCCCCGTTAGTGCTCCCTCGGGCTCAGTATCTGGCTGAGTGCTGACAGGCCGGAACGTCACTTTGTACCTTCTGGCCGGCAATTGTTTGATATCGACGTAAACTACGATAGCATCACTTTTTCGCGCCAGTTTTTCCATACCTGAGAAGAAATAGGTGTCCTGATTCAGAAAACGGTATCTGAAATTTTCTTCGTTCCTGTGCGGGCATTGGTCGGCCAGGAAGAGATATACTGCCGGACATGAATTGTTCGATCGAATATGGCGTACAACAGACCTGTCGGCGATAACCCTCATACCGAAACGCGTGCGGAGTTTAATCATCAAGCGATTCGTGATATCCGAGCTGAGGGGTTTATACACAGCATATATTTCATGTGTAGTCTTGTAGGACATGAAGTGTAACATTTCCCAATTACTGCAATGCCCCAGGCATGCTATTACATTTTTTCCGGAGCCTATGGCCTGGTCCAGTAAGGTCAAACCGGAAAATTCAATTTTCTCCTCCAGTATTTTAGGAGCAACAGATATGGCTTTTACCATATCGGCAACATTTAAAAAGAGATTGTGGTAAAACCTTTTTGTGATATTGCTTATTTCGTCGTACCGCCGGTGCGGAAATGAACGCGCTATATTGAGAAGGGCTACTTCTCTTCGGTATCTGAGAAGGTAATAGGCTATAAGGAAGGCAAGACTTCCGACCCGGTGAAGTACTTTGACCGGAAGTAAGCTTACCATATATAAAGCAGCATAGATACAATTATAAATAATGCGCCTAAAGATTTGTTTTATCTTCATAATAAAAGCCTGCCATATCGATATGAACGAGGGCGGTAAATAGTTGCCGGCAGGTTAGGCCCTTCCTGCCGATCTTTACAAAAATGATAGTACCCCGGCGAATCCTCTATCGGAAAAAGGAACTTTAATTCCGTAAAAGGGATTACTATTTAGGAACGGAACTTAAGGGGCGGGACGCCATAGTACTTTTTAAATGCATCACTAAAATGACTGGGTGTAGCAAACCCGGCATCATAAGCAATTTGAGCAATGGGCTTTGTCCCCGTTGAAATTTGTTGCGCAGCATACTTCAATCTGGATTCTTTTAAATACTGAAAAACAGGCTGGCCAAAAAGAAACTTAAAACCATACTTTAGTTTGAACATATTGAGGCCTACCTGCCTGCTGAGAGAGTTTAAGGTGAATTCAGCAGCCATATCCGACAAAATAAGGTCCTTTACCTCGTGCAACTTTTTGATATCCGAGGCATGTAGCTTTTTACCTGCTGAGAGCTGATCCTCCTTTTGAAGTTGCCCCATTTGTAATGCAAGTAGTTCTAAGACCCGCGCCTCCGTTAGCAATCGTTCTACAGCCGTGCTATGACCTGTCTGATCTATTTCATTTAAAAGCTGAATCATCTGTAAGTTTAATCGTAGATTAGGTGCACTTCCCAAAGAAAAATTTTTCCCTTTCACCATCTTTGAGGCGATGCTGTCCGCTGTCTTACCGCCTCCCTCACTCAGCTCCATAAAGTATTCCGGGGCAAAACTTACTATGGTAAGCCTTAAATCATGTTGCTTTTTAAAAACTGTTTCACTTGTGTGATAAGAGTTGTAGACCAGGTTATGCTGCAAGGCACCGATCTCCCAGGAACCGTCCGTGTCTGTCCTGCACTGTATGAGTCCTCTTTCCACAAAGAAGAGACTGACTACATTGGGCGCATCAATGGTCCGGAGCGATATGTCCTCGAGCACATCGACCCGGTGCCTGGCGATATGCGTTCCGCCGTATGTAATTTCATGCGCCTGGCTGGTCCAGAAGCTTTCACTACTGGAATACTTTGTCCTGCTAAAAGATTGGGATGATAGATCACTGCCTGACGTGCTGTTCATTTCAGCAATGGTACGCTTATCGGCCTTTGAAATAATTACCTTCACATGCTTCTTTTTATAATGAAATCATTTTACTGATATCATTACAGCTAAGTCCACAGCTACCCCTATGCCCATTAAATAAAAAGTTTTTTTTTTTTCTGAGTTCGTTAAGTGATCCGATTGGTGTAGTACTGATCCCGGTAAGCTGCAGGAGAGATGCCCACTAATCGTTTAAATAGATCTTTAAACGATTTTTCATCCGTATAACCGCAGTCGGATATTATTTCCCATAAGGATTTGCTGGTCTCCTCCAGGTCAATTTTGGCCAGTTCTATTCTTAGTTTTTGAACATATGCCAGTGGCGTGCAACCAGTGGCTTTCAAAAAGCGCCTGTCAAAATTGCGACGGCTGATGGCAAGATTTTTGGCCAGCTCTTCAAATTGAATTTTTTCAGTAACCTCTTTTTCTAAAAATTGCTGGGCCTTTAACACCAGCGCATCACCATGTTGTTTTTGAGCTTGAAAGATCGCAAAGGGAGATTGCGAACGCCTGCCGATATCGATCTGGAACATTTTACTGCACAAAATGGCAGTTTTTCTATCAAAGTATTTTTCAACGAGGAACAAGGCGAGATTCAGGAAAGAATACCCTCCGGCATTCGTGTAAATTCCATTTGCCTTGGTGAGCACATCCATCGTCACTTTTACTTTCGGAAACATGTCCCTTAATTCATCTGCTGCATCCCAATGCGTAGCGCAGGGCATGCCATCTACCAGTCCCGTTGCGGCTAACAAGAACGCACCGGTGCATACACTGGCAACCTCTGCACCGTTGTTATGTTGGTTCGTTAACCAGCTTACGAGATGCCTGTCTTTGGCTAGTATTTCGTGGTATTGTTGCGACAGTGATGGAATAATAATCAAATCAGCCTTCCTGATTTGGTTGATCTGCACCTGGGGCAAAAAATCATTTTGTAGGAAAGCGGCACTTCCGGCAACCTGCACTTTTAGTTTGGGTTCTTTGCCGGGGAGCTTCCAATGATCATCAGCCCAGGCAAGAATTTCGCTGATGGAGGTGATACTGCTCCAATTCTTTAGCCCTTCGGGCACTAAAAATACAATCTGATGCATATAACAAAGATAGAAAACCGGTTTGTCTATATTGCCCCTGATATTGTCGGTTTAGCCCTCTTTTGTTAAGGGAGCCAATTGTAATTTTGAATATATTATGAGTAAGAAGGTAATAAGCTATTCGGAATTCGTCGGATTATCGGCCTGCTGCATGATGCTGACGGCGATAGGTATTGATGTGATGTTACCAGCATTTGCCGACATTCGCCGCGATTTTGCAGTTGAAGCAAATTCGTCTGATACCGCTTATATCGTAACCGTGTTCTTTTGGGGCCAGTTGTTTCAAATCCTGTTTGGTCCCCTGTCTGACCGGCTCGGCAGACTATTGGTGCTCCGCATAGGTTTCGCCTTTTATATCCTTGGAAGTCTTATTGCTGCATTGTCAGGGAAACTGAGCTATATGTTGGTAGCGCGTTTTGTAGCCGGTGCCGGTGCTTCTGCTGTGTTTATGACGATTATTGCCATGGTGAGGGACAGGTTTAGTGGTGATGAGATGGCACGGGTTATGTCCTTTATTTTTACTATTTTTTTATTTACTCCTGTTATTGCCCCATTTTTAGGTTGGGCCCTTTTGAAATATTACAGCTGGCGTATTGTCTTTATGATACCGCCCGTGTTTGCTGTCCTTATATTAATATGGTCGTTGCGAATGCAAGAAACGCTGCCTTTTGAAAGACGTTCGAGATTAAAGATTTCTGAACAGTTCTTTTCATTAAAAACCGTTATTGAAGACCCTTCGTTTTTGCGGTACACCTGTATCACTACATTTTTATTCTCCGGTATCAGCGCCTATGTTTCAAATGCCGAATTCATTATAGGTGATATTTACAAAATGCCCGGCTTATTTCCATGGGTTTTCGCATGTGTCGGCATCACTATGGCGACAGGTGCGCTGGTCAATTCAAAACTTGTTGCCATTTATGGCGCAAAAAAGACCATGACAACGTTACTTTTTCTGTATGTATGCATAGCACTGGTATTATTGGTGATATGTGTGTATATGCCCTTGCCCAATTTGTATTTCTTCTTTGCCTGTATCGCTTTATTGTTAGGGCTTAATCTCGCCATTGAGCCCAATAGCAGCTCCCTGGCTATGCGTAATGTAGGTGGTTTTGCAGGCACGGCGTCTGCGCTTTATGGAACCTGTTTTTTCTTTGGTGGTGCCTTGTTGGGTTCGCTGATTGGCTATTTATTATCATTTGGCTTGATTGCGATGGGGGTGGGATTTGCATCAATTGGGATCGTCACATTTTTACTCAATAACCGCGAATAGTGTTTAAGCAATCCCTTTTTCGAAAATAGGAATTCTTTTTTTTATAGTATGGAGCGGTAATTTTATCCAATTTTAGCCGGAAACGACATTTAAAATAGTGAATCATTTCAACACAATACTTTTATGGTAGATATCAGGCACACATTAGTAATAGAGGCGCAACCTCATTTGATTTATCGGGCACTTACCACATCAGCAGGATTATCTGCCTGGTGGACACCTCATGCACAAGCTATTCCTGAAGTCGGCACTATGGCTGGTTTTCCTTTTGCCGGCAATTATGTCAAACGGATGCAGATCGTTGCGTTAACAACCGACGAATTCGTTAAGTGGCATTGCCTGGAAGGCGATAAAGAATGGATAGGCACTTCACTGACATTTAAACTGGTGCAGCGAAACGAATTCGAGCTGATTGAGGTTCATCCTGAAGTGAAAGGTCAGCTCGAACAAGGAGCGTCAGCAGTAAAAACGCTGCTCATGTTCGAACATAAAGATTGGAAAGCGTATAGCGCTTCGTTTGCCGAATGCAGTTACACCTGGGCTATCTTTCTCAGAAGTTTGAAACTGTATTGTGAAACGGGCAAAGGAAGACCATGGCCGACCCAACATCAAATAGGTTGATAAAACTGCACAGGTTGCTATTTCCATACAATCAAGTTATATTGGAGTCATGAAGTTATTGAAGATCTTTTTTTGCCTAACAATGATATCTCCGGGTTTGTTTTGCCGTGCTCAGGACAATGAAGTCATGGCAACAGTGCTTCACAATTCGGCAACGGTCAATGTTAACGGTAGCAGGCTTATTCTGAGCGAAGTTAAAATCACCAACATTAGTAAGTTGAC
Source organism: Acinetobacter pittii (assembly GCA_052038405.1). Taxonomy (GTDB): domain Bacteria; phylum Bacteroidota; class Bacteroidia; order Chitinophagales; family Chitinophagaceae; genus Niabella. Next base: position 16,880 of record JBQGCI010000042.1, read on the forward strand.
TACAGCAGTTGTATCTCTGGATGCGGAAAACGAGAATGGTGTACGTTTATATCATGTGTCAGGAGCAGCGTTACGTCAATTAAGTAACTGCAATAAAAGTATTTTATCCCCGGGCGACAGTGCCATCTATTATTGTGATATCCCCTGGAGCGAACCTGAATACGGTAACCGCGTCCGGTATGTATTTACCTACAATACCGGGCAGGGCACAGATCGCCGCACAATGATTGAAGCAAGTTTGAAGGAACAAAAGCCAATTGTTCTTTCCGCACCAGTCAGAGGGAAAAACTGGGCTGCTATCTATAATTCCGCATGGCAAAGAGGTCATCGAAGGGTTTACTACACGGTTGACGGCCTATCAAGAATCCCGGGCCGCTTCGCAATCGATTTTGTGCAACTGGATAGTAATGGCAGGATGTACACAGAGAATGCTGATTTTGTAAACCACTACTACGGTTATGGAGCAGATGTGTTGGCGGTAGATGATGGCGTTGTCGCGTCCCTGTGCAATGATGCTGGGGAAAGTGCCACCATCTCCGGGCATGCTGCACAGGCCGGGAATCAAGCTTCCGGAAATTACCTGGCACTGCAGATTCGGGACGGCGTATATGTTTTTTACGAGCATCTTCAACCTGGAAGCATGCGTTTCAAAATTGGAGACAGGGTTAAAAAAGGACAGGTGATTGCCCGGGTGGGCTTTACCGGCGACGCGTCCGAGCCGCACCTGCATCTGCATGTTGCTAACGAAAACTCCGTTTTAGGGGCCGAAGGCTTACCATTCGTTTTTGAGGCATTCAGCTATCAGGGTATATTTACCGATTTCGGCGACTTCGGGAAAGAGCGATGGTCTTCGATAGATAGTAAAAAAAATAGGGAACACACGTCCAGTCGTCCTTTACCGAACTCGGTGATCAGTTTCCCTGATTAAATTGCAGCTTATCGCCTTTGTTATTGGCGTCACATTGATCATACAGCAGAAATTTCAGCTTTCATAGATACTCGCTGAAAGCAGGCGCCAAGGAGAAAGCCGATTCAGGAGCTCAACCGATGTTCCAAGTTTGACCGTACTTTTGTTCTTTTTGAGTGTATCGCCCTGTCTTGTATACATCCGGATTATAGTTTTCCATATACATATTGGGAGAGGGTATTTTGTTGAAACCGTATTTTTCGTATAACCAATCAGCTGTTGATGTCAGTAAGATCCAGCGTCTCAGTCCTTGTAAATCAGGATGGGTCATAACAC
>JBQGCI010000043.1:0-14199 GCA_052038405.1 Acinetobacter pittii
TGCGGCCAGGTGCCGGGTTCGGTTATACCAGCCATGATTGGTTTGGAAGCTGGCCAGAGTGCATTTGGAGATATCTATGCCTGGTTTAAAAACCTCTTAGCCTGGCCTTTGCAGTTTGTAGAAGATGCAGATCTGAGAAAAACCATCGAATCCAGAATAATAAAAGAGCTATCGGAAGCAGCGGCAAAATTACCACTGCATGAGGACGATGAACTGGCTGTAGACTGGCTGAATGGCCGTCGTACGCCCGATGCCAGCCAGCTGCTGAAGGGCGCTATTAAAGGGCTTAACCTGGGAAGTGATGCGCCCGCTATTTTTAAAGCCCTGGTGGAAGCCAGCTGTTTCGGTGCGCGTGCCATCGTAGATCGCTTTATCGGGGAGGGTGTTCCTGTAAAAGGTTTGATAGGAGTAGGAGGTGTCGCTAAAAAATCGCCTTATATCATGCAGGTGATGGCCGATGTAATGAATATGCCTATTAAAATTCACAAATCAGAGCAAACCTGCGCAACAGGTGCTGCCATGTTCGCCGCTACTGCTGCAGGCATTTACGAAAATGTGGGGCAGGCCATGGAAGCCATGGGACAGGGTTTCGATGTAGAGTATCAGCCCATTCCAGAAAATGTAGCATATTATGCTAAACGTATGGAGCAGTATAAAACATTCGGAAAATTTATTGAAGAAACAAAATAAAACAATGGTCCATCATTTATGGACCATTGACATTTCTATACTACTGATACAATTTAAGATTTCATGAATTACAAGTATATACGTGAAGCGGCCTATGAAGCTAATATGCAATTGCCGCAATTAGGGTTGGTATTATTTACGTTTGGAAACGTAAGCGAGGCCGACAGAAGCCAGGGACTTTTTGCTATTAAACCCAGTGGAGTAGCTTACAATGATTTGTCACCAGAGAAAATGGTGATCGTTGATTTTGATGGTAATACAGTCGAAGGTAGCTTAAACCCTTCTTCTGATACTAAAACACACGCGGTGTTGTACAAACAGTGGGACGGCATCAGTGGAATCGTACACACGCACTCTACTTATGCAACCGCCTGGGCGCAGTCGCAGCGCGATATTCCTATTTTCGGCACTACACACGCTGATTATAATACAGTGGACATACCCTGCGCGCCTCCCATGAGCGATGATATGATTAAAGGAAATTATGAATATGAGACCGGCTTCCAGATCATCCATTGTTTTAAAGAAAAAAATCTTGACTATAAAGAGGTGGAAATGGTACTGGTCGGTAATCATGCGCCCTTTACCTGGGGTAAAAATGCTGCGAAAGCCGTACATAACAGCGCGGTGTTAGAGCAGGTGGCCAAAATGGCATTGTTCACAGAGCAGATCAATCCGCAGGCCCCGCGCTTAAAACAGGCATTAATCAATAAACACTATGAGCGCAAGCACGGCCCGGATAGCTATTACGGCCAGAATTAACCGGGTGGGTCTGACGCTTAATAATCTTTTGTATAAAAAAAAATCTTAAAAATATAATTTCATGACAGATCTGAAGAACTTAGAGGTTTGGTTTGCTACAGGTAGCCAGAACCTTTACGGTGAACAAACGCTTATAGAAGTGGCGGAACATTCAAAAGAAATTGCTGCCTATATTAATGGCCATGCATCCATCCCGGTAACCGTTGTTTATAAAGGAACATTAAAATCAACCGAAGAGATCTATAATTTTTGCGCTGATGCCAATCACAACGCCAATTGTATCGGGGTAATAACCTGGATGCACACTTTTTCTCCGGCTAAAATGTGGATCAATGGTTTAAAGATCTTGCACAAACCTTTACTGCATTTCCATACCCAATACAACCGCGATATTCCGTGGGGTTCTATCGATATGGACTTCATGAATACGAACCAGTCGGCACATGGCGACCGGGAATTTGGTTTTATGGTAAGCCGTATGCGTAAAAGAAGGAAAGTGGTGGTGGGGCACTGGCGTGATGATAACGCCATTGAGCGTATCGCGGTATGGACACGTGCTGCAGCCGGTTGGAACGATTGGCAGGGTGCTCGTTTTGTACGCTTTGGAGATAATATGCGCTATGTAGCGGTAACAGACGGCGATAAAGTGGAGGCTGAATTGCGTTTTGGCTATAGCGTAAATACGCATGGTATCGGCGACCTGGTTAAAATGATCAATGACGTAACCGATAAGCAGGCTGAAGACCTGATTGCAGAGTACCACGAAACTTATCATGTGATGGAAAGCCTGCATGCAAGAGGTCCTCAGTATCAATCTCTGGTGGATGCGGCTAAAATTGAGCTTGGTCTGCAGCGGTTCCTGGAAGACGGTAACTTTAAGGGCTATAGCGATACGTTTGAAGATTTGTATGGTATGAAACAATTGCCCGGCATCGGCTCTCAGAGAATGATGGCCCGTGGTTATGGCTTTGCCGGCGAAGGTGACTGGAAAACAGCAGCCCTGGTACGTGCAATGAAGGTAATGGGTGCTGGTTTACCTGGCGGTAACTCGTTTATGGAAGATTATACCTATCATTTCGATCCTAATAATTCATTGGTATTAGGTTCTCACATGCTGGAGATCTGCCCGAGTATTGCCAGCGGAAAAGCCAGCGTAGAGATACATCCATTGGGTATTGGCGGTAAAGAAGATCCTGTACGCCTCGTGTTTAATGCTCCGGGTGGTCCGGCATTGAATGCTTCAGTAGTAGATATGGGTAACCGTTTCCGTTTATTGGTAAATGAGGTAGAAGCCGTAGAGCCACAGAACGACCTCCCTAAATTACCTGTAGCGCGTGTACTTTGGAAACCTTATCCGGATATGAACACGGGCTGCGCAGCATGGATTTTGGCGGGTGGCGCCCACCATACCGGTTATTCACAAAACCTTACAGCTGAGCATTTGGAAGATTTCGCCGATATGGCGGGTATCGAATTTACGCTCATCGGCAAAAACACAGAACTCTACAATTTCAAGAATGAATTACGTTGGAGTGATGTGTACTATCAGTTGAATAAAGCTTAAAAAAAAACCGCTTTGCGATTATTTTATTGATTATATTAGCAAACTTTTTTAAAAAAAATTAATTGCTGTCATTATGAGTAATAATTTGGGTACGCTGGACTATGTAGTATTTTTTACCTATTTTATCCTTGTTGCATCCTACGGTTATTGGGTGTATATGCGTAAGAAAAAGGCGACCGTATCGGCGTCGCACGACTACTTTCTGGCCGAAGGTTCATTAACATGGTGGGCCATAGGGGCTTCGCTTATTGCTTCCAACATTTCTGCCGAGCAGTTTATAGGTATGAGTGGCGAGGGCTTTTTTGTAGGGGTTGCGGTAGCTGCTTACGAATGGATTGCTGCTGTAGCGCTGATTATAGTTGCGGTATGGTTTATCCCTATTTATTTAAAGAACAAGATTTACACGATGCCGCAGTTTCTCGAAACGCGGTATAACAAGTCGGTTTCGCTCATAATGGCTGTATTCTGGCTGTTCCTGTATGTAATTGTTAACCTGACTTCTATCCTTTACCTGGGGGCACTGGCCATCGATACCTTGTTAGGCGGCGGGTACCTGCATGTAATCATGATCGTATTGCTCATCATGGCGCTGCTTATTGGCCTGGGAGGTATGAAGGTGATAGGTTATACCGATGTAATACAGGTAGCCGTTTTGATTATAGGAGGTTTTGCTACAGTATATATGGCTCTGCAGATCGTAGATCAGCGCATCAACGGAGCTGCAGTAGGTAGTGCTATTGCCGGGTTTAAATCCTTAATGAACGAAGCCCCCGGGCATTTCAAGCTCATGCTTGATAAGCCTGCGGTAACAACCACCACTTTGTCGATGCCCGAAAATCTGGATGTGCAGAAATATGTGGTATTACCCGGGTTGGCGATGTATTTTGCCGGCCAGTGGATCGTAAACCTGAATTATTGGGGATGTAACCAATATATCACACAACGTGCGTTGGGCGCCGACTTGAGAACAGCCCGTACGGGTATCTTATTCGCAGGTTTCCTGAAACTGTTTATGCCCATTATTGTAATGTTGCCTGGTATTGCGGCCTATGTATTACATAGCAAAGGACAATTGCCGGGTTTTAATGGTGTTAAAGATGGTGCTTACTCAGCTATCCTGGGATTCTTACCAGTAGGTTTAAAAGGGCTGGCCGTGGCAGCTTTAACTGCAGCCATCGTTGCCTCTCTGGCGGGTAAGGTAAACAGTATCTCAACTATTTACACCCTCGACATCTACAAAAAGTACATTAAATCTGATGCCTCTGAAATCCAGATGGTAAGAACGGGAAGGTGGGCGATTATCATCGCGATGTTAATTGCGCTGGCGTTCACATGGACGGATGCATTAGGAATAGGCGGAGAAGGCGGATTTACCTTTATACAAAAATATACAGGCTTTATCAGCCCGGGTGTATTTGCCATGTTCCTCCTGGGTATGTTCTGGAAACGTACAACGGGTACTGCAGCCCTGGTTGGGGTGATATTAGGTTTTGTACTGGCTATCTACTTCAACAGTTATGCTGTAGGGCATTTTGGTACAGAAACCTGGATGTATACAGCCTTTACATACGAAAAGCTGGAAAAAGGAGTAGTGCACACAATTACTGAAATACCGTTCCTGATCAACATGGGCTGGTCGTTTGTAATCACTATTCTGGTAATGATTGCTATCAGTTTGGCAGGCCCGAAAGAGAATCCTAAAGCCTTCGCCATCGATAGGAGCATGTTTAAGGTAGATCCAAGAACCATGATTTTGATTGTAGTAACCTTGTTATTGATTACTGCCATCTACGTTAGATTCTGGTAAATTTATAAACAGGATATTTGCACCGGTCAGAAATTGCCTCTGACCGGTTTTTTATTAATATGAAGTGAGTAGGTATAATTTTTGCAAAATCCGGGAATATGGATCAGTATGAGATCTTTGTCGTTCGTGAATTGGAAAAGTGGCAGCTCAACATGCTGAAAGGCCCCGGCCTGTTTGGCAAACTATCCAAGCGGGCGCAGGATAAGATCAATTCTTATATACCGGGGAAGGTGCACGATGCGATTACCACAGTGATCAAACAAATGATCAGGGGCGTTTTGTTGGGCGCTAAACATACTACGGCAAAACCACTTCAGGGAATGTCTTTGTTGGAACGGGAGCTGGTAGTGAAAGAAAAAACAAAATTTTACAGGAGTACTGCTGCTGTAGAAGGGGGCGTAACAGGAGCGGGCGGATTTTTTTTAGGGTTAGCTGATTTTCCGATCCTTATTGCATTAAAATTAAAACTTTTATATGAAATAGCAGCTGCTTACGGGTTCAACCTCGATGATTATAAAGAACGTATTTACTTGCTCCATATTTTTGAGTTATCTTTTTCAGGCAGGGAACATAGCCGCAAGGTTTACATGAAACTGGCTGATTGGGAGCAGTATGCTGCCACTTTGCCCGGGGATATTCACCAGTTTGAATGGCGTAAGTTTCAACAGGAGTACCGAGACTATATCGATCTAGCGAAAATGGCTCAACTACTTCCCGTGATTGGTGCGCCCGTTGGTGTAATTGCGAATTACAGTCTTATAAAAAAATTAGGAAATACAGCGATGAACGCTTACCGGATGCGATTATTGCCTAAGAAGCATCCGGCCACATAGTAAATATTTACCCCATTAAATCAATTCAATGAAATGTACCCTTTTGCCTCTTGTCTTAAGCTTTGGTGCTGCGGTATGCAACGGAACGGACGCGAATGATCACAGTACTGAAAATAGCACCGACAGTAACACCGTCAGGGCCGTGTCCGCAGATGACAGCATTCCTCCGGCAGATACTGTAACTATTGACACCCGCACAAGCCCGGTGGATACAGCTGCTTATAACAAAAAAATGCAATGGATGGCTAATGGTGACAGTTCGGGCCGTTGGCCGGTAAAGGCACCATATCCGTTGAAAGGAGCACTTTTGCCCTTTAACCGCATCATTGCTTATTATGGTAACCTTTATTCTACGCGGATGGGTATTTTAGGGGAGCTACCCAAAAGACAGATGCTGAATAAACTGGAGGAGGAGGTGAGTAAGTGGGAAAAGGCGGATCCCGCAACACCTGCGGTACCAGCACTGCATTATATAGCAGTGACTGCTCAGGGGGAACCCGGATCGGACGGGAAATACAGATTACGGATGCCTTTTAAACAGATAGACACAGTTATCAGCTGGGCTGACGAGATAAAAGCACTTACTTTTATTGATGTTCAGGTGGGTTTGAGCAGCTTGCAGGAAGAACTCCCGCGATTTGAAAAATATCTTAAGTTGCCGCGTTTTCACCTGGGCATCGATCCGGAGTTCTCAATGAAAGGGGGACAAAAGCCTGGAAGCGTTATTGGAAGCTTTAATGCTGATGATATCAATTATGCCATCGACCTGTTGGCGAAGACGGTGCGCGAGAACAAATTGCCTCCTAAAATACTGGTAGTGCACCGGTTTACCAGCGATATGGTAGCAAACTACAAGGGCATTAAAAAAGTGCCTGAAGTACAGGTGGTTATCGATATGGATGGCTGGGGAGGAAAAGAACTGAAAGCCGGCACCTGGAAGCGGTTTATTTATGAGCAGCCGGTTCAATTTGCCGGATTTAAGATATTCTATAAAAACGATCTGAAGAACGGTTCGAAGGGCATTTATACGCCGTCTGAATTGGTAAAATTCAAACCGATACCCCTTTATATACAATATCAATAGAGCTATAAAAATTAAAAAACCGGCAACGTTTGTTACCGGTTTTTAATTTTTTGATCAACTTTTACTTTTAGTAGTCACCTAATGTTTCGGGTAATTGCTCAAGCGCTTTAGCTAATTGCTCATCATTAGGAGCAATACCATGCCATCCATGGTCATTTTCCATAAAATCCACACCCTTGCCCATTATAGTATGCATCATAATGGCAATTGGCTTACCCTGTCCTGCAGCTGCTTTCGCCTTGTCCAAAACCGCAACCACATCGTCCATATCGTTGCCTTGCATTTCTAATACATGCCAGCCGAATGTTTCAAATTTTTCATGCAGGTTGCCCATATTCAATACTTTTTCAGTAGGACCGTCTATTTGCTGGCCATTCCAGTCAATTGTAGCAATCAGATTATCTACTTGATGATGAGCGGCAAACATCACAGCTTCCCATATCTGGCCTTCGTTCAATTCTCCATCTCCGTGTAATGAATACACCAGTTTGTCGTCGTTGTTCAGCTTTTTAGACAAAGCGGCACCAATAGCTACACTTAACCCCTGGCCTAAAGATCCGCTGGCCACCCTGATACCCGGCAGATGCTCGTGTGTGGCCGGGTGGCCCTGAAGACGGCTATTGATTTTGCGGAAAGTTGAAAGTTCCTTTGCGTCAAAATATCCCGAACGGGCTAATACCGAGTAAAATACAGGGGAGATATGACCATTGGAGAGGAAAAAAAGATTTTCATTTTTGCCTTCCATATTGAAAGATGGATCATGCTCCATCACCTTAAAATAAAGCGCCGTCAAAAAATCGGCACAACCCAACGATCCTCCCGGGTGGCCACTCTGAGAACCGTGTACCATTCTAACTATATCTCTTCTTACCTGAGAAGCTATTTCCTGCAAAGTTGCCATCGTTTCAGTTTTTTGATGAGTTGCAAAAATGCAGCTTTTTTCCAAAAGCCTGAAATATTGTTTATGATCATATAATATAAAAAAGTGGCCTGAAACTTGTTTTTAGGGCTAGAATGTCTACTTTTGTGGCCACCTTAATCCTTATCTAATGCTCCAAACACTAATAACAGCTATAATTTCTTTTATAGTTGCTTTTTTGGCAATACCCGTAATCATCCACATTGCTGATAAAAAAAAGTTGTACGATATACCCGATGAGCGGAAGTTACATAAACATACAATTGCTTCACTGGGAGGAGTAGGCGTTTTTATTGCACTCACTTTTTCTTCCCTGCTTAATATCTCCTTCCTGGAGAATCCTGAGTTTCAATACTTCTTTGCAGCGCTGTTTATCATGTTTTTCATAGGGTTAAAAGATGATATCATTGCACTGTCGGCATTTAAAAAGTTTATCGTTCAGATTATAGCCGCAGCCATTATCATTCACCTGGGCGAAATTCGCATTGAAAGTTTATATGGCATACTGGGAATTGAAACACTGGAGCCCATGTATGGCATTCCCCTTACTTATATTGTAATTGTTTTGCTCGTAAATGCTTTCAATCTTATTGATGGAATTGATGGGCTTGCCGGTGGACTGGGCCTGATGGTTACCTTGTTACTGGGTACCTATTTTTATCTCGGAGGACTACCTGCCTATGCCATGTTCTCATTTGCCTTATCGGCTGCTTTGCTGGCATTCCTGATTTTTAATTTTCATCCCGCCAAAATTTTTATGGGAGATTCGGGATCATTATTAATAGGTATGGTGGCATCTATACTGGTATTAAAATTTGTATCTGTTGCTTCCAACCCTTCTGCTGTTTTAGCCATTCCGTCAGCTGCTGCAATCGGAGCATCTGTCCTGTTAATACCTCTGGCGGATACAATCAGGGTTTTTGCAATAAGAATATTAAAAGGACGTTCACCATTTTCGCCCGACAGAAACCATATTCACCATATTCTATTAGATAAAGGCCTTAGTCATTCTTCTGTAGTACTGATTTGCGTTTCCGCAAATATTTTGATGATCGGTGCAGTCTATTTTGCGAAAAGCCTGGGTAACAATATTCTGCTGCTGTCTGTATTTGCGCTTACTTTTTTAACTATGGGCATTTTGTATACCACGCTGCCAAGACGCAAACTGGTGCTGCAACGACAAATTATTTCCAGTTTACAGGCCAAAAAAGCCAGGTCAAAAGTGATTGATCTCTCCACCAAGCAACACATCCCTGTAGAGAAAGTACAAGGTTAATTATTCTGTTCTCCGGTTTCTTATATTTATTGCATTTTGTTAGCTTTGCGACACTTCAAAATATAATATATGCAAGATCAAATCGATAAGATTGTAGCCGCCGCGGAAGAGAGTATGAAGAAAGCCATTTCCCATTTGGAAACCGAATTAGTTAAAATCCGCGCCGGCAAAGCTACTCCACAGATAGTTGACGGAATAGTTGTTGATTATTATGGATCTACAGTGCCCATTAGCCAGGTTGGTAATATCACCGTTATGGATGCCCGCACCATTAGTATTCAACCCTGGGAAAAAAACATGCTGCAACCAATAGAACGCGCCATTATAGCTGCCAATATTGGCATCAACCCCCAGAATGACGGCATTAATATACGCTTGTTTTTACCACCATTAACCGAAGAAAGAAGAAGAGAATTGGTAAAAAAGAGCCAGGGGGAGGGAGAAAACTCCAAGGTGGGTGTTCGAAGTGGCAGAAGAGATGCCATCGAAGCCATTAAAAAATTACAGAAAGACGGTTTGAGTGAAGATGCTTCCAAAGATGCAGAGGCCCGCGTACAGCAGCTTACAGACAGTTATATTGTTTTAGTTGAAAAACATTTGGCAGCTAAAGAAAAAGAGATCATGTCTATTTAAGTTAATTAACCGCCATGGCGCAATACAATCTTGCCAAAATAAGCACCAGGGCTCCTGAGCATATCAGTAAGGAGGATTGTAAAAGGAAGACTCAGTTAATTTTGGACGAACTGGATGAACTCCAGAACTTACTGTATGCTGAGGGCCAACATGCGGTATTAATTATACTGCAGGGTCTGGATGCCAGTGGTAAGGACGGGGCCATCAAAAATGTATTTGGCCGTATGAACCCGCAGGGGGTACAGGCTACTTCCTTTAAAGTGCCTACCGAAGAAGAACTGGCGCACGATTTTTTATGGCGCATTCATAAATGTGTACCGGCTAAAGGGCATATTCAGGTATTCAACCGGTCGCACTATGAAGATGTATTGGTAACCCGGGTTCATGGTTGGTGCAGCAACAAATTGGCCCGGCAACGTTTTACTGCTATTAACAACTTTGAAAAACTGTTGCAGGAGCATGGTAATACCAGTATTTTAAAATTCTATTTGCATGTTTCGGCCGAAGAGCAGGCCGAAAGGTTAAAAGAAAGAATGACGAACCCGGCTAAAATGTGGAAGTATAATAAGCGGGATTTTGAGGAAGCTGCCCTGCGTGGTCAGTATTACAGGTATTATAAGGAATGTTTTGTAAATTGTAACCAGCCCGCATGGCAGATCGTGCCTGCCGATCAGAACTGGTATAAGGAATATTGTATTGCAAAGATTTTGAAAGTACATTTACAAAAACTGAAGATGAAGTATCCACTACTTGAAAATAAGGGATAATTTCATCTTTACCTGTCGAATAAAAGCTATATTTATTGTACTTAACCAAATTTTAAAACTATGGGATTCTTAAAGGAGTTCAAAGAGTTTGCCGTTAAAGGTAATGTTGTCGACCTGGCGGTAGCGGTAGTAATAGGCGGCGCCTTTGGTAAAATAGTCACCTCGCTGGTTGAAGATATCATTACACCTGCCATACTTACGCCTGCATTGGAAAAATCTAATCTGAAAAACCTGAGTGAGTTAACCTTTCCGGGTACGGCCATAAAATACGGTAATTTCCTGTCCCAGGTATTATCATTCATTATTATTGCTTTTGCCTTGTTCCTGATCGTTAAAGCGATGAATAGATTTAAGCGTAAAGACGAACCGGCAGCTCCGGCTGGTCCGTCGTCAACGGATAAGTTATTGATGGAGATTCGCGATGAGCTGAAAAAAAGACCCTGATTGGTTGTTAAATATTAATTTCGTGAAGTCCTGCTTTTACGGCAGGACTTTATTATTCTAAAATAGAGACGTAGTGACAAATTCTACCTACCAGATAAAGCTATCCCAGTTTGAAGGTCCGTTCGATCTTTTACTTTTTTTTATTGAGCGTGATGAGCTGGATATTTACAATATTCCCATTACCCAAATCACCAACGATTTTCTCGATTACATTCACAACCAGGATGCGCTGAATATAGAATTGTCCAGCGAGTTTATACTGTTTGTATCTACGTTGATGCGTATTAAAGCAAAGATGCTGATACCGCGCAAGGAGCTGGATGCCCAGGGAAATGAAGTTGATCCGCGTGAAGAGTTAGTAAGCAAATTACTGGAGTACAAGAAATTTAAAGAGGCCGCGGCCTTAATGGCAGAAAAAGAAGCGCTTCGGATGTTGATGATCAAGCGGGGTAATATTCAGAGAGAACTTTCTCATGTTGGGGAAGAGGCAGGAGAGGGCACCGAAATACAGGCTTTATCACTTTTTAAATTGATGAAGGCTTTTGAAAAAGCCATGCAAAAGTATAGCGACCGTATTAATAAACCGGTACATACGGTGGTGCAATATAGCTACACGATGGAAACCAGCCGGGGACAGGTGGTCAGTTTAGCGCAGGCTGAAAAGAACGTCTCTTTCGAAAAACTGTTTGAGGTGGCAGAAAACCGGGTACAGGCTATCTTTATGTTTTTGTCGGTATTAGAATTGGTGCAGCAGAATTTTTTAAAGATCATGATCGGAGAAGGGAAAAACAATTTCATTCTCGAATTTGTAGAGCCCGAAGATCGCGATCCGGATATAGCCGTAAGCGATGTTTCTTCTTTTGAATAATCGGAACCGTTTTTGCTTTCCCATGAACTATGTCTCTAAACATCATAACAAAATAAAAACTACAACAAAATGAAACGCTTCGCAACCGCCAATTGGCAGGGATCAGGTAAAGAGGGTAAAGGAACCAATTCTACCCAGTCAGGGGTATTGAACAACGCCCAGTATTCTTATAAAACCCGCTTTGAAGACGGAAACCCCGGAACGAATCCGGAAGAGCTGGTAGCTGCCGCTCATGCCGGCTGCTTCACCCTGAAGCTGAGTTTTGTATTGAACGAAGCCGGCTTTACCGCCGATAATATTGACACAAAATGCACGATCGATTTCCAGGATGGCGCTATTGTAGAAAGCCATTTGGATATTACAGCCACTATTCCCGGGATCGATGATGCACAGTTTCAGGCTGCTGTAAAAAATGCAGAAGAAAACTGTCCCATCAGTAAGTTGCTGAACACTAAAATTACGTCAACAGCCACCTTGGCCTAAACACTCCATGGTAATGGATACAAAAATCCCCCGTCAATAATACGTTGAACGGGGGATTTTGTTGATATAGAACTGTTTGATTGCTTAAATCTTAAAGCCTAGCGTCAGCAACACTCTTGAACCGTTAGTTTTGATATTTGCGGGGTTATTTACGTAATTAGGACGCTGATCTGCCGTATAAAATCCAGGATTAACACGGTAAGGAAACAGTACGTCCTTGCCGAAGCTTTGTACATAGGCTAAATCGATAAAGAAGCCTTTGTTACGATATCCCAAACCTCCGGTACCCTGTATCAGTTCTCCCTTTTCGCCTGCAATATTTTTGTAAGGGTTGCCGTAATAAGCGCCACCTAAGCGTACCGCAATGGTATTGAATTTCAACTCAGCGCCCAGTCTGGCATTCACAGCCCCCTTATAAGCGGCATCAATCGCCTGGTTTAAACCACGAAACTGGTTGTTGTCAGCGCCTCTGTTGTCGCGGGTAGTTCTGAAATTAGACGCCATATGGTTCACATATTCCACATCTCCTGATATAAAACCCTTCTGGCTGCTCACATCATTAACATTGCCAAACAGTAACGAAAAGCTACCCATCAACTTATAGGGTGTGTTCAGGTTGTAATCATAGACCAACTCGTTGCTGGATACACTAACATCGCCATTCGGACCTTCGTCTAAGTTGGTCCCGGCCGTAGCAATATAGCTGTCGCTTAACGAATAAAAAGTAGGAGAGTGCGCCGCAAAACCCAGTCTCAGGTTATCGGTAGCCTTAAACACAACACCCGCTTTTACATTGATACCTACGCCTTTTGTAACCAGGTCGTCGTCAAACCAGGCGGCATCAAATCCATTTGAAGTGGTGCCCGGGTCCTGCTCTGTATACTGCCTGTTAGCGCCATATCTCAGCATGGGTATACCTATAGCGCCTCCCAGGAATACTTTTTCATTTAAGTTGGCAGCACCGGCAAATGCTATTTCAGTAATACCCCCGTTCGTGGTAATGGTTTGCTGCTGTTCCAAACCGCTGGCGTTTGCCAAACCGGCAGCGGGAGACGACAGGTCAATGTTGCCATTATTAGCCGTTTCGTCAATCCAGCCTGCCTGGTAAGCCAGGTCAGACCCATGAGGGCTACGGCCGTTATTGGCCACTATATCCTCTATAAAATAATCCGCCATGGAGGTGCGGCTCAATTGTCCGCCTTTATTAGAATATTGAATGCGATTATTAAAATCGGCTACCCGGTTGATCGCGATACCAAATGCAGAGCTTTTTAAAGAGCCATTTCCATAGGAAGGCTTACCTAAAACGAAACCCGTTGTGCCCAGGAAGCCTGCCGATTCGTTTTCTTTACGGGTGGCGCCCAGGTACGTGCTTTTATTATTCAAAAAATTACCGCCACCGGAAATCACAAAGTCCCCGGTTTTATAGAAACCGATATTGGCGGGGTTAGAAAAGATAGTGGATATTTCTCCGCCGATAGCACCATTGGCATTACCAATAGCCTGCGAGCGGGCCGTTCCGGAAGCCTGTAGCCAGGAGTACCGTAACGCGTCTTCAGGCGTTTGTGCCTGAGAGACAGTATATGCGGCTACAAGCGTTGCAGCCAGGACAATTTTTTTCATGTATGAAATTTAATAGGTTTAAAGTAGTGACGTATTCTGTTGCCAGTGGCATGATTTAAAATCTCCTGCCGCTTCCACCACCGCCTCCGGCGCCACCGCCGCCACGGCTTCCACCACCGCCGCCGCCTGAAGGGGCTGAATAGGAAGGTGATGAAGAAGGTTGTGAGTAGCTCGGCTGGCTGTTATTCCTTGGTGCCGAATAAACATCACGACTGTATGTCTGTCCCTGGTTATATGACCTGTTGTAGCTTCCTGTATTGGCAGTGCGTCCGTACGAACCTGAATTACTGGTGTTGGTACTTACGCTGGCATTGCTTCTCACACCATAAGTGCTTCTGTAAGTGCCACCGGTCGGATTAATATACCCGGGAGTGGTACCGCGACCGCTGCTTACAGTGCCGCCTGCCATATTGCCTCTGCCGTAGCTGTTCAGGTTACTGTTGGCT
>JBQGCI010000044.1:0-12063 GCA_052038405.1 Acinetobacter pittii
ATTTATGATAAAGGTAGATAATCCCAAACGATCATATTCTCAATAGGGGTACGTACAATGCTGCAATGGCATGCTTGCAAGCCTTCATAGCATAATTATTGGTGATTAACCTATAAACTACAATAAACCTATATTCCTTAATGAACAGAGCTAATATTATTAACAAATGTGTATAAATTTCGTTAAAATAATGGGTAGTAATCCCTGAATTTTTATAGCTTCGTAGCTACCATACTTGCAACTTTGAGTTGCAAGTATGGTAGCTACGCTTTCAATTTCGAGAAACTCTCGATGGCCCAACCTATAGGAAATCTGCCAGGAATTGACTACCTTTTGCCTGCAAAAGGTACCTTACAAACAATTTATCATCCTAAAAGATCGAGGTACCCACACCTTCCTTCACTACCAGTTCCAGATTTTAATGATCCTGATCCTGTATGATCTTTGATTAAATATACATACCTTTGATATGGTTTTTAAAATAAAAAAACAGCCACGTTAAGTAACTAATAATCAAATATTAAATAGCGATAATTCGCGATTCGCGAATCACGAATATTTATGAAACAGCAGGATATTTTAATACTTTTAAAGCTGCTTTCTTTAAAGGATAGCAACTGTACACAAGTTCAAATTGCCGATGCATTACTGATCAGCCGGTCAGAAATATCTGAAGGGCTTGAACGGCTCAAGATCAGCGGCCTCGTTGACCACTCCAAAACGAAGGTTCAAAAACTTGCAGCGCGTGAGTTTCTCGTGCATGGATTACGCTATGTATTTCCACCGAAATTAGGAACCAAGGTTCGGGGCATTGCTACTGCGCATTCGGCCTCCCCCATCATGGAACATCTCAAAGTTGGTGATGAGATGTACGTTTGGAAAGCCGCTAAAGGTACTAAGCGAGGAATAGAGATTGAACCCATTTACAAAACTGTTCCGAAAATTGTTGACCAAGACCCTGACCTATACGAGCTACTGGTCATTGTTGACACCTTAAGAATCGGAAGAGTCCGCGAGCTGGAGATTGCCATTGCTGAACTTGATAAAAAACTTAAATAGTGTCACCTAATACTGAAATGCTGCAGCGAGTGGCTACGGGTTTACAGCATCTGGCTAGTGAAGTTGTATTTGTGGGAGGTGCTGTAGCTGAACTTTATGCGGATGATGCCGCAGCAACAGAAATACGTCCTACCATAGATGTTGATTGCGTTATAGAAGTTAGCACGAGACTGGAGTATTACCAATTGGAAGAATCCCTGAGGAAACTAGGCTTTACCAATGACAGAACACCCAAAGCGCCTATTTGCCGCTGGAGATTTGAAGAGCTCATTGTGGATATTATGCCCACAGAGGAAAATATACTTGGCTTTACTAACCGCTGGTATGAAGCGGGAATTGCGCATAAACAATCCAGGCAATTATCTGAACAGATCACTATCAGTGTATTCACAGCGCCTTATTACCTGGCCTCCAAGTTCGAACCTATGAATAGCAGGGGCGGAACAGACCTTAGATTCAGCCATGACTTCGAAGATATCATTTACATTCTTGATAATTGCACCGACATAGTTGAACAAATCAAAGGCACTCATGACCAGGAAGTTAAGGAATATTTAGGTCAACAATGCAGTCAGCTCCTGGCAAATCCTAATATTAATGAGTGTATCGTAACAGCCCTGCCTTACAGCATGGCGGAGCGACTGGAAGTCATTAAAAGTATTTTAGAACAGATTGCCGATCTCGATTCGAATAATCAAAAAAGGTGAGTAAATTCTAAAACGGTGAATTGTATACGCTTTTCAAGGGGGTTCCGAAACGATCTGGCAAAGTATGATATCTTGCACAGACTACCAGAAAGATGGTATCAATACAGGCTTTACAATGTCTTGCTATTTTGAAGAACAAAAAAACAATGGCTGGAGACAAATTACATCGAGGTCTTTACAAGGGTTTAAAAACTCCCGCACCGTTGTCTTTCCATTACCTCCGCGAATACACAGCCAGGTTTTTGCCCTTTCTATAAAGTTGCTGATGGTATCGTTAGACAGGCTTTTTAATGGTTAGCCTGTAGTCAACTACATTACTACCTGACCGATCCTGTACGTATTTTTTTTGATCCTTTTAACCTATGGGTAAACCGAATGATCGCCTGCTCCTCCCTGCTACCATATAACAAATCATTGAAGGCTTCTTTTAGTGTCGGGGGGACTTCACCTTTTACGACCGAGGTTTACTATTCTGCGCCATTTTTACAGACCGGTAAGATAACTTCAGAAGTTTATGCTGATTCCATAGGCGATCGTACTCTTTCTTGAGGAGCGAGAGCTCTTCGGTGAGTTGCGTTATTTGTTCGTGAGGGGTCATGGTAATCAAATTTTAACTTAGTCGCAGGATCTAATACAGCTATAGCGTATTAACCAATACTATTGTATAGACCACGAAAACCGGAAAATGTACTAGCGTGTAATTCTATATTTCATTTTTTTAAAGAGTAGAAAATAAGCCCCTTTAGTCCCTTTTAAAAACACTTAACGACTTACCCTAATGCGTTTCAAAGAAAGAAGTTGGCCATTCATCGAAAATTTAAAGGCATTCACCTAAATCGCAAGTTTGATTTTGGATTTGCATGTAATTTACTTTCACCTCTGACATTGAATGCTTGATGAAAGATGACAATGCCCTTGCCACTTCACCGAGAACCTTTGATGCTTAGATTAATTCAAATTATCGGGACTGACTTAAAGTAATAAAACCACCTGATTATCTGAATTTCCCCGGGAAGCATGTTGATTTAAATGTTGATCACTGTCGTAAACTTGAAGTGCTTTATGCACTTTTATGACCTGATGTGAGCCAGATAGCGTGCGCTAATCAAGGAAGATACATTGAACCATCGACTAACCAACGAACTTAAGATCAATTAATTTCTAAACAATAAAAATAACTCGCTAAATCAGATATAAAAATTATAGGGAAACTCGAAAAAATATACGATACCATTTAAAAATCATAAAACCACAAACAAAAACCTTCTTGATTATAATTGTTATATCCATGACTAGCTACGAATTCTTTAATCAATTTAAGCGTCCCACTTGAACCAGTCATCGCAGAATTTATTTCAAATTATAAGACGTCCCTTAAATTAGGATATAGCAATGCGAGATTAAATTAATTAATCCAACTTTGAATAAATATGGGAAACAAAAAGATCTTTAAAGAGCAACTATTTAAATTATTTCCACCAAAATCAACCGAACGGAATCATCCAAACGAGCACACCATTGAAAAATATCTAGAGATTTACGGGGGAATTAAAGCCCATATACCTTTTTCAGACCGCACGAAAAACCAAGCTCTATTGCGATTTCTATATGCTGCCTGCTCCAAATTTGACCGCTTCTCATCTACAGAATATTATATCGACCGAGCAGATTACGGCCAGCCGCATTCGGCCACGCAATGGAAGCTGACAGTCCTTCAGGGAGTGTCACATCCAAACTCACTGTGCTGCCTTTAAGTTTCCACTTAACTTTTATAAGGCCCAGTTGTGTTTTGTAATCGGCTTTGGCCCATTTTAAGTCATGATGGGGTTGCGGGGCAATTAGCACTTTTTTGAAGCCGGATTCCAGGCTCGTGATGCCAGCGATTGACTGGTAGAACCACTCACCCACTGCGCCGTATGCAAAGTGGTTGAAAGAGGTCTGCTGGATGGTACCATCGGGGCGGATAGCGTCCCATTTTTCCCACATCGTGGTTGCACCCGGGTGATGGGATAGAGCCACGAAGGAAATTCTTTTCGAAAGAGCAATTGATGCTAAGTTGTGGTATCTGAAGCGGCTGAGTACCGGCAGTAAATGAAGTGTTCCCAGGAAACCCTTGGACAGACGATCGCCATCCGCGTGGATACGGCCTGCTAACTTTTGAGCAATAACAGCACGTTCGGATTCGGGTAACAGGTCAAAGGCCAACGCCAGCAGGTAAGCGGTTTGTGTTGAAATAGCTTTGGTATCGAACTTTGAATACTGCGCTATAAAAGCTTTATGAATACGCATTTTTAAAGCTGCGCACTTCTCCGCATCAGCTGTTTTGCCGAGTAGCGTTGCCGTTCTTTGTAAGAGGTCCGCGCTATGTATATAGTAGCATTGGTCGATAAAAGGCAGGCTGGTGGAATCTCCTTGTGCATACCAATCGCCATAACCTTTATCCCGCCAAAGGCCTATCGGGACTGCGGGATGTTACGTAGTCTACCCAGCCTTTCATGCTGGCATATTGATCACGCAGAACAGCGGTGTCGCCGTATATTTCATAGAGCCGCCAGGGAATTAAGACCGCTACATCCCCCATCCTACTACCCCACCCTTATTGGTTTTAAGGGGGCGAACGAAATCGGGCACGATTGCGGGGACCGCTCCATTCAGGCCCTAACGCTGAATCCCTTGCTGGCAGTGGATTTGAGGTCGATTCGTTGAGTACTTTTTAGGCAATTTGGTAGTACTCTACGAATGACGCGTTTTTTTAGAGTATTTTGGGGCAATTTGATGGGTAAAAACATCAAAAAAGCCCGTAAATTGAGCATTTACGGGCTTTTTAAGCTAATTGATTTCGCTTTTGGCGGTGAGGGCGGGATTCGAACCCGCGGTACAGTTTAACCCGTACGGCAGTTTAGCAAACTACTGATTTCAGCCACTCATCCACCTCACCAAAAGGGATGCAAATATAAGGGAAAAGATTCAAGATTGCACGCTCTTTAAAAATGTTTTTTTGAGCGATTTTACATCGCAGCCAACTGCACTTTCTGATGCAGTTCCAACACATTCTCCCGAAATAATGCATCCGTATCCATCAGATCTTTAACCGTTTGGCAGGAGTGTATTACGGTAGTATGATCACGTCCGCCAAAGTGTTCACCAATAGTCTTCAGGCTGTTTTTGGTGAAGGCTTTGGCCAGGTACATCGTAATCTGGCGGGCCTGCACAATTTCGCGTTTGCGGGTCTTTTGTAATAACTTATCGTAGGCTACATCAAAATAATCGCATACCATTTTTTGAATGGTGTCGATTGTAATTTCCTTGCTGGATGATTTAATAAAGTTACGCAACACCTTCTTAGCCAGCTCCAGGTCTATGTCCCGGCGATTTAATGAGGATTGCGCCAATAAAGAGATCAGTGCACCCTCCAGCTCTCTCACATTGCTGTTGATATTATAAGCAATATACTTCACTACTTCTTTGGGCATATCTAATCCATCGGCCTTCATCTTTCTTTCCAGTATCTCAATACGGGTTTCATAATCGGGGATCTGAAGATCGGCACTTAATCCCCATCTGAAGCGGCTCAGTAAACGCTCCTGCACGCCGTCCAGGTCTTTCGGCGATTTATCCGATGTAAGAACCAGCTGCTTGCCTGATTGATGCAAGTGATTGAATATCGCAAAAAAAGCATCCTGTGATTTTTCAGCTTTGCTGAAAAACTGCACATCATCTACAATTAATACATCGATCAATTGGTAGAAGTGTATAAAATCGTTAATAGCCCCGTTGCGGCTATGGTCCATAAATTGGTTAATGAACTTTTCTGAACTTACGTACAGTACTATTTTGTTAGGATGCAAGCGCTTTACCTCGTTGCCTATTGCCTGCACCAGGTGGGTTTTGCCCAACCCTACGCCCCCGTACACTACCAAAGGGTTAAAAGAGTTGGCCCCGGGTTTATCAGCAACTGTTTTTCCCGCTCTTCGCGCTACCCGGTTACTGTCACCTTCCACGTAGGCATCGAACGTGTAATTCACATTCAATTGCGGGTCAATCTGCATTTTTTTAATGCCCGGAATGACAAAGGGATTTTTTACAGAATTATTCACCACGAGCGGAAAATCCATTTCGTTATTGGAATATGTTTTGTAGCCAGTACCCGGTACATCCATTGTAAGCGGCTTATTTTTACTATTGCCGCTATCCACCATTATCCGGTACTCTAACCGGGCCTCTTTACCTAATTCACGCTTCAGTGTCTTCGCTAATAAATTTACATAATGCTCTTCGAGGTACTCAAAAAAGAACTGACTGGGTACCTGTATTACCAATACATTGCTTTTTAAAGAAATTGCCTTAATAGGTTCGAACCATGTTTTGTAATGCTGCCATTCTACTATATCTTTTATAATCTTTAAACAATTAGACCAAACTTTGTCGGCATTTTTCTCCATTGAAACAGCGAATTTATTGGGGTGCTACAATTTAAAAAAATCATCAAAAAACATCATCAGACTCACAACTCTATACAACAAAAAAATTTTAAGACGGACGGCGAATATCCACATTTATTCAACATAAAAAAAATAATCACAAACATTTTTTTGCCTGCTATATAAATTCAAATTTATAAGCTTGCCGCTTTCGAAATTATTCAACAATTAAACAAAATAACTACGAAAAAGATGTTTGATAACCATTGTCTGGTTTAATCCTTTTGTCCCTATGAAGAGTTGGTAACAGAAAAGGTCTAAAACGAACGAAACCCTTTACAGTAAAGGGTTTCATAGAAAACATAATAAATATGAAAGTACGTAAAGACTACTTAAACAAACACTTATAAAATATAGGACATAAGTTGTCGTAAAACACGCTTACTTCTTAGTTTTTGTTGCGGCAGCAACCGCTTTTTTAGGTGCTGCTTTAGCTTTGGACGCAGCCGGCTTTTTACCGCTTTTTAACGCAGCATCAATGGCTGCGCTGAGAGAAGCATAGGTAGGTTTTCCCTTGATCATTTCATTATTAACAAAAAAAGCAGGCACTTCCTTCACCCCTCTATCCAGCCCCTCTTTAAGATCGTCCTGAACCTGCCAGCCATAAGTGCCGTTAACCAGCTCTTCAAGAAAATTTTTATTTTTCACACCCGCATCTTTGGAATGCAATTTCAAACTGGTAGTTCCCAGGTTTCTCCTGTTTTGAAACAATACATTGTGCATTTCCCAAAACTTATCTTCCTGCGCTGCGGCAATAGCTGCTTCTGCGGCTTTCAGGCTTCGCTGGTGAATTCTTGTTTGAGGAAAGTGACGGAAATTAAATTTTACCTGACCTTCATAATCGGCAAGAATTTGCTTTACTATTTCATTAGCCTTGGCACAATCCTCACTTTCATACTCACCAAATTCCATTAAGATAACGGGAGCATCTTTTTTACCCACAAAAATATCTTTAGGTTCTATTATTGGTTCATCGTCTTTCTTTAAGCTCATAAAATTTAAAATTTATTTTGGCCAGGTATTTTCCTTTTTTACTGAAAATTTATGCTATTCCAAAAAGCGGTTGAAGATAATTTTTTTTTTGAACTCACAAATTTTTTCTTCGAAATATCGCAAAAAAAGCCTATAAAATAACAAAATGGTGCGGGCCATTGTTGCGCCTGTAAATATGAAAGCCTCCCTAGCGGAGGCCTCATTCATCATTAAACGTTTTTGCTTTCTTGCGTTTCATTCCTGAATACTACCATATTATCGAATACATCTACCAAAACAGGTGTATTTCTATCCACATCACCAGAAAGGATCCGTTTACTTAACTGGTTGACAATTTCCTTTTGGATCAGCCTTTTTAACGGCCGCGCTCCAAATTGCGGATCAAATCCCTGTTCGGCTAAAAAGTCGAGCGCATAATCGCTAAAATGTAATTGCAGGCCGCTGTTCTGCAACACCTGCCTTCTCAGCCCATCCAATTGTATTTTAATAATACCCGTTATATCTTTTTTCATTAATGGCTGGAACATAATAATCTCATCCACCCGGTTCAGAAATTCGGGCCTCACCGTTTCTCTCAGTAAACTCATTACCTGCACCTTTGCCTTTTCTGTTGCCTCATCCAGCGTTTTCTCAGAAACACCTTCAAAAGCTTCCTGTATCAGGTGGCTACCTATATTGCTGGTCATTATGATAATCGTATTCTTAAAGTTCACTACCCTGCCTTTATTATCTGTCAACCTGCCGTCATCCAAAACCTGCAGTAATACGTTCCATACATCCGGATGCGCTTTTTCGATCTCATCTAAAAGCACCACACTATAAGGTTTGCGACGTACCGCTTCGGTCAACTGCCCTCCTTCGTCATACCCAACGTAACCGGGAGGCGCTCCCACCAGCCTGCTTACCGTATGTTTTTCCTGGTATTCACTCATATCGATACGGGTCATCATTCCCTCATCATCGAACAAGTATTCAGCCAGGGCCTTTGCCAGCTCCGTTTTACCCACACCAGTAGTTCCCAGGAAGATAAATGAACCGATCGGTTTTTTAGGGTCACTTAATCCTGCCCGGCTACGCCGGATCGCATCAGCCACTGCCGTAATGGCTTCCTCCTGCCCTACTACCCTTTCGTGCAGGTGGGCTTCCAGGTGCAGCAGCTTCTCCTTATCGCTCTGCATCATTTTACTTACCGGTATACCGGTTGATTTTGCGACGCTTTCTGCAATATCCTCGGCATCTACTTCTTCTTTCAATAAGCGCTTCTCGCTGTCTTCCTGCAATTCTCTTGTCAGCCGTCCGATACGCTCTTCTTCCTCCTTTATCTTACCGTACCGTATTTCAGCTACTTTACCATAATCACCGTTACGTTCGGCCTGCTCCGCTTCTACTTTCAGGCTCTCTATGCCTGCTTTGGCACTCTGTATTTGCTCTACCAATTCTTTTTCTTCTGACCACTTGGCTTTCAACGTATCCCGCTCTACAGAAAGATTCGCTATCTCGGTATTTAACTGTCTCAGCTTCTCCTCATCATTTTCCCGTTTAATAGCCTCGCGCTCAATTTCCAGCTGGCGGATCTGCCTGTCTAACCGGTCCAACTCTTCCGGCATTGAATTCATTTCCAGCCTTAATTTAGCCGCACTCTCATCTATGAGATCAATGGCTTTATCCGGTAAAAAACGATCAGTAATATACCTGCCGGACAACTCCACGGCGGCTATAATAGCATCGTCTTTTATGCGTACGTGGTGATGGGTCTCGTACTTATCCTTTAAACCTCTTAAAATAGAGATCGCATCCTCTATCGAAGGTTCATCTACCATTACTTTTTGAAAACGCCGTTCGAGTGCTTTATCTTTTTCAAAAAATTTCTGGTACTCGTTCAACGTAGTAGCACCTACCGCACGTAGCTCACCGCGGGCCAGGGCCGGCTTCAATATATTAGCCGCATCCATAGCCCCGTCGCCACCACCCGCGCCCACCAGGGTATGGATCTCATCTATAAATAATATAATCTCGCCATCACTTCCGCTCACTTCCTTCACCACACCTTTAAGGCGTTCTTCAAACTCACCTTTATATTTGGCACCTGCTATCAATAATCCCATATCCAGCGCGTAAATAATCTTCGACTTCAGATTCTCAGGCACATCGCCATTCACAATACGATGCGCTATGCCTTCGGCAATTGCTGTTTTACCTACACCAGGCTCACCTACCAGTATGGGGTTGTTCTTGGTTCTTCGGCTCAGAATATGAAGAGTGCGACGGATTTCCTCATCCCTTCCAATTACCGGATCCAACTTGCCCTGCCGCGCCAGTTCATTTAAATTTTTGGCATATTTATTCAATGCATTAAACTCCTGCGACTGTGTTTGAGAAGATACCGTTGTTCCCTGCCTGAGCTCTTTAATAGCAGTAACCAGCCCTTTTGCAGTAAGGCCTGCATCTTTCAATAACTTTCCCGTGGCATCATTACCCTCCACAATGGCCAGCAATAAATGCTCGGGAGTGATAAATTCGTCGTTAAACTGCTTTAAAGCAGCTCCGGCCCTTAATACCACGTTATTAGCGTCGCGGCTAATTTGCTGTGCCGGCTCTCCCGATGATTTTGGCAACTTCGACATCAGCTCATTGAGCTTGTTGTCTACCAGGTTAATGGTTACATTGTTCTTCTTTAAAAGATAGTCGACCGGAGAGTCTTCCTGCTCCAGTAACGCTTTTAAAATATGCTCTGTTTCGATATTGGGGTTCTGCGCATTAAATGCCAGTTGCTGAGCCTGTTGAAAAGCCTCCGCTGCTTTTATTGTAAAATTTCCCAGATTCATAATTAAAGTTTCTCAGTTAAAAGTTCATGCCCTGATACCAGACAGCAACAATCACGCTGAACTTAAATATATCAGGAACATATACCTGGTTATCAAATCAAAATCCAAGCCGGTATTTAATGTAATGATGTCATATTCAGACGATTAAATATGACTAAAGTGCAGAAAAATGGCAATTATTATGCAATTTTAGCAGAAGGCAGCTATTTCTGGATAGGCTTAATGGCAATATCACGAATATCACCCAGCTTCATTAATGTTTCTGCAAGGCGGTATTGGGGTATGGCGATATCCATCACGCAAAAAAGTTGTAATTCCTGTTTTATAACTTCACAGTCAAAGTGTTTGATGGTAGTCATCACATCATTCATTTGAGTGTAATCGAATTGCAGGTGATAAGCAACCAGTACGGGCTTCCTGATCAGGGGGGTAACCTGCAATGCCATAGCTGCCGCTGATTTATAAGCGTTAATCAGGCCGGGCACTCCCAGCAAGGTTCCTCCAAAATACCGAACCACCACAATTAAGATATCAGTAACACCGCGACTGTCGATTTGCCCCAGAATGGGTCGTCCGGCCGAACCGGAAGGCTCACCATCATCGCTTACCCTGTATTGATTATTATCGAGCCCTAAGCGGTAGGCAAAGCAATAATGGCTCGCCTTGGGGTATTCTTTTTTAATATCCAGTAGCTTTTGCTTGCAATCAGCAATGGTCTTAACCGGGTAAGCTACGGCGATAAAACGACTTCCCTTATCTTTAAATTCAGCAGTACCTGTTGTGTTAATTGTATTAAAGTAATGCGGCACCTGCATGAACAAAAGAGTTATTTTGGTTTTTAAAATATATAATTTCGTCTTTTTGCAATACGGTTGTTTTTAGCTTATCCTGCCTTGTTAGTACGGGCGCTGCGACGCCATTATTTACCAACAAGTCCTTATTAGTAATAATACGGGCTTCATCCCATACACCTTCCTTTATAAAAGACTGGTGCAGGAAAGCGCCCCCTTCCACTAATACACTTTGTATGCTTAATTGCTGCAGCTGGCGCATGGCATCCGTTATCATTTTGTTCTTATCTATTTTTAAATAGATAATATTTCCCGATACTGCATTTTTGACAGTATTCAAAACGACGACTACATCAGCTGTATTAAAAAGACGAAGATTTACCGGCACTTTTAAATGGGGATCAAATACTATTTTCTTAGGACCGGGCCCCATCCAGTTGCGGTTGTCGAGCCGCGGATCATCTGCCAGGGCAGTATGCGATCCCACCATGATAGCAGTATGCTCACTCCGCCAGCGGTGTACCAGGCGATTGGTATAGTCGTTACTGATCAGCAGCCTCGCTTTACCTTCCTCAGAGATATAGCCGTTCGCGGTTTGCGCCCATTTTAAAGTTATATAAGGGCGGGTTAGCTGATGAAACGCAAAAAAGGCCTTGTTCAGGGTAATAGCTTCCTTTTCCAAAACGCCCACCACCACCTCAATACCGGCAGCTTTGAGCTTCGCGATCCCCTTTCCATCTACCTTCTCAAAACTATCCCTGCAACCAATGACTACCTTTGGTATTTTATGCCGGATGATCAGGTCTGCGCAGGGCGGCGTTTTACCAAAATGAGCGCAGGGTTCCAGTGAAACATATAAAGTGGATTCAGCAATCAGATCCGGATGATGCTGCAATGCTTCCCGTATACAATGCACCTCTGCATGCGGACCACCATATTGCTGATGATATCCTTCAGCAATCACTTGTCGGTTATGCACCAGTACCGCACCTACCATCGGGTTAGGCGCCACTTTTCCCACAGCTAATCTAGCCAGCCGCAGGCAGCGCTGCATATATACCTCATGTGCCGGTTCGTACATTTTTGCAAATGTAAATGAATTAGTAACCATCTCATTTTAATTTACACAAGGTTTACCATAAACACAGGGGCTTCCGTAAATTTTATAAGTTTGTAATATGTCGATACAAAAATTAAAAGCAGGTTT
>JBQGCI010000045.1:0-7794 GCA_052038405.1 Acinetobacter pittii
ATTTTTAAGGCCCGAGAAAGCGATTCCCTGTCCTTCCAGCGCTTTTTTGGTTTGTAAAATGCCTTCATCTCCAAAATCTCCGCTATGATTATTGGCAATGCTTAAAAAGTCAAAACCAGCTTCTTTAAAATAGGCCGCAAAATGTGGCGGCATCCTGAATGCATGACAATTGCCGCGGGGTTTACATTTTTTTGTTACTGTAGTGGCGTCTGCAATGACACCTTCCAGGTTGCCAATAGTGATGTCTGCATCCTGAAGGATATCCTTTAGCTGTCCCAGTATATTACGATCAGGCAGTCTCTTCGAATCAGGATAGTTGCTACCCAGCATCAGGTCTCCCACTGCAATAATACTGATGAGTGAATCTTTTTCCCGGCCGGGTTTTCCTGCGCCGGTCATGGGCGCCTTGGGATATTGTGAGCAGGCACACCACAAAAATATTGATAGTAAAACAGCAGCGTTTCTCATAACAGCGATGCAAAATTACGATACAAGAGTATCTGTCGCCTACTTTCCATTTAAATAAAACCAAAATTTTTTGGCTTTTTATACAGGAAACAGGTATAAGCCTTGCTGATCTTATCTTTGCAACCCTAAATAAAGTGAGATGTTTAATAAAAGGATCAAAATTAAAACGCTTTTGGCGCAAGATCCCGAGAGCTATCGGGAGCAGGAGGTAACCGTAATGGGTTGGGTACGTACTTTTCGTAACAACCAGTTTATAGCTTTGAATGATGGAAGCACGAATACCAATTTGCAGGTTGTGGCCGAGCTCGGAAAGTTTGACGAATCACTTTTGAAAAGGATGACTACATCTGCATCCCTGAAAGTTACAGGGGCTATTGTTCCCTCTTTGGGAAAAGGGCAGCAGATGGAATTGAAAGCGGCTTCGATTGAAATATTAGGCGATAGTGATGCAGAAGTTTACCCGCTGCAACCTAAAAAGCATTCCCTCGAGTTTCTGAGGGAGAAGGCGCATCTGCGTTTCAGAACCAATACGTTTGCCTCTGTTTTCCGCATCAGGCACGCCCTCGCATTTGCGGTTCATAAATTTTTTAATGATAAGGGATTCGTGTATCTGCATACACCTATTATTACCGCGAGCGATGCAGAAGGCGCCGGTGAAATGTTCAGGGTGACTACATTACCCTTCGAGAACACGCCTAAAAATGAGGATGGATCGATCAATTTTAAAGAAGATTTCTTTGGCAGATCGACCAATTTAACAGTAAGCGGCCAATTGGAAGGAGAATTAGGAGCTACGGCTTTCGGTGAGATCTATACATTTGGTCCCACCTTCAGGGCAGAAAACAGTAATACGGCCCGCCACCTGGCCGAGTTTTGGATGATCGAACCAGAGATGGCTTTTTACGACCTGGAGGATAATGCCAACCTGGCCGAGGAATTTATTAAATACATTATTCGTTATGTGTTGGAGAATAACCGTGAAGACCTCGACTTTTTAGCTTCAAGACTGGCCGAAGAAGAAAAGCAATTACCGCAGGACAAGCGCAGCGAAATGGGCCTGATTGAGAAGCTGGAGTTCGTGATCAACAACGAGTTTCAGCGGTTAACCTACACGGAGGCAATCGATATCCTGGCCAGCAGCAATCACAATAAAAAGAAAAAATTCCAGTACCCAATAACCGGATGGGGCATGGACCTGCAGAGCGAGCATGAGCGCTACCTGGTGGAGAAGCATTTTAAAAAACCGGTGATCCTAACGGATTATCCTGCGGGAATCAAGTCCTTTTACATGAGATTAAACGAGGACGGCAAAACAGTAGCCGCCATGGACATCCTGGCGCCGGGCATTGGAGAGATTGTGGGCGGATCGCAAAGGGAAGAAAGACTCGACGTGTTGCTGGAAAAAATGAAGACGATGAATATCCCCATGGAAGAAATGTGGTGGTATGTAGATACCCGCCGTTTCGGCACTGTGCCTCATGCCGGGTTTGGATTAGGGTTCGAAAGGATGATCCAGTTTGTTACGGGTATGAGCAATATCCGTGACGTAATAGCCTTCCCCAGAACACCCAAGAGTGCGGAGTTCTAAAAAAGTCATTTTTACCAATCAAAAGCAGCTTCAGTCCGGAGCTGCTTTTTTTATGGCTGCTGTTCTTAAAAAGGATGAGGCTAACCTGAATAGGCTATTTTTTGACGGTTAACTGTTAGATAGATTTGTAAGATCATCAGCTTTATCCCATTTATGAGACATTACTATTGCCATCTCGTCCTGTTTGCGCTTTCTACAACCAGTGTAAATGCCCAATATCAGTATCCTGCTACACGCGTAGTTGACAGCAACAATACTTATTTTGGAACAACGGTCAGTGATCCCTATCGCTGGCTGGAGGAGGTGAAAGATGATAACGTGCAGGATTGGTTTAAGAAACAGGCCGGTTATACCGCCGAAGTGCTTGCAAAGCTGCCGGAAAGAGTAAAGATTGGGGAGGAGTTGCGGGAGATTGACAAAATTGTTACTACTAAATATGCTGACCTCAGTAAAAGGAATAATACCTATTTCTACAAAAAAAGATTGCCTAACGAAAAGGTGGCGAAATACTATTTGCGCGAAGGAGATGCGGGCCAGGAGGTATTGCTGTTTGATCCGGAAAATTATATTCCTGGTAAACTGGTAGATTTTCAGGCCGATGTCAGCGATGATGGAAGCCGGATATTATTGATGCTGAGCGAGCAGGGCTCTGAATTGGGCGACCTGCGCGTGATGAGTATCCCAACCCGGCAGTTTTTACCGGACATTATTGCCCATGCTTCCGGGGCTTTTAAAGACGGCAGCAACAGTGAAATTATTTATGGGCAGGCCAAAAGTTACGATACCCACGACCCGGAAGTTTGGTTGAATATTCCCTGTAAAATACACACCATAGGAACCACTCCGGATAGAGATAAAGTGATCGTAAGCCGGGATAAAAACCCGGAGCTTGGCCTTCTGCCATCCGAGTTTCCCAATCTAATGGAGTTCAAAAACAGCCCGTATATTTTTGTAAGCAAAGCATCGGTCGAGAATTACCAGGAGATTTTTTATGCGCCCCGGTCGGAGTTTGACCAAGAAGAAATAAACTGGAAGCCGTTGTGCACCAAAGCCGACGAGGTATGGAGTTTTTATGTAAATGGGAAGGACCTGATCTTTTTAACGACCAAAGGAAATCCTTTATTCAGCCTTAAAAAAACATCGCTGGATGCGCCGGACCTGGCTACAGCTCAAGAGCTGATATCAGGGGGCAACGACTGGAAACTGGCTTCGGTGGCCCAGGCCAAAGACTTTTTAGTAGTACAGAAAACAAAAAATGGGTTGATCAATGAATTACTGCTCTACCATCTGAAAACAGGCACTGTATCGAAACTGGAAGCACCTCTCGACGGAAACCTGGAGGCCTACACGGTAAGCCCCGACGTAAACGAAATAGCGCTGATTAACCTGGGGTGGAACATCCCGCTTAACGTATATCGCTACAACCTGCAAACGAAGGCGTTTGATAAAGGCCCCTTTCATATGCAAACACCTTTCCCCAATTTACATAATATTGTGTTTGAAGAACTGGAAGTACCCTCACACGACGGAACGATGGTGCCGTTGAGCATTGTATACGATAAAACCAAACAAAAGAAGGATGGCAGTAATATTTGTTTTATGCAGGGCTACGGCGCATATGGAATAACTCCTTTTACCCCCTATTTCAGTCCGAGGTCGCTGCCACTGATTAATCGCGGGGTTGTGCTGGCTTTTGCGCATGTAAGAGGCGGGGGAGAAAAGGGCCGCGACTGGTACCTGGCGGGAAAGAAGACTACCAAGCCGAATACCTGGAAAGATTTTAATGCCTGCGCCGAGTACCTGGTCAGCAACAAATATACTTCACCCAATAAATTCGCAATCAGTGGCGCCAGTGCCGGGGGTATTTTAATCGGAAGAGCCATAACAGAACGGCCGGATCTTTATCAATGCGCTATACCCAAGGTCGGCTGTTTGAATGCGCTTCGTATGGAGTTTTCTCCCAACGGGCCTGCGAATATCCCGGAGTTTGGTACAGTGACCGACTCTTCAGCATTTAAAGCCTTACTGGAGATGGATGCCTACCAGCACATAAGAAAGGGAGAGAAATATCCCGCTCAGCTCATCACTACCGGCTTTAATGACCCTAGGGTGGAAAGTTATATACCGGCCAAATTTGCTGCCAAAATGCAGGCAGAGAACGGCTCTACCTATCCGGTATTACTAGATGTCGATTACAAGGCCGGGCACTACGGGGGCAGCACCGTTGAGGAGCAGATACAGCAGGCAGCAAAAGAATATGCTTTTATTTTATGGCAATGTAAATATGCCGGAAAAGAGTAGTTGTCACATTTAGGATGTGCCGGCCTTTAGCCAGATAAATTATGTCAATTTTTCTTTAAAGAAATCAATGGTTCTCTTCCAGGCCAGTTCTGCAGCCGCTTTATCGTAGCGGGGTGTAGTGTCGTTATGAAACCCATGGTTTACTTTGGGGTACATGTACATAGTGTACTTCTTTTTATTTTCTTTTAATGCCGTTTCGTATACCGGCCAGCCCTCATTCACCCGGGTATCCAGTTCTGCATAATGAATCAATAAAGGAGCTTTTATTGTTCGAACCTCTTCGGCAGCCGGTTGTCCACCGTAAAAAGGAACAGCTGCATTTAGGGTGTCAATCCTTACTGCCATCATATTGGCAATCCATCCTCCAAAACAAAAACCCACGACACCTACTTTTCCATTACAATGCTTGTCATTTTTCAGGTAACCATAAGCGGCTATAAAATCTTCGAGCATTTCGTTCCTGTCCCGTTTGGCCTGCAACTCCCTCCCCGCGTCATCGGTACCCGGGTATCCGCCCAGGGGTGTCAATGCATCAGGCGCCAAAGCTATAAAACCAGCCAGTGCTGCACGGCGGGCCACATCTTCAATATGCGGGTTCAACCCCCTGTTCTCGTGCACCACTACAACGCCGCCCAATTTCGCTTTGGCATCTGCCGGCAGGCAAAGGAGTCCTTTTATCGTTCCGCCTCCTTTCGGAGATTTATATTCGATATACTCCGACTTAATACGTGGATCTTCGCGGGCAATTTGAACCTGCCCTTTATAATCGGGCATCAAAAAGCTCATGAGTGAAGAAACCGTTAACCCGCCTACTGCATAAATGGAAAGCTTCTGTACAAAATCGCGACGGTTAATGCGGTTATGGGCATAGTCATCATAAAGGTCAAAAACCTCTTGTTGAACATCTTCTTTTTTTATCGGCATAGGATGCGTTTTAGGTACTATAAATGTATTGTATTTTTTCAAACCAAAGCGTTTATCCCGCAACCCGCGCACTTTTTATCATTAATAAATAAAAAGGAAAAAGCCATTATAAATAGCTTCCAACAACAACCTGGCCGGCGAAGGGAAGAGGCCTGCTGAACATTTTTGAATATATTTGGGGATGCGGTTGTTTGTTTTTCAGCATTTTTATGCCATTCATTT
The DNA here is from genome assembly GCA_052038405.1 of Acinetobacter pittii. Lineage (GTDB taxonomy): Bacteria > Bacteroidota > Bacteroidia > Chitinophagales > Chitinophagaceae > Niabella. The sequence goes on from JBQGCI010000045.1 coordinate 5,504, forward strand.
TTGCCTGGTAAACCGGATGTAAACATAACATAGCTAAATCGGTACGCCAATGAAAAAGATTGAATAATAGAATAAGACGTAATGAATAATTAACTAATATCTTCGAAGCATCATGAGTTCAAAAAACACATCAAGAAGAAAGTTCTTGAAAAATACAACGATAGCCACTGCTGCCACAGCATTACTGCCAGATTTGCTTTTTGCTAAAAACAGTTTTTTAAGATCCGCAGTTACGGCTCCATCGGAAAAGGTAAACCTCGCCTGCATTGGTATTGGTAACCGGGGTCAGCAAATAATTGAAGAGTTCGCTAAAACCGGGTTGGCCAATATTGTAGCCTTATGCGATGTGGACATGGGTGCTCCCCAGACACAAAAAATAATGGGGCAATTTCCGCAAGCCAAACGCTTCCAGGATTTCAGGCAGATGTTTGATAAAATGGGTAACGAAATAGAGGCCGTTTGTATCGGTACGCCGGACTTTTCGCATTTCCCTATTACTATGATGGCAATGGCCCTGGGCAAACATGTATACGTAGAAAAACCGATGGCCCGTACTTTCAACGAGGTGGAGCTGATGATAAAAGCTGCTGAAAAACACAATAAAGTGGTAACGCAAATGGGTAACCAGGGCCACTCAGAAGGCAACTACTTCCAGTTTAAAGCCTGGACTGAAGCAGGCATTATCAAAGATGTCAATAAGATCGTAGCGCACATGAACTCAGCCCGTCGCTGGCATGGCTGGGATACCAATATTAAGGCGTTCCCTTCTGCAGAGCCGGTACCGTCTACCCTTGACTGGGACATCTGGCAGATGCAAACCTTTGGTCACGACTACAATAAGGACTTCGTAAACGGGCAATGGCGTTGCTGGTACGATTTCGGCATGGGGGCCTTAGGAGATTGGGGCGCACATTTATTAGACACAGCCCACGAGTTTTTAGACCTGGGTTTACCAACAGAGGTAAAGCCGTTAAAGTTAACCGGCCATAATGATTTCTTCTATCCAACCTCCACCACGCTTTCTTATAAGTTTCCTAAAAGAGGCAACAAACCTAAAGTAGAAGTATTGTGGTATGACGGGGTAGATAACCTGCCTCCTATTCCGAAGGGATACGGTGTTCAAGGATTAGACCCTAATATTCCACCGCCCAGCACCGGTGATATTAAAGGGCCGAAGTTAAACCCGGGTAAGATCATTTACTCCAAAGACCTTACATTTAAAGGGGGATCTCATGGTAGTACGCTTTCCATTATCCCTGAAGAGAAGGCAAAGGCGATGGCAGCACAATTACCGCAGGTACCTAAAAGCCCGTCTAACCATTTCAAGAACTTTTTGCTGGCCTGTAAAGGTCAGGAGCAAACGCGTTCACCGTTTGCCATAGCAGGTCCGTTAAGCCAGGTGTTTTGCCTGGGTGTTATCGCGCAATGGACAGGGGATAAGATCAAATTTGACCGCGAGAAAAAAATAATCACCAATAACAAACAGGCCAACGAGCTTTTGGTAGGTCCGCCGCCAAGAAAAGGCTGGGAGCAGTATTATAAGATCTAACAGGCCCCTGCATATAAAATATCACTTTGTCAATGAGCGCTTCTAAAGGGGCGCTCATTTGTTTTTAATATGCTCAGGCATATTTTCGACATGGTCAACTAATAGTTGATGCGTGGTTCAACAAGCGCAACAATGTTCAAATAAATTCCGGCGGAAGGCAATAATTATAGAAAACAAAGGCATAGCAAACAAACCCCGTGAGGGTCATTATGGGCTACGCCACAAATAGATCAGCGGGTTACATGTTCAATCCAATATCCCCCTTCAGGTTTATAATGGTTTCAAATAGAGTTGCCGCCCCTGAAGAGGCAAATGTTTATATCAAAAATCGTTCGCGTAAACCCACGACTTTGCAGGAGTCGAACAAGAAGCAAAAGGATTGTTTGTGAACAGCGGTACCATTGTTTTCATCAAAATTTCATCTGGGCTTTTTATTTTTGTTGTAATACAGCAACTGCAGGATTCTTTGGCCTTATTAGTTTCCCAACATTTCAGATATGACAAAATTAGTAGTGCTTTTTCTAATGGCTGCCGGGTGGTCCGGAATTTGCAATGCTTCCGTTATCACAACACAGGTAGCAGCAACAGATACCCTTCCGTCAAAGAAGCCGGCAAATCAAAAACCTCCAAAGGAAAAAGGAAAGGTCCGGGCGAAACATGTCAAAGCAGAGCCTAAGGCAAAGAATCAGGCCATACCTAAGGCGATTAAGGTACAACCGGTTAAAGTGAAGCAGGTAAAAGT
>JBQGCI010000046.1:0-2802 GCA_052038405.1 Acinetobacter pittii
TCAATTAAAGCATTCCTGATCTCGTCGCTGTTTCCAAAGCCGTTGGCATTACCATTGGCCTTTAGCAAAATGCCTTCAATATTCTTATCATCCTTCGCTTTTTCGATCAACCGGATGAGGTCGTAAAAAGAGGGCGTTTCATCCAATGACTGGGATTGCAGCACCGATTGAAAATTGGTAACAGGTCTTTCATCGAATTTTTTACTTAGATCGATCTCCAATACCGATTTTTCTGCTACCACCGGAGCCGATTTGGATAAGGCACTTCCTGCCAGACCGGCAAAAAAGAAAAATATAACAAAACAAAATACTACCAACGCTAAAAAAGAAGCCAGGAAGATCTTTAAAAAGGATTTCATAAGAAATAATTGATGCGTTTAGGGCTTTGAGTAAACGGCCCTTTAATACCGCCAAAATTAAAGATATTTCGCATGCAAAATTTTTTAGTACAACATAGTATGCTGCCCTTCTGCCTGCAAACCTTTTCCTTTTACCCAAGGTTGCTGTAAATTTGCTGCCCTGCTCAAGCATGCAGCGCATTTATGGATCAAAAACGAAACGAAATTTATTTAATTACCGGTACTAATTTGGGTAACCGGATGGCTAACCTCCAGCATGCGGCCGCGGAAATTGAACAAAATATTGGTCAAATACTCACCCGTTCATCTGTTTATGAAACCGAACCCTGGGGGATAACCGATCAACCCAGTTTTTATAACCAGGTATTGAAAGTTGCCACCACCCTGGCGCCTTTGCCCTTGCTCACCGCCACGCTGGCTATTGAAAAAGAGATGGGCAGGATCAGAGCTGAGCGGTATGGAGCAAGGATCATAGATATCGACCTCTTGTTTTTTGACAATTTGGTAATAGAGACGCAGCAGTTAACCATTCCCCATCCAAGAATAACGGAACGGAATTTTGTACTGGCGCCCCTGGCAGAAATAGCGCCGAATATGGTGCACCCGGTGTTGCAGCAAACCATATCGGAAATCTGGAAAGCCGGCAAGGATACATTGGGAGTAAAAAAAGTCACTTCGAACGGGTCGTAGAATTATATTTGCCCATCCGTAGGGAGTTACATGCATTGTATGTTCTTTACGTTTTTTTATTAAACGGGATTTGCGTTACGAGTTTATTACCATAGAGGGGAATATTGGAGCCGGTAAAACCACGTTGGCTACATTGCTCAGCAAGCATTATAATGCCAAACTGGTATTGGAAGCTTTTGCAGACAACCCCTTCCTGCCCCGGTTTTATGAAAATCCGAAGCAATTTGCCTTCCCGCTGGAATTGTTTTTTATGGCCGAACGATACAAACAATTGCAGGAGATGCTGGCACAAAAAAATATGTTTCACCAGTTAACCATCAGCGACTACCTGTTTACCAAGTCGCTGCTATTTGCCAAAGTAACTTTAAGCGAAGATGAATATAAGCTGTATCAACGGCTGTTTGACATTGTACAGCAGCAGCTTATTCAGCCCCAGCTACTGGTTTATCTTCATGCACCTGTATCTAAACTGCAGCAGAATATAAAAAAGCGGCAAAGGGTGTATGAACAAAAAATACCGGATGAGTACCTGTACAGTATACAGGAAACCTACCTGCAATATATTAAACAGCTTCAGTTGCCGGTATTATTTATAGATGCGTCGAACGCCGATTTTCTGACCGGCGATACACATCTACAGGTGGTGTTAAATGCGCTCGAACAGCAATATCAACCCGGACTTCACCATCTTGCTTTGCCCTGAGACGGCTGAAGGCTAATGGTAAATCGTGCTGGCCGCTATATCAGGTCTACTACAACTCACTACTGATTACCGATCATTCCTCACACCTCCTTACCTTTGCCTCCCTAATGGCAAGTACAAATACTCCCGAAGTGCAGATCATTAATGATCCTTTTGCAGCAGTTCGGATTCCTGAATACCGGAACCTGATGATGGGCCGTTTTACTTTTGTAATGGCTATGCGAATGATTACCACCGTGGTAGGCTGGTGGATCTATCAATTAACCAAAGATCCGCTGGCAATAGGTATGATCGGGCTATCTGAAGTGATACCCGCACTCTCCCTGGCTTTATACTCGGGCCACATGGTAGATACCAATGACAAAAAAAAGCTCATCTTAAAAGGCGTTGCGGGATACTGTGTTGCAGCACTGGTATTATTTACACTCTCAACTTCCACCACCCAGCATTTCCTGCATACCAGCCATATTTCCTGGTTTATTTACGGCGTTTTCTTTTTCACGGGCATCTTACGATCTTTCGTGGGGCCTTGTTTTAGCGCCATGATCGCTACCATTGTTCCTAAAAACCTATTGCAGAATGCCACCACCTGGAACCAGGGCACCTGGCTTTCGGCTTCGGTAACCGGTCACGCTACAGGCGGCTTCCTGATTGCCTTTATTGGCATTTCCGCTACGCTGATTGTCATCAGTTGTCTAGTTTTTTTAGGTTGGCTGTTCCTTTATCAATTAAAACCCAAACCGCCCATCCAATTAGATGTAGCAGACGATACCAGCAGCCTTATCCAGGCTTCCGAAAAAAAGACCTGGGCCAGTATTAAAGAAGGCCTGTCCTTTGTATTTCGAACAAAAGCCTTGCTGGCTGCCATGGCACTCGATATGTTTGCCGTTTTGTTTGGTGGCGCGGTAGCTATGATCCCGGTATTTGCCAGTGATATATTGAAAATAGGCCCCAAAGGCTTCGGCTGGCTGAATGCCGCAACCGATATCGGTGCCATCTTTATCGTGATCATACTTACCTTATGGCCTATGAAAAAAGGCCAGGGCCGGA
>JBQGCI010000047.1:0-12774 GCA_052038405.1 Acinetobacter pittii
TATAAAACGGTAAATAAATATCTATACATGAAAACATATTTTAGTTCTGGTCTGATATTTTTAATACTCAGCTCCGGATCAGCTTTCGGGCAAAGCATTATTCAAAATTACGATGTTATACACAATGAGAACATAGTCGGCAATGCGGTGGTCAAAAAGGTCGGGAGTGATCAAAACTTTATGATCACGCTGAACTTTTCTGCCGAAATTAATTTTCTATTCAAAAAAGTAATGCTTACCGGTAAGGAATACGCTCATTTTGAAAAACGTGTTTTGAAATATGGTTCCGTATTAAGGAAAGTTGACGATAAAATCAAAACCAACAAATCGATAAAGTTATCAGGTAGTTCCTACACAGCGCATGACGGTACGCAGTCCCGGCCGTTATTAATAAGGGAGATACGCGATAACATGCTGAGCCTGTTTTTTTACGAACCTGTTAAAGCTACCAGGATGTATGCTGATAACCAGCAGAAGCTGGTGGATATAAAGGAAGTCTCGCCTCATACCTATATGATTCCAGGCAAGGACGAAAGCAGTAACACTTACATTTATGAGAACGGGCAATGCAGCAGTGTCATCTTAAAAGGCAATCGTATAAACCTTACCTTAAAAAGGAAGTAGCATTCAGCATTGCCGAACTCATCCAACCACCATTTATTAAGATATGAATTCATTATCGAATGCAGGAGTGAATCAAAAAACGCCGGTACCGGCTACCGGGATTTCTGCGAAACGCATCCTGGCGTTTTTCAAGCCTTATCAATGGCGACTATTGGGATCCCTGCTTCTTATCTTCATTGGGGCAGCTGTAGGTATGGCCATGCCTTTTTTAATGCGTGCCGTCATAGACGACGCACTTCCTCGCGCCCAAAGGGGCCTGCTCGTCCTATTAGTTGTTGCTATGATTTCGGTGACCATTGTCTCGGCAATTATTAATATGACACAGACTATTCTTTCTACAAGGATAGGACAGTCTGTGCTACATGACTTTCGTGTTAAAGTGTATGCCCATTTGCAGTTGCTTTCGTTAAGATTTTTTGCTGATACCCGGGGAGGCGAAATTCAATCCCGTATTATGCAGGACATCGGTTCCCTCCAGGAACTGGTTTCCAATAGTGCGCACGAGTTAGCGAAAAATTTCAGCGTGGTGCTGATGACGGTTACTGCCATGTTTTTATTGGATTGGAAGCTTTCATTGTTTTCATTAACAGTAGTTCCCATCACTTTACTGCTCAGTAATCTGGTAGGAAGATTACGTGAACGGGTAGCAGATAAACAGCGACAGCGTTTAGCGGATATGTCATCAGAAATAAATGAAACGTTATCGGTGCCGGGGATTATACTTTCCCGCACCATGGGAAAAGCGCCCTATCTTTTGCACCGGTTTACAAAAACCTCAAAAGATGTGGCCAGCCTGGAAGTCCGGTCACTCACTGCAAGCGAATGGCAGTGGCAGGTCATCTACCTGTTATTAACAATTCTCCCTGCTTTAACCTTACTTTTGGGAGGCCTTCGCGGGAATGCGGGTACCCAGGTTTCAATTGGTACCCTGGTGGCTCTGATCGCATTACAGGAACAATTGACCTGGCCGCTGCAGGAATTACTGCGAACAGGTATTGAGATACGGAAAACCCGCGTGTTGTTTACCCGTATTTTTGACTATCTGGATAAACCCGCTGAGCTTAAGGAAAAAAAGGGCGCTGTTGTTATTAGAAAGGAACAAATTAAAGGAGATGTAGACATTGATAACGTCAGCTTTTCTTACGAGGAGGGGCGACAGATGCTTTCCAATATCACATTAGATATTCCGGCAGGAAGCCAGGTCGCAATAGTGGGGGCTACAGGCTCAGGAAAAACGACGCTTGGATACCTTATAGCCCGGCTATATGACGCCGACACCGGTGCTATATATATAGACAATATAAATATTAAGGATCTTAGTTTCGAGTCACTCACTGACATACTCGGGGTTGTTTCTCAGGATCCGTATTTATTGAACGGCACGATCAGGGAAAATTTGCTTTTTGCGTGCCCGGGTGCAACGGACCTGGAAATAGAGCGGGTGGCTGAAATGGCAAAACTGCATGATTTTATCAGTACGCTTCCGTTGGGATACGAAACACCCATCGGTGAAAATGGCTACCGGTTTTCAGGTGGTGAAAAACAAAGGCTTTCTTTGGCCCGGACGCTTCTTCGTAATCCGGTCATCATTATATTGGATGAGGCTACCAGTGCATTAGACAACATCACTGAACGGGATTTATCCGAGGCTTTTAGCGCATCCTCTTTCAATAGAACCACCATCATTATAGCCCATAGGTTGTCTACGATACGCCATGCCGATATCATCGTGGTGATGGAGGAAGGGAAAATTGTTGAGAAAGGAAATCATGAAGATCTGATTTTGAAGAATAATTTATATGCCAGGCTACTGAATTCAGATGAGTAAAACATACCACGTGGATTAATTAATTAAAGTAGCCCCAAAGGTAGATAGCTGATAAATAGTGAGTGGAGAAAAACTACAGGTTAAAGGATCATAGGAACAGTTAAAGCGGTAGTTCAAAATGCCGCTGATATTGGCAATATTTGTTTGCCAATTCAATAGCGACGTCTTTGTATCTATCCGTTACCGGACCGCGGAACCATGTAAATAGTACTCAGAAAGGAGGTTGCCGTTTGTAACCCGGTGCCCATTCGTGCAAACACAGTTACCAATGGAAGACTGACCAAAAGTGCAGATCCATTGTACTACATTTTCGGGCAGGTCCTGATGGTGTCAAAAACACCCTGACCTGGTTTTTAAGAAAGATAAGCCGGCTCAAATAACATATCGCCATCATTTAAAAGTGCAAAAAAGTTGGGAGGGGACCTATACTATCCTGAAAAGAAATCCGGCCGGGAATCTATTTCGTTGTCTGCAAATTTTCCTGATTGCGTAAACAGGCTATCACCTAAAAACGGAATTTTGCTGCCGGTTTAACAATGCATAAATTCCTGATGATGAAATTTCCATTATGTTCCTGCCTTATCCTGCTCTGTGTTACGTGTGTTTCGGTCTTTGGACAGGACCATCCATCAAATACAGACAAGGCTGCTGAGGATACCACTGAGGTGCTAAAGGAAATAATCGTATATGGCCAAAAGCGGGAGATTGCTTCCATTACAAAAACATCTACACCGCTGATCGACCTGCCTATTTCAGTACAGCTTGTAGATAAGAGGTTGATCGAACAGCAACAAATTATAGATGTCCGGGATGCGATCAAGAATGTGAGCGGTATTACGGTAACCGGCACCTACGGCGATGGCTACGCCATGTTCAATGGCCGTGGCTTTGGGCTCAACTTCAACTCCAACTACCGCTGGAACGGTATCATGATGCAAACCACCGGCAGGTTGTATGGCGATAATATCGAAAGACTGGAAGTATTAAAAGGGCCGGCTTCCATACAATATGGAGATGTGGCTCCCGGCGCAGTGCTGAATTTTGTATCCAAAAAACCACTGGATTATGAATACCGCCGGTTTGAGGTAAAGATCGGAGCATATGGTATGGTGCGTCCTACACTGGATCTCAGCGGTTCGCTCACAAAGGATAAAAAATTACTTTACCGCCTAAATGCAACATATGAAAGCAGCAAGCACTTTATTGATAAAATACGGGGTAAAAGTTTCCTGCTGGCCCCAACTATTACCTGGAAAATCATCCCTAACCTGGACTGGACCGTTGAGCTGGCAGCCCGCAACGACGACCGTACTTTTGCACCGGGCCTTGTTTCTCCCGATGGCAGCTTCGAAGGTTTGAAGAAGTTAAGTCGCGGGCTTTTCCTGGGTGAGCCGGATAACAAACACCAGGTAAATGACCAGAGCGTGTATTCTACCCTAAACTACAAGATTAATAAGAACCTGACCGTCCGAAACGTCACCTTCTATTCCAGGTCACAGGAACGTGAAGAATCGGTGTTTTTTCCGGATCGCAAAGCAGACGCAAAAGACAGCCTGAACAGGACTACCGAATTTTTCCAGACTTTTACGTATATCAAAGGAACTACGCTCGACCTGGTTGGAAAGTTCAGCACCTTCGGCGTACGACATGATTTCGTGATTGGTGGTGACTATACAGAAAGAGATTATACCATCTTTTACAATGATCCCTTAATCTTAAAACCTATTAATATCTATAACCCGGTTTACGGACAGGATGTTTTACCCAAGATCATTGGCTTTGAAGGCGACCCGGATAAGCCTTCACAGTTTATCAAAAGGATGGGTATTTATGCGCAGGACCAGCTGAAGTTTTGGGATAACCGCATTCAGGTTATGCTCGGATTACGTTACAACAGGACTGCCAGAGGCACCAACTATACCCATAAAAACCCTGCTCCAGACACTTACAAGGATGATGTGAAAAAGCCACTGTCGCCCAGGCTTGCCCTGTTGGTAAAGCCCCGGAGAAACCTTTCTGTATATGGTTCTTATACACAATCCTACGAGCAGAATGGTTGGGATGAGATCACGAATATCATGCTAAGCGCTACCAATGCCAGGCAAATGGAGTTCGGCGCCAAAACCAATCTGCTACACGAAAAGCTGGGTATCGGCCTGTCTCTTTTTCAGATCGACAAGAAGGATATCGTAGGTTATGTTTTTGGGTTGGACCAACCGCCGACATGGGATCATTTGTATTATCACAGTTTTTATAAGTGGGCTATGTACCAGGGCGGGCATCACCGCAGCCGTGGCATTGAACTGGACGTAAACGGTAAAATCACCGATCAGCTAAGCGTTAATCTTGCCACCTCTTATATAGATGCCATTGTTGTGGAAGACCCTGCATTCCAGAAAGGAAACCAATTAGAAGGGAATGCCAGGACCACCCTTAACATCTGGGGTAACTATGCATGGAATAAAGGTCCGCTGAAAGGAGTAGATCTCGGTTGCGGCTTTTTTTACAAAGGAAAGTTCTACGCTACTACTGACAACAGCCCCCTGGATGAAGTAAAAGCCTACTGGAGTATGGACGCTTCTGTTGGATATAGTTATAAATACTTTTTTACCCGCCTTAATGTTTCCAATTTCACTGACAACAAAGGCTATCTTGCCCGCAGCGGTTTATACGAACCGCTTTGGGGACGCCGCACCATCCTGGGTGTGGGTGTCAGATTTTAAGTAGGCATGTGTGGCTATCATGCAGCGCTATGGGTATTGAAAGTGTATCGATAAATGAAAGGAAAGTACAATAAAACATTGCTTATTTACGGAGTTAGCAAAGGCTGAGGCAAAGCATTGCACAACAGGTGCCTAAAAATACGGATGTCGTATTCTGGATTTCCAGAACAGATCCCCTTACCAAATGGCATCATTCGAGTTAGCCAAGAGTCACTTACTATTGTAATGGTATTACCCGATACACTTAAGCGATCAATTATCGATCTTTCTAGTTTGCCCAAAAAGATAATGTTCATAGTAACAAATTTTTATTGCAACTTGTATAGGGCTGGTTCTCAGTTGTGGCAACATTGGTGGATGTCAATCCGCTGGGTGCTGATTTTTTTGCGCTCGTTTTTGTTCTTTTCTTTTTGATTGTAGAAAGTAATCAATTGAATATTTACCGCTCCCGGCCAGAACCAGCACCAAATAGACCAACAAAAAGTGTAACGACAACTCTTTATCAGAGAAAGCGTCTGCAGCATGGATATAAAAAGCAGCTACAAGCATGGTGATGCCGGAAAATCCAGAGGCAAGCCTGGTGCCCAGTCCAACCATCAAAAACAGTGAACAGAGAAATTCGGTAAACACGGTAAGCACCAGCGACAATTCGTTACCCATGCCCAGGACGGACGGAAACTGATTTGCCTGTTCTGAAAACAACATCTGGAGTTTAGGTATACCGTGTGTCAACATTAGCAGTGCAATACCAACCCTTGCAATAAGCAATGCTATACTTGTTATAGCACCATCTGTATGGGTACTTAATATCTTTTTCATTGTTTATTTATCAGATCCGAAGAGTAATTTTTATTATTCGGTTAATTCGGCCCTAAACATGGATTGAATAATCAACTCGTTCAGTTTACTGGATGCCGCCTCCAAGGGCCCTGTATAAATCAGTAAGTGCGGTAAGTTTCTCCAACCTGATATTGATTACATCGAGATCATTCTGTAGCTTGTTGTTCTGAGCGGTAAGAACTTCCAGATAGGTGGCCATTCCACTTTTGTAGAGCTTTAATGCGTCGCCGGTGGCTTTATCCAGGGATTGCTTTTTTTGTTGCACCAGTATCAGTCTTTGTGAAGCCTCTGAATACTTAGCCATTGCATCTGTAACTTCTTTGACTGCGGTCATCATAGTCGTTTTAAATTGAGTGACTGACTTTTCTTGTTCCAATACGGCGTTCTGATACGCGGTCTTCAGTGAGCGCCTTTGGAAAATGGGCTGCGTCAGGTTCGCTGCCAGCGTTTGAGTTAAGGCTCCCGGAAGATTAAACCAGGTACTGAATTTAAAGCTATTCATGCCAAATGATGGTGAAAGACTCAGGGAGGGATACATCGCCGCTCTGGATAATCCGGTCTTTGCATTAGCGCTTACAACAGCATATTCAGCGGCTTTCAGATCGGGTCTCCTGCTGAGCAGATGAGCCGGAACACTATAGGTAAACTCTTCAGCTGGCATAACAGTTGCAAGGCCAGTTGCTCGTTCAAGTGCAGTCGGATAACTCCCGCATAAGATGCTTAACGCACTTTCCTGAACCGCGATATTTTGCCTTGTGAGTGGCATAATCAGCTCGGCAGTTTTTTTCTGCGCTTCTGCCTGTTCTACAGCAAGCGAATTGATTTGCCCGGCATTAAACTGCAGGCGCAACATTGCCAGTGTGCTATCGCTAAGTGCAACGTTTTGATGGGCAATATTGAGTTGCTCATCTAAACTAACGAGGTTATAGTAAGCCTGGGCCACTTGTACGATCATGCGGGTTTTTAACGCTTCCAGATTTTCACGTTGCGCAAAGTAATCCGCACTGGCGCCTTCGCGCTGCATTTTGGCTTTGCCCCATATATCTGCTTCCCAGGTAGTACGCAGTATAGCACTATAATCATCCAGGTACGGTTTACCGGTAAACTGATCGCTGAGTGAACCGTTCAGGCTGCTCTTGGATGGCCAGTTACGACTTGCGCCAACTCCTAACTCTAGCGCTGGCAATAGTGACTGTTTGGCCTGCTTGTAGCTATTCTCAAGTTGTTCAACGTTTATTAAAGCAATAGCCACGTCATTATTGCGCTTAAGTGCTTGTCCGATCAGTAACACCAGTTGCGGATCTTTAAAAAATGTTCTCCACGGCAACAAAACAGTATCAGCAGTGATTTGCGGCTTTATATAGTAAGTGGACGGAATAGCGATATCTGGTCGCTTATATTGTTTTCCTACAGCACATGAGGTGAGCAGGGCTACCAGCCATAGCATTATGGTAAGTTGTTTTATTTTGCTTTTCTTCATCATCATTGAGTCGTTGAATGTTTAAGAGCCTTCATTTTTCCAAATACTTTTTCGTGGAGGTACTGAAATAGGATATAGAGCAGCGGTATGACAAAGATGCCTAAAACCACCCCACTGAGCATACCCATGGCTGCGCTGGTACTAATCGAGCGATTACCGGTTGCTGTTCCTCCGGTCGCTACCATAAGAGGTATCATTCCTACGATAAAAGCCAGTGAGGTCATGAGGATAGGCCTGAGTCTTGATTTTGCGCCCTCCAGGGCAGATTCGAGGATGCTTAAACCGCTTATTCTGCGTTGGAGTGCAAACTCAACGATCAGGATGGCATTTTTTGCCAGAAGGCCTATCAGCATGATCATACCAACCTGCACATAGATATTGTTATCGAGTCCTATTGCTTTGATGGAAAGAAACGCGCCCAGAATACCTGGCGGTATCGATAGCAGAACGGCAAGGGGAAGCAGGTAACTTTCGTACTGTGCTGCAAGCAGCAGGTATACAAACAGCAAACATAAGCCGAGGATCACCATCGTCTGATGTCCCGCTGACTTTTCTTCGAGGCTCAACCCCGTCCATTCATAACTGTAGTCGGAAGGTATACGATCCAGCACTTTTTCAAGCCTTCCCATCAACTCGCCATTACTCACCCCCGAGCCTGCGCTCACATTAATAGTAAGCGCGTTATATAGGTTATACCGGTTGACCGATTCCGGTCCGTACACCCGGTGGAGCTTTATCAGCGTGCCAACGGGTACCATCTGGCGCTGCGCGCTTCTGACAAAAATTTCATTGAGCGCCGTCTCGTCCATGCGGTAAACGCCGTCTGCCTTGATGCTGACGCGGTAGAATTTACCAAAACGTGAGAAATTCTGCGATTGATCGCCTGACAGATAGGTCTGGATCGTATTAAGCAGCCCGGAAACACTCACGCCCAGTTGCTTGGCTTTATCCTCATCCACTTCCAGCTCACGCTGAGGATAATCAGCCCGAAAGGTTGTGTAAGCGGCCTGTACTCCGGGAACCTTCATCAGTTCACCAATCAAATCATCGGCTTTTTTCTTCAGCACTTCTGATCCCCTACCCAATCGGTCCTGTAACATGATCTCAGCGCCGCTTGTTAGCCCATAGCCTTCAACGGGGGGAGAACGGAAAGCCATTACGGATCCTTCCTTAATGGTCGCCAATCTGGCATTGACCATTTCCATTAACTTGTCAATATCCTTTACGGCGCCCCGCTCAGCCTTTTTCTTAAATTTTGCGAAGCCCATTGCATAAGAAGAGCCAGAACTATTAGACAAAAGATTGAAACCCGTTATAGAGGTGTTCTCTTCAAGCGCTTCCATTGAACCGAGCAGCTTGTTAATCTTTTCGGTGACCTCGGCTGTAGGGCCTGTATTAGTGCCGGGCGGCATGGTCAGTGAGTACATAAAAATGCCATCGTCCTCCATGGGCACAAAGCTTCTAGGGGTGGAGAACATAGCCCAACCTGCCAGAGCAATGATTATAGCTACTAGTCCGGTAGCCAACCACTTGCGGGCAGCCAAAAATTGAACTCCTTTTACATATCTTCCGGTTAGATTACTAAAGCCGGCATTAAAAGCGGTAGCAAACCGTACGCCGAAGCCTGGTTTCTTTCCGCTGCCATCATGGTGATCATTCTTTAGCAAAACGGCACACAGGGCCGGTGTTAGGGTCAAGGCATTGACCGCGGAAATGATGATTGAGATAGCCAGTGTGTAAGCGAATTGCTTATAGAAGATACCGGCTGAACCACTCATAAAACCGATTGGGATAAACACAGCGGACATGACTAATGTGATCGATATTACCGCACCGGTGATTTCACCCATCGCGGTATGAGTAGCCTCCCTCGGTGAGAGACCGCTTGTTTCCATTTTGCTATGAACGGCTTCCACGACTACAATTGCATCATCTACTACGATGCCTATAGCTAACACCAACGCGAAAAGTGTCAGTATATTGATGGTGAATCCGAATACTAAAAGAAAGAAGAAAGTGCCTATAATTGCTACCGGAACTGCAATCGCCGGAATCAGCGTTGACCTGAAATCCTGGAGGAAAACAAAAACCACAATAAACACCAGGATGAAGGCTTCAATAAGGGTCGATTTAACCTGGGAGGTGGCTTCATCGAGCCGTTCTTTTGTGCTCATGACAGTGTAGTATTTGATCCCCGGAGGAAATGACTTAGATAGCCTTTCGATCTCTTTGTTTACACCAGTCTCAATCTGGTTCGCATTCGAACCCGTCGTTTGAAGAATAGCCAGGGTAACGGCATTTCTCCCATTAGAACGGTTGTCCCCGGTGTAGGCTATAGCGCCAAATTCTACCCGCGCGATATCCTTGAGCCGAACAATATTATTCCCTTCGCTTTTTACAATGATGTTCTGGTATTGCTCCGGCAGGTTCTTTTTACCTTGGTAGCGGATTACGTATTGCAAGGTTGATCGGGATTCTTCGCCCAGCTTGCCCGGCGCTGCCTCCAGGCTTTGTTCCGCAATGGCCGCCGTTACATCAGCAGGTTCAAGACCAAATGACGCCATCTGGCGTGGGTTAAGCCAGACCCGCATGGAATAATCTTTTGATCCAAAGATCTGTACCTGTCCGACACCCGGTACTCTCTTGATCTGTGGAATCAGGTTAATGTTCGCATAGTTTTGCAGGAAGGTTTCGTCATAAAGCTTATTATCTTCAGTAAACAGGTTGAAGATCATGATCATGCTGTTTTGTTGTTTGGACGTGGTGAGCCCCATTCTGACTACTTCCGCCGGGAGAATCGGTGTGGCTTGCTGTACCCTGTTCTGCACATTAACGGCAGCCTGATCGGCATTGACGCCTTGCTTGAAAATAATCGAAATGGAAAAACTACCGTCATTGCTTGCTGTAGATTTAAGGTACTGCATGTCCTCAACACCGTTGATCTGCTCTTCGAGCGGGGTCACTACTGAACGGATAACGGTTTCGCTGTTACCTCCGGGATAAGATCCGGAAACCGTTACAGTAGGCGGAGAAATATCAGGGAACCTGGTTACAGACAGGCGACTGAGACCGATAAGGCCCAGTATTAAAATGATGATCGAGATAACCGTTGCCAGGACCGGACGGTCTATTATATTTTTGAGCATAAGATGTTTAGTTGAGATCTAATTAATGAGTCGCATTACCGACTATTTTGGGAATCACTTCCATTCCATCGTTAAGGGCGTCAATTCGATTGATGGCAATCTTATCGCCCGGTTTCAGACCTCCTTTGATAAAGAAGTTAGTTTCTGTATTTGCAGCTGGCTCCACCGGCACCATCCTAACCTTATTACTGTCAGCAAGTCTGAATACAAAAAGCCGATCCTGTATATCCTTGACACTCGTTTTGGGTATTGAAAGAACACCGGGCAGGGATCTGTGAATGATGATCCTGCCGGTACCCCCGGCTCTTAAAAGTTTATCGGGATTCGTAAAAACAGCCTTCATAGCCATGCTGCCGGTAGACCGGTCAATATTGCCACTGCCGCTTTCCAGTGTGCCTTTATGATTGTAAACCGATCCATCTGCCAAGATCAGTTCCACGGATGGCTTGCCTCCCACTATCCTGTTACTGTCTCTTGAAAAAGAGATAAAGGCAGCTTCGCTCATCGAGAAGTACACGTAAATAGTTCCAATATCTGATAGAGTAGTTAATGGAGTGGCATCGGACGGTGTGACCAGGTTACCGATCCGGTTAGGAATTCGCCCTATATAACCACTTACCGGTGCTGTGATCAGGCTGAAGGCAGCATTAATCCTTGATGAGCCCAAAGCCGCCTTCGCTTGTGCTACCTGTGCGCTGGCGGCTTCGTAGCTGGCCTGCGCAGTTTTCAACTGGATATCGGAAACAACTTTACCTTCTACCAACGGCCTGAGTTTTTCAACTTCCAGCCTTGCATTAGCCCGGCCGGCCTCAGCAGATTTTAAAGCCGCTTCCGAATTTCTGATCTGCTCGGTAAACACATCACTCTTGATCTTGAATAAACGTTGTCCTTTCTGAACATAGTCGCCTTCTTTTACGAAAACGGCTTCAAGATAGCCTGTAACCTGGGCCTTGACATCTACGTTAACGCTGCCTTCGATGGTTCCGGGGTAGGTAAGTTGCTGATCTCCGTTACTTTCCGATACCTGTATAAAATCGGTTTCCTGAGCTGTCATGGCACCCATGTCATTCTGAACATTTCCTATTTGGCAGGAATAAAGCACCGCACTTGTTGAGATCAACATTATTGCACCAAACTTCCTGATGTTCATATTGGAGCTTATGATTTTCTTCATCATGATTCGATTCAAATATTTTCTTGTCATGCAAAAGAAAGAAGTGTCTCGGGATGGATTAGATTTAAAACAGCGAATCGTAAATATTGACGGTTGAAACGCTTTTTACAACAAATGAAAAAATAGTCTTTTTAAGTATTCTTCAAAAACCTTTCTGTGTTGCCTGCACGTATAAAGTGAATACGCTTGTAAACGTCGGGGTGTTAGTAAGCTTTCTTTAAAATTTGATGTCTATGCCATACACAAAAAGGCCGTCCCTGAAGACGGCAAAATATCTTAAAATAATCCATTTTAACGGCACCTAACAGAGCCAGCTCGTATTAATGAGGGGCGGCAATACTGATCAAGCAAATGGTATAGACATGCACATTAAAAATCCATCCAGCTTTTAAGGAGGGGAGCCTTCTCCCTGCTTACGATAATCTCCAGTTGGGAATTTTTTCTCAATTCCAGTTTTAGTTTTCCACTAAAATAGTTACTCACTTTGGCTATTGAATCGATATGCAAAATGAACTGCCTGTTCGCCCGGAAAAACAGTTCAGGGTCTAGCTGCTTTTCCAGTTCTTCTAAAGTTTGCGGAACGATTTCGCTTTCCCCGTTATGCAGATGTGCCCTGACAATGCCTAGTTCACTACTAAAATACCCTATTTCAGTGACCAGAAGTGTCTTATATCCGTCGCGATAAGGTAGCAAGAAACGCTTTCTATGATCCTTTGTTTGTAGAAAATCAAGGAGGCCATATAGTTTCTCATGATTCTCCTGGCGGCCTTCCAACAACATTTCGCATTTTTCAAGTGCCGTAATCAGTTCCTCTTCCTCAATTGGCTTCAAAAGGTAATCTATACTGTTAAACTTAAATGCTCTTACAGCATATTCGTCATAGGCAGTGGTGAAAATAATGGAGCTTTTAACCTCAACTTCTTTAAATATCTCGAAACTCAGTCCATCTGCAAGTCTTA
>JBQGCI010000048.1:0-2634 GCA_052038405.1 Acinetobacter pittii
TTCGGGAATAAAAAACATCCCTTTTCCCCCTCCTGCATGCGGTGTGGTCACTCTTATCCAGGGTGTTTTTTCTGAACCGCTCATCCAGTGAAATTTCACCCGTATACGGCCCAGCCCGTTAAAGTCGTTATTGTCTGTAACAATAGCGCTCTGCGTTTCGCAATTGGGTTCTTTGGGAGATACTACGGGCGGGACTTTGATGGTTCCTGGCACCGCTGAAAACTGGTTATCATAGTTACCCATGGCATCTACATAATGGTTAGCAGCTATTACCAGGTATTCGCCATATCCCTCCGTTTGTTCGCTGAATACATTATTACCCGACACTTCTACAAAACCTCCAATCTTCACGCCAGGATGACCGCTCTTGCCATTAAACATGATCATCCGGCTGCCCTGTATAGCGCTTTTCATATTAGCAATATCATCCTGCTGTTTCTTATTGGTGAGGAACTGATTGTTCCATAAAACCGGTTGCGCTGTGTATACCGACTGGCCTAACTGCATTACCTGCTTACCTAATGAATTGAGTCCGGCCTTATCTTCTACTCCCGATGGCTGACTCGTGTACACCTGGCTATTCAGGTAATCCCAACCCATCATTTGGGTTTTTACCGGGCGTGCATTCAGCGACATATTAAAACTGCTGATATGGCTGCCATAGGTTAACGTAACTGATTCACCCGACTGGGGCTGCCCGATCACCAGGCCCTGACCATCCCAAAACAACCATTCGCCAAATGTGCTGGTTAAGCGCTGCAAAAACTCCCAGGCAGTTTCTTTATACTGTACGGTATAGGCCAGTGTTTCGCCATAGAGGGGTTGTACTTTAGGACTGAGGAGGTTTTGCGGAAAGGGTTTCAATACATCATTCGCGATGTTCTTAATCGCTTTTTTTTCCCAACTCTGACAATGCGGGCCACTCTCCATCATTATGGTTGGTGAATAGCCGCTTATAATTACATTGCCATGATGACCGGTAAAGCGGGAAGTTTCCACACTGGTTACCACACCTTTAAACAACAGGCCCGCGTTAAACCCTTCTGCCAGGATACGTGCGCCAAAAGTGCCGCCTATCATATCCTTCGAAGAGGTGAACATACCAGACCTGCCGTCAATAGCTTCTGCAGGACAAACAAGGGAAAACTGGTGGTGCTCAAAAATACTTTGAGATAAAGAGAAAGAGGTAAATACAGGAATAGCATTACCGTTAATGCTAAAAGAAGCATTGGTTAATTGGGCCATAAATAAAGGTTTTGTCGTTTATGGATGTTCTATGTTTAATTCAGAATATCAATTCATACCTTTCTTTTAAAAAAGTGGTTGAACCTGCACATCATGTTCCTCTCTTGCCTGCTACTCATTAAAAAGATAAAAAGCATTGCCCGGGTTCCTGGGCTTCCAGCCCCGCTTTTCCAAAGCCACTTTGTCTCCATCCGTGTAAAATTTTATGGTTACCACTCCCGGGCTGTACCCAACCGGCGCGTTTGCCAGGTTTACCAGGCTGTCTTTAGTTGACACCGATGTACCGAATACTTCGTAAGAGATATGCTCGTCACGCAGGTATACCCTTAAGCGCTCTAAAACGTCTAACTCCCTGTTTTCATCAGGTGCCGTGGTCAACTCCTGCCAGTAATCATTTATCAGCTTCATTTTGTTATCGTTATTGTTGAAGGTGCAGGATACAGCCATTGCAGTGTACAGTATCAGCATCCATACGCAGGTTTTCAGATCGTTCATTTTATATTAAGTTTCTGTAACTTTTGATTTACCCAGGACGCAAAGTGAGCCATATGTCGGTTTTTAACCACTTCGCCATTGTTCATTACAGAGGCGGCATCCGGTTGCCAACGGTTACCGTTTTTATATTCATCTTCCAGGCCAATCATATGCCCGAACTCGTGCACCACGCCCCGCTGGCGCCCCCTGGGTTTGGTCGTAAGTACCAGGTCCATGCTATCCAGTTGCGAACTCCCCCTGGAAGGTGTTACGTAACTTTGGGCAAAACTGTTGGTTTTCTGTACCGATATTTCCCAGTGATCAAAAATCCATATGCCTTCTATCTGCGTCTTGAACTCAAATTCGAGCACGACAGGTACGCCATTACTCAGCCTGCGCAGCAGTTTGCGGTTCCAGGCAGACTTCACGCCGGCTATCCAGTCATTTACAAAGCTTTTCTTTTGCAGGTCGGTCCATTTTCCGTTCTTATCCTGAAAAAAAAACTGAAGATTCATAAAGCAAACCAGCTTGTATTCACGCACCGGTTTCCCCCTGGCTATCAGATACAGGTCATAGGCATCGTTCACATCCAGCTCGCCGGCTGTAACATCCGTTTCATGGCCAATGCATACCTCATCAGCTGATAATGTGAAAGGAGTAGGATGCGGCATAAAGATTTTATTTTCAATAGATGCAACAGACGAGACTGTAAAAAGCCCCTCCGCAATTTTCAACACGTCGTTCTTCTGGTATCAGAAAGACACCCGTTCTACACCGGCCAGTTCTTTTTAAAACTGGAATCGTTCAACTTTACTTCTTTGGCACTGAGCCGCAGCGTGATCTGCATGGGATATTCTCCATTATGCGTATATTCTTCCGTAAAGTCAATGCAATGAGCGTCAATAAATTTTATTG
>JBQGCI010000049.1:0-3231 GCA_052038405.1 Acinetobacter pittii
GCAGAACGAATGCCAGTAAGCACAGGCAAAACGGAAATGTTCTTTCAAGGTTTTGCCCGCTACTACCCGGTTGGCATCGTACCAGCGAAATGCCAGAGGATTATCGCTTTCCGGGCCTTCATATTGTATCTGCGGAATACCTTTAAAGTATTCCTGGTCGCCTAATAATACGCTCATAATTGTGTTTGTTTTATATTTCTAAATATTGAATAGCAAAATCGTTTTATCAACATGGTTTAACATTCCGTTACCTGGTTGTTCGCCGCCAGGTCTGCTGCCTTTTGACAAATTGCCAATCAGCGGTTGGCCCTTCCGCAATCCCGTCATCCACTGGTTGCGTGCTGCGCTATTTACAACCATAATAGGTAGAGGAGCAGATCTCTTAAATGCGGCGAAGGAATCGTATTCCTTTACCCCTCATATCCGGATCGACTTCGATGACGTCTATTTACGCTGCATTACTTTTTGAGCAGCCTTTACGATACTTGCAGCATTCAGGCCGTATTTCTCCATCAGTTCTGCAGGTTTACCACTCTCACCAAAAGTGTCGTCAGTAGCTACAAATTCCTGTGGCACAGGATCGTTTTTAATCAGCAGTTGCGCTATACTATCTCCCAGACCTCCAATCCTGTTATGTTCTTCCGCACTTACCACACACCTGGTTTTAGCAACAGATTTCAAAACAGCTTCCTCGTCCAGCGGCTTGATCGTGTGTATGTTGATAATTTCGGCCCTGATGCCCAGTTCTTCCAGTTGTTCCGCGGCCTGTATGGCTTCCCAAACCAGGTGCCCGGTGGCAAATATGCTTACATCAGTTCCTTCGCTCACCATCCAGGCCTTACCTATTTCAAAAACCTGGTCGTCGCTGGTAAAAATGGGTACTACCGGGCGTCCGAACCGAAGGTAAACGGGGCCTTCGTAGCTGGCGATAGCGATCGTTGCCGCTTTGGTTTGATTATAATCGCAGGGATTAATAACCGTCATTCCAGGCAACATCTTCATCATGCCAATATCTTCAAGAATCTGGTGTGTGGCGCCATCCTCACCAAGGGTAAGACCGGCATGTGATGCGCAGATCTTTACATTTTTGCCGCTATAGGCAATACTCTGCCTGATTTGATCATAAACCCGGCCGGTTGAAAAATTAGCGAAAGTCCCGGTAAAAGGTATTTCCCCGCCAATAGACATACCGGCGGCTATGCCCATCATATTGGCTTCGGCGATGCCTACCTGAGTAAACCTCTCAGGAAATTCTTTAATAAAGGCTTCCATTTTCAGCGAGCCGATCAGGTCTGCACAAAGCGCTACCACTTTATCGTTTCTCCGCGCAGCCTCAACCAAGCCGGCTCCAAATCCTGAGCGGGTATCTTTCTTTTCTGTAAAGGTATATTTAGTCATTATTGAGCTATTTTTTTATAGGTGTACAATCTAATAATCTGCGAGGGTTGAAGACAGTTCGGAGAGTGCAACTGCAAGCTGGTCATCATTTGGAGCAATACCATGCCATTTATGTGAACCTGTCATAAAACTTACCCCATGCCCCATGTTGGTATATAATAAAATCGCAACCGGCTTACCCCTGAAAGCCCTACTCTTTGCAAAGGTTAATCCTTTAACAACTTCCTCCATATTATTGCCCTCCAGTTCAATTACCTCCCAGCCGAAAGCCGTCCACTTAGCCCTTAAGTCACCTAATGACAGTACATCGGCGGTAGAACCGTCTATTTGTTGCCCGTTCACATCAATGGTTACAATCAGGTTGTCTATCTGCTTAGCGGGTGCAAAAAGAGCGGCTTCCCATATCTGACCTTCCTGCAGCTCGCCGTCTCCATGTAACGAAAACACCAGGCTCGACTCATTACTTCTTTTTTTTGTTATTGCAGCTCCTATTGCTACTGAAAGGCCCTGCCCCAGTGAGCCGGAAGACATACGGATACCCGGCAACCCTTCATGCGTGGTGGGATGCCCCTGCAGCCTGGAATTAATTTTTCTGAATGTGCTGAGCTCAGCCACATCGAAGTAACCACTACGCGCCAACACAGAATACAATAGAGGAGATATATGGCCATTAGATAAAAAAAACAGATCCTCATTTTTGCCCTCCATACTGAAAGAAGCATTATGGTTCATTATTTTGAAATAAAGCGCCACTAAAAAGTCTGTACAACCCAGCGATCCACCCGGATGGCCCGACTGACAGCCGTGAACCATGCGAACAATATCACGTCTAACCTGTTGCGCAATATCCTCCAGGCTGTTAATTGAGATTTCTTTACTCATTCTAAATTTTGATTAAATATTAATTGGTTATGAAAAGGGTTTGTCTACAAGCAGTGTTACTATTGGCAAACAACGGCTACAAAAGTATAAATATTTATTTAAAATGCAATCGGTTTCATTTCATTCCCCGATAATTCTTTTGTTTTTTCCTGGCACGATCCTACTGCAATTGATGATTGAGCTGATACGCCGGGGTTATACCCGCTAAGGTGAGGCAGAACAGGAAAGCATCAACGGGTTATTCCACAACCGTCAGGAAGTCAAAAACCGCTATGAAAACGGATGCAGATGCGGTCGATTCAGCAGAAGTCAGTGGTTGAACAAGCCAATAACCGGCGTTACACCTACCCTCCTGTGAATGCTTTACCATCTCATTCCATCCCGAAATGCAAGATTGCTTCTCCTAGGGTAATATACCACCAACACTGTCTACTACAGGATTCATGTGAAGAGGTAAATCGTTTCACCGTGTGCGGCCCGGCTTCAACAGCCCTTTAGCTAACGATTTTACAGGCTTTGCTGATAAGGATATCACGGTCGCCCTTTCACCGGTATTAGGGAGAGTTGGAAATATGCGGGAACTGCCGTTGATAAAGTATGACCTCCCCAAAAGCACCGAAAATTATGTACTAACCCTTTGCACATGGTATGTATGGCAGGCAATAGCACCAAAATTATTCACTGCAGGCTATTGGGAGAATGATATCAGTGAGATCATTTTTTATAATTCCATGCAGTAAAACATACACCAGTTATTATCCACCCGGAGCCGGCGTATTTTCATGAATTCAATTTAACGCCTCTTTCTCAGACTTATATTAAGACTCTAAATAAAAGTATATAAAAAAATACAAGCGAGTGGATTTTTTTATATTTTTACAGTCAATCGTTGATTGCTTACTTCAATCGTTTTTTACGCAATCATTATGGCCAGGGAGTTTTTACTCCCTG
>JBQGCI010000050.1:0-6411 GCA_052038405.1 Acinetobacter pittii
ACGATCCCTTATGCCATCGACAATACTTCGTTTCAGGCAGCTGATAACCTGGGTACTGTTCTGAGCATTACGCCGGCTGCCTACACATCCTTCGGATCCTGGTATACCTTTAAAAAGGATCTTTCAAATAATACCATAAAAGAATGGAAATTTAATCTGACCCGTTATGCGCAATACGTAGTGAAAGGAATGACGCCGGTGGCTGACTTACGCCTGCATGCGAACTATTATACGGTGATCAACAACGGTAATCCTAATAGTAACAATACAAGAGTGATCGTTCAGATCGCTGCGGGGCCCGCTGCCGGCCGCGTACGCCTGGGCGGCGGTAATCACCCTACACAAAAAATGAAGCTGAGAATTGTTTACTCAAAAATCTGATGACCACATTATAAATTTTATTTACACGGGTGCAGATACTATATTTGCACCCGATTTATTTTATAGACTATAAACTCATTATTTCACCATGCCTTATTTATTTACTTCCGAGAGTGTTTCTGAAGGACACCCAGATAAAGTGGCGGACCAGATTTCTGATGCGCTGATTGATAATTTCCTTGCTTTTGATCCGCAGTCTAAGGTTGCCTGCGAAACACTGGTTACTACAGGTCAGGTTGTATTAGCCGGAGAAGTAAAGTCCAAAGCCTATTTGGATGTACAGGACATTGCCCGCAAAGTGATCAGCAAAATAGGTTATACCAAGAGCGAATACATGTTTGAAGCGAATTCGTGCGGCGTACTGTCGGCTATTCACGAGCAATCTTCTGATATCAACCAGGGAGTAGACCGTAAAAAGAAAGAAGAGCAGGGCGCCGGTGACCAGGGTATGATGTTTGGTTATGCTACCAACGAAACGGCCAACTATATGCCGCTGGCTTTAGATCTGGCTCATACCTTACTGATTGAACTGGCAGAATTGAGAAGAGAGAACAAGCAGATCAAATACCTGCGCCCCGATTCCAAGAGCCAGGTTACTTTGGAGTATGATGATCATAACAAACCGGTAAGAATTGATGCCATTGTTATCTCCACCCAACATGACGATTTTGATACAGAAGCGAAGATGTTAGCGAAGATCAATGAAGATGTAAAGAAGATACTGATCCCACGCGTTATTAAAAAGTATCCGCAATACAAGCACCTGTTTAACGATAAGATCAAATATCATATTAATCCCACCGGTAAATTTGTAATTGGCGGCCCACACGGCGATACCGGCCTGACAGGCCGTAAGATCATAGTAGACACTTATGGTGGTAAAGGTGCTCATGGTGGTGGTGCATTCAGCGGCAAGGATCCCAGTAAGGTAGACCGGAGCGCGGCTTATGCTACCCGGCATATCGCAAAAAACCTGGTAGCGGCAGGCTTATGCGACGAGGTATTGGTACAGGTTTCTTACGCGATTGGTGTAGCCAAACCCACCAGCATTAACGTGAATACCTACGGAACAGCGAAGGTGGATCTAACCGATGGTGCCATCAGCAAGATCGTGGAAGGTATTTTTGATATGCGTCCTTATTTTATTGAGCAAAGGTTGAAACTGCGCAATCCTATTTACAGCGAAACAGCAGCTTATGGCCACATGGGACGTGAAGCGAAAACGGTAGAAAAGCTGTTTGTTTCTCCCGATGGCAAAAAAGTGACTAAAAAAGTGGAACTGTTTACCTGGGAAAAATTAGACCATGTAACAAAAGTAAAAAAGGCTTTCAAGCTTAAATAGTACGGGTAATTGATACCGCAGGCCGCTTCTGACAGGAGCGGCTTTTTGATGCAGGTTAGGGTTGAAACCGTACCTATTTTATGGCCTGGCCTTTAGTAATATTGGCTTCATTAACCGGGGTCAGAAGCCCATTGATCTTTTCACGAACCCACTTGTCAAATAGTGTATAAACTGGTGAAAAATCATCATGTATTCAGCACATTTCAGCTATAAAAAGATTAAATTTGCCAGCATTGTACATGCCACTTTACTTTAAATTTTAAGAACAGAAATAATTAGATGGAAGAGAATCTGGAGCCACAGGGAACACAGGATAATAACCGAATTATTCCCGTAAATATAGAAGAGCAGATGAAGACGGCCTACATCGATTACTCGATGAGCGTAATTGTTGGTCGTGCACTCCCCGATGTAAGGGATGGTCTAAAACCCGTACATCGCCGGATATTGTATGCGATGAACGAACTGGGCTTAAACGCCAACAAGCCTTACAAGAAATCGGCCCGTGTGGTAGGGGAAGTATTGGGTAAATATCACCCGCATGGTGATAGTTCTGTGTATGATGCCATGGTTCGTATGGCCCAGGAGTGGAGCATGCGATACCGGATGGTGGATGGCCAGGGTAACTTTGGTAACCAGGACGGAGACGGACCGGCGGCTATGCGTTATACCGAGGTGCGGTTGCAGAAGCTGGCAGAACATATGCTGGACGATATTGAAAAAGATACGGTAGACTTTCAGCTCAATTTCGATGATTCGGAGAAAGAACCTACCATCCTTCCCACCCGTATCCCGCAGTTACTGGTAAATGGATCCAGTGGTATCGCTGTGGGTATGGCCACCAGCATTATGCCGCATAACCTGAGCGAGGTAATTGATGGCTGTGTTGCCTATATCGAAAATAACGACATTACCGTAGACGAACTGATGCAGCATGTAAAGGCTCCCGATTTTCCTACCGGCGGTATCATTTATGGCATGGAAGGTATTAAAGCCGGCATGCATACCGGCAGAGGCCGTGTAGTGGTACGCGGGCGCGTGCAGGTGGATACCAAACCCAGCGGACGTGAGCAGATCGTAATCACCGAAGTACCCTACCAGGTTAACCGCGATGCCTTAACGAACCGTATTGGCGAGTTGGTAAACAACAAGATCATCGAAGGTATTGTACACGTCAACAACGAATCGAACAAAGACGGTACCCGCGTGGTACTGGATCTGAAGCGTGACGCCATTGCCAATGTAGTGATCAACCAGCTATACAAGCACACCGATCTGCAAACGTCTTTTGGTATTAACAATGTAGCGATCGTTAAAGGCCGTCCCAGAGTGTTGAGTGTAAAAGATATGATTGCTGAATTCGTTGAGTTCAGGCATGAAGTGGTGGTGCGCCGCACAAAATTTGAATTAAAAGAGGCGGAGAAGCGGGCTCATATCTTACAGGGTTATTTGATTGCACTGGATCACCTGGACGAAGTGATCCGGTTGATCAGGAGCTCAGCAACACCGGATATTGCAAAAGAAAACCTGATCAATGCCGGCTGGGGATTAGACGAAATACAAGCCAAGGCCATACTGGAACTGCGTTTACAGCGTTTAACCGGAATGGAGCGTGAGAAGATCAAGGAAGAGTACGAAGAACTGATGAAGCTGATCGCTCATTTAAAAGATATTCTTTCCAATGAAACCCTGCGTTTCGACATTATCAAGACCGAGTTGCTGGAGATCAAACAAAAATTCGGTGACGAACGTAATACCGAGATCACTTACCTGAATGATGAAGTCAGTATCAAAGACCTGATCAAAGAAGAAGATGTAGTTATTACTATTTCCCATTTAGGCTATATCAAGCGCACATCGGCTGACGAGTTCCGTGCGCAAAAACGTGGCGGCCGCGGTGTACGGGGTGGTAAAACCCGGGACGAGGATTATATCGAGCACCTGTTTGTAGCCTCTACCCACCATACCCTACTGTTCTTTACTGAGAAGGGAAGATGTTACTGGCTGAACGTATACGAAGTTCCGGAAGGAGAGAAAACAGGTAAAGGACGCGCTATACAAAACCTCATGCAATTGCCACCCGATGATAAGATCCGGGCGATCATTGATATTAAAGATCTGAAAGATGAGGAGTTCGTGAAGTCGCATAATATCCTGCTTTGTACCCAAAAAGGGGTTATCAAGAAAACAAGCCTGAGCGATTTCAGCCGACCCAGACAAACCGGTGTAAACGCCATCACTATTGTGGAAGGCGACCAGTTGCTGGAAGCTAAACTCACGGATGGTACTTCAGAAATTATGCTGGCAGTGAAAAGTGGCCGTGCCATCCGGTTCTCTGAAGAAAAAGTGAGAGCTACGGGCCGCGGTGCTATCGGCGTAGGCGGTATAGAGGTAGATGATGAAAATGATGAGGTAATAGGCATGATTTGTGTACCAACAAACGCTGAAATTACGCCCAGCGTGCTGGTGGTGAGTGAAAAAGGCTTTGGTAAAAGAACGGCTGTTGACGAATACAGGTTTACTAATCGTGGCGGTAAAGGTGTAAAAACCATTAACATAACAGATAAAACGGGTAATTTAGTCGGACTTTTGGATGTGTTCGAAAACGAGGACCTGTTAATTACCTGTAAAAGCGGTATTACGATACGGATGCCGGTAAGTGGTATCAGCGAACTGGGAAGGGCTGCCCAGGGAGTGAAATTGATTCGTATAGACGAAGGTGACGAAATAGCTGCTATTACAAAAGTAGACGAGCAGGAAATTGATGAGGCGGAGCATACCGAAGACGGAGCAGCGGTTACAGATACCAATGAAGCTGCACCAGATAGCCACGCGATTTCTCCGGACGACGAGCAAGCTGGTGATGATGATAACGACGCGCCTGCAGCAGGTGAAAATGAAGAAAATTAACCTTTAAAATAGTAAAAATATACGCATGAAAAAAGTTATTTTCCTGGCAACCATAGTTGCTTGTTCAACAACAGGAGCTTTTGCGCAGAAGTATGACGATATCAAAGGGCTTTTGGCATTGGGGCAGATCGCGAAGGCAAAAGAGTCTTACGACAAAAACTCTACAAATGAAAAATTTTTCGCAAAGCCTGAAGGGTATATACTGAAAGCGGCGCTGTATTCGGGCCTGGCGCTGGACAGCAGTAAGGCAGCGGAAGCTGATAAGAACAGATCCGAAGCCGATGCAGCCCTGGCCAAGTATAAAGAACTGGAACCAGACATGAAATTAATGGAGGATCCTACTTACAAAAACACCCCTTATAATTTGTATGCTGCTTACTTTAACGCCGGCATCGCTGATATTAACAATAAGGCCTATGAGCCAGCCTACGATAAGTTTAAGAAAACCGTTGATTATTCGGAGCTTTTGATCGCTAAAAAGATCATGAACAAGCAAATGGATACTGCCGCTATCTACTATGCGGGTTTATTGGCCGAAAATACCAAGCATGCTGATGAAGCGCAAAAGTATTATTCGCGCCTTGCCGATGCTAAAATAAAGGAATACAACGATGCTTCCTATGAAAGCGTGTACCAGGGCCTGGTTCGTTATTACGCCGGTAAAAGCGATAATGCCAATTTCGAAAAGTATAAGGCCATCGGTAAGGAGTTATATCCCCAAAGCGAATTCTTCACCTATTCCATGCTTGATTTTGCTGTAGGCGGAAGCTCTAACTTTAACGAGAGACTGGCCAGCTTGGAAAAGCATGTGAATTCGAATCCTGAAGATTATAAGGCTAATATCACGTTAGCTGAGATCATTTATGATACATTAGATTCAAGAAAAGCAAATGCGGTACCTCCGGGTAATGCAGAAGAATTAGAAACTAAAATGTTGGCAGCTTTAAACAAAGCATCCAGCCTGAAGCCGGAAGAAATGCAGCCTTACCTTTTATTAGGGGACCATTACTTGCTGAAGTCGGAAAAATTCAGGGACGCTATGGTGACCGCTGAAACCAATGTTACCAAAAAAGGAGCGAAAGCTACCGCAGATGATAAGGCGCAGTTGGCAGAAGCTAAAAAAACATACGGAGCTAATTATGACCTGGCAAAAACAAACTACGAAAAGGCAGCAGAGATCTTTGCAAAAATGCCCAACCTGGATGCAGGTCAAAAACGTAGCTACCGCGCTATTGCCGGTAACCTGGCCGAATACTACTCTTATAAAATCGAAGATTCTAAAGGAGCCGACAGGGATAAGTTTATTGCCCTGGAAAAAAAATGGGATGATATTTTTAGCAAATTAAGATAAGACATCGCTTAAAGTTATACCGGCCGCTCCAAAATTGGGGCGGCTTTTTTGTATCTGCCGGTTAAAACACGGCTCAAAACGCGATGTAACCCGATTGCAAATGCCGGCCTTAGTCAGGCCCGGTAATTCATAAAATATAAAATAAAATATTTTATGAAACCGATTACAATTTATTTACTAATATTGTGTCTCTTTTACACTAACGGGTAGGCTTGAAGCATTATTTAAAAAGACAACAACAAACACAATTATGAGCGTATTATTAGGCGACCAGGAATACTTTAAGGGTATTCCGCAGATACAATATGAAGGCCCGGAAAGCGATAATCCTCTGGCATTTCGCTGGTACGATGCCAACCGGGTAGTAGCGGGCAAAACCTTGAAAGAACATTTCCGTTTTGCCTGTGCTTACTGGCATTCGTTCTGC
>JBQGCI010000051.1:0-4380 GCA_052038405.1 Acinetobacter pittii
TGATGACCTTACTCTTTATGATTAATACCTTGGTGTTGGTGGCTTTTACGGTACTATCCAGGTATAAAAAGGAATTGCATGCGCCTGGCTGGTTTTTAAATACTATGGCCCTGGCAGCTACAACCTACGCTACTATTGGTATGGTGATCGCAGTTTTCGATGACGGGTCCGGCGTGTCCGCCTTTTTAATTTTATTCACTTTGCCGGCATTCGCTTCCGGTATCTGGTATGGTTGGAAATACCGAAAACTATTTTATTTGTGCATCATTCCACTAAGTATCATTATCATTTTTTCGGCGCTGCTTCTCGAAATGTCGGGCGATGGGTCCATGCTTTTGTTTGTGTGTATGTTTATTATCGGCTGTGTAACCGGCGTCATAAAAGGACTTATTGCATTGCAACGGAAATGGGCCCTTGATACACCTGTAGCTACAGCAGATCAACATAAAATTCAATGAAAATGAAAAGTAAAGAGCAGATAGAAACTTTGCTGGCGCATATGGCCGATGGCGACGCACAGATTCAATATGATATGGACAAGATCACTGCTGTTTATGAAAAGAACGATCATGGGCATCAATCTGTTGCCGTTAAAATATTATCAGTGGTTGGAGGTATATTGGCCAGCCTGGCTTTTATCGGTTTTCTTTTCCTGGTAGGGTTGTATGATTCTGAAACTGGTTTATTGTTTTTGGGAATAGCCGCCGTTGTTGGTTCAGCTTTATTGAGTAAGAAGGCAGACAGTATCATAACAGATACTATCTGCGTATCCTTCTTTATTATTGGTTTTACATTACTGGGAATTGGGCTGGATAAGATGCAGGTAGATACGGATGTGATTTTTACCGTTTTCACTCTTGTAGCATTTGGCGCGATGGTATTGATACAAACCTATATATTATCTTTTGTGGCATTATTGATCGTTAATGGAAGTATACTAACACTCATATTATCCAATCATCAATATAACCTTGTTAATGTTTATGTAATAGCCGTAGCCTTGGCGATGTCGTATTTCTTTTTAAAAGAGGCCGCAATAATTACCGGCAGTAAAATAGCGTCTAAACTATATAACCCGGTAAGAACGGGGTTGGTATTCTCTTTTCTCGCCGGGTTGGTACTGGTGGGTAAAAATGGGCTTGTGCCGGCCTACTTTAATTATAACTGGGTTTGTTCTGCTGTTATTATCGCTGCCATCGTTTATGTGGTATCCCAGTTATTTGAGGTGTTGAACATAACCAAGCTGCGGCACAAAATTGTAATCAGCATTTTTACCGTTTTGGTGTTACTGCCTACTTTGTCATCGCCGGCTATATCAGGCGCCATTCTCATTATTTTATTAAGCTTTCTAATCAACGATAAAACAGGCTTTGTTCTGGGTATGCTGGCGTTTATCTATTTTATCTCGCAATACTATTATGATTTGGACCTGACCTTGCTCACCAAATCGATATTGATGTTTTCCTCGGGAATTCTTTTCATTATCATTTACCTGTTTACTCATAAAAAGTTAACCGCCCATGACTAAATTTAAGTGGACCGTTATAATAGTAAACCTGGTGGCGTTACTGGTATATTTCAATTACTCTATAGCGCAGAAAGAAACGTTATTGAAAGAAGGGCAATTGGTGTTGTTGCCGCTGGCGCCTGTTGATCCCCGCTCCTTAATGCAGGGCGATTATATGGCACTACGGTATGAACTTTCCACCGGTCTTAGTTCAGATACTATTCCTAAACGGGGCTATTGTGTAGTGCGGCTGGATGGAAATGGTGTAGCCAGTAGGGTACGTTTTCAAAAAGCACCGTTGCCCTTGCACAACAATGAGCATCTGATAGGCTATACAGCTCCCGACAACTGGAATGTAAATATAGGGGCAGAGTCTTTCTTCTTTGAAGAAGGACAGGCAGAAAAATATGACCGTGCAAAATATGGCGCACTACGTGTGGATGAAAATGGGAACAGCCTGTTGGTAGGTTTGTATAATGAGCAACGGCAACTAATAAAATAGCATTAACTTTCTCTATCTTTATTAAAATAAAAAGGTTTAATCGGAACCGGTTTAACGAATAAGACCCCGTTGATTTCAGCGAAAAATGGCCAGGTATCAATCCATAACTAATTGGGTGCTTTTTTGCATTGCAGTTTTGCTATCAGGATTTTTTAGCTTGATGAATTTGTACGAGTTTGTTTCGGTGGGTGTGCAAAAGCAAACTGGCGGTTACCCTTTTGGTAGCGAAGGGCCTGTGCCCTGGTATTACAAGACGGCAGAGCTTTATGCCCATGTTTGTTTGGTTTGGGGTTTGGGATTTTTGTCCTTATTAACAGGCTGTATTATAGTTTTTGCAAAGAAGAAAAAATATGTTTTGCCCTTTTTGCTTGTTACAATTATATATTTGATTGTTCTTCAGATATTAAATGGACAATCCGGATAAAATTGATCATGAATTATTATAGACGTTATTGGGAGGACTCAACAGGAGATGAGCTAACACATAGCTGGGGAAAATCGATCTGGTATTTTGAAACAGACGAAAATTCCTGTGTACTCAGGCAGGTAATTGTTTTTGAAACGGGACAGATCTTGAAGTATGCGGAAGAATATCCCGATGACGAGTTTGGTGGCTTAAGCGACCAGCCTCTTGACCCGGATGAATTTGAAGCGAGCCAAATAGAAATGAGTGAATTTGAGATAAATTGGGATAGGGCACAGAATAATAGCCGATAGCAAGATTGAATTTAAAAATGTATCTGCGAAAGTTTTATATAATATCAATAAGCTTCTTATTCTTGTTGGGATGCTCGGAAAAGAAGAAAAAGGATACTTCTGTTACCCCAACCCTCATCATTCAGCCGTTCTCCGGCATTTCTTCAAAGCAGGTGGAAGATGTATCCAAACAATTGGAAAAACACTTTCAAACGATTACAATAAATAAAGCGATTGAATTGCCGGAGATGGCATTTTATAGACCAAGGCAAAGATACCGGTCAGACTCTTTGCTGAACTTTTTGTTGGCTAACCATCCTGATAAGAACGTAACAGTGCTAGGGATTACTAATAAGGATATCAGTATTGGTAAAAATGATATTGCCGATTGGGGTGTAATGGGATTAAGCTACCGCCCCGGCCGTTCTTCCATTGTATCGACTTTCAGACTCTCAAAAACGCAAACAGATGAACAGCTATATAAGCTGGCTGTTCATGAATTAGGACATGCCTCTGGGCTGCCACACTGTCCTGTAAAATCCTGTTATATGAGGAATGCAGAAGGCCGAAATCCATTGAATGAAGAAACCGGTTTTTGTGAAAAGTGCAGCACATATTTAGCAGAGAAAAACTGGATCCTTTGAGAAAACCTATAATGCCCTATCTTTTATCCTTCGTTTTAAGATTATCTTTAGTTCGAGTGTAATTTACTTTAACTACATTTACTAATAGCAGCATTTAGTGTAACAACCGTTAAAAGAATAAAATTGTATCATGTCTGAAAAACAAATATTTTCTGGAGCTGCTGAAATATTAACAAAGACACTTGCATCTACAAATTCCAATAGTGATGCTGTGCAATCAGCCCTTAACCGGTTTTTGGATCTGCTGCCCGGTGCTACAAAGGAAGAGGTAGCCCAGGCAATGGAATCGCTTGCAGGAGTATTCGAAACGGCATCCGTTGAAAATGCCGTGAATGCCATTATGCTTTGCGGCTACCTGGTAGAAAAGGGATATGAAGGCAAGTACTTTATTGGTGAGTTAGAACGATTAACCATTAAAAACCTTGATATAGCCGAACCATTATTGAAGGCATCTGTAAACGTTATGGAAACGACAGATGACGAGGAGGAGGACCCTTATCACGCAGTGGACAAGCTACGCGATTCCATTGCTGTTGAACACCCGGAACAAACAAAAGCTGACGACTGGCTGGAGAAGATATATCCCTGCCTGGTGTCAACCTATAGCAGTGACCTGGAACTTTTTAATAAAGGTAAAGCTTTGCTGCATGATCGGGTAAAACCTTATATACAGGTGAGCAACGCCTGCAGTTGGCTGAGTACCTTATTCAGCGTGCTTTTCAACGAGCCGGTATTGGTGGTGGAGCTATCTCAACAAAAAGCTTTCACAGGTACTATTAGCGGCATTGCAGATAATTTTCAATTACAGCTGTTATTGATGAGTATACCCGAACTGGGTGATCCGATTGATGAAGAACTTACAGCAGTAGTAAATGGAACCGGTCCGCAGGATGGTGAGGCATCGGTGGCGGGTAAATGGGACATGTGTAACTGGCCGGTACTTTCTGCTGCTCACAAAGAAGCGGGTAATAGTGATAGTGACCATTGGATATGGAGCGAAGGCAGTCCCGAAGATATTGAGCAGCTCGACG
>JBQGCI010000052.1:0-10470 GCA_052038405.1 Acinetobacter pittii
TTGTTATCCGCCTGTATTTTTACAGCAAAAGGAGCTAGTTCTGTAAAACATCCTCGGTAGATAGCAGCCGCGATCGTTACTCTTTTATCTAACGTATCCTGCGCCCAGGCGCTCACACCATTAATGCCCTTTGCTCCGGAACTGTCTGCCAGCCCAAAATACACTTTCCCTGTTTCGGGAACCTGTTCGCCTATAGTTGCATCCTGCTTACAACCGGTAAACAGCGCTATTATGGAGCATGCGATTCCTACAAATGCCGATGAAAGTTTGTTATTCATAATAGTATCTTTTAAAAATTAATGCTTAACGGTTACCAGCCTGGGTTTTGTGTCCAACCCGTTTTAATGATCTCATCCTGGGGAACAGGGTACCAATCCATTTTAGGATCAAACCTGCGGTCTTCCAGTTTGTTGACCTGGTAAGTAAAACCAGTGCCTGTTTTTGTGATTTTGATACGATTGACAGGCTGACTAAAACAAGTACTGCCTTTCTTCCAGCGCCTTACATCCCAAAGGCGCTGATCTTCGTAAGCCATTTCTACATTACGCTCCTGTTCGATACTCGCCTGGTTCAACTGGCTTGAAGTAAGTGCGGGCATGGTTGACCGGGCACGTACCAGGTTGATGGCCTGTAAAGCGGTTAATGAAGCGCCTGAAGGTTTACCATCGGCTCCATACGCATTAAAAGCCGCTTCAGCATAATCTAATAATAGTTGCGCGTACCGGAAATAGGCCCAGGTATGCACCGCGGTGGTAGCGGTTACAAGGTTGATAGAAGGATTTACCCATTTCTTTAAATAATAACCTGTTTTTGTAGCATTCAGTTTGGGAAACCCGGCGGCTCCACCGTCAAAGGTTTCAATGACAGCACCTGAGAAACTGGTATTATTTAAAATAACTGTATTATTTAAACGCGGATCCCTGTTAGCATAGGGGTTGGCAGCGTCATCTGGATTCGACCAGCTAAAAGGCCTGGAACCCGTTACCACACCCGATGCGTCTTTGATCAGCACTTCAAACTGGTCCACCAGGTTTTGCGTTGGCGTTACGCTGTTTCCGTTGGCTCCCTGGAAGCTGACCGGAAAGTTGGCATACTCTACCGAGTTGGTATTTCCGTATTGCCTGAAGAAGATCATTTCTTTTGAGCTAAGTGCATTGGCGCCAAATATATTGTTATAGTTGGCATCAAGCGTGTAGGCATTTAGTGCAATAACATCATTGCAGGCTTTTGCAGCATCCTCCCAGGTGGCTGTGGTGCCGGCACTTTTAAATAGCGGGCTTGCTGCGTAAAGTAATGCTTTTGCTTTCAAGGTTTTGATGGCGCCGTAAGTAACACGGCCTACATCGTACCAGGAATAACTACTCAGGTTTTGCGGGATGATTGCTGAAGCAGCATCACACAGCTCCACGATGTATTTCACACATTCATCCAGCGTATTCCTCGGTACATTCTTCCAATCCTCCGATTTGTATTCGAAAGCCTCCCTCAAAACGGGAACGCCCCCATACCGTTTGATCAGCTCCAGGTAAAAATAAGCTTTCAGGAAGAGGACTTCCCCCTCCATAAACTTCACGTTATTGCGCGCATTAAAATAAGGAGTGGAATCGCTGGTCACAATCCGGTTTTTGATATATTCTATATCTGCCTTGTCCTTATTTTTCAGGTAAAGATTGGCTGCACGGATAGCATTGAAATTTTTACTCCACACATCATCCGGGTTAACATATTGATTCCACACCCCCTGGTTAAATACATTGGAAAGGTCCGTTACATTAGTGGCTTCGGCATTGTCGGTAATAGCTTCGTAATTAAGCGAGGATAAGCCATTGGGAAGATAGCTGTATACATTCCATACAGCCTGTTGTGCATAGTTGTAATTGGTATAAAACTGGTCGGAGGGAATAAAGGCATCTACCCTGTTTACTGTCATAAAATCTTTTTCACAGGAAGAAAGAAGCAGGACAGCAGCTAAAAGTTGAACGATTAATTTATTTCTTTTCATGGCTGATAATTCAACGTTGTTCTAAAATTTTACATTAAATCCAAAATCTACCACACTGGTCACAGGATAACCCATTGACAGGTTCTCTGGCTCCAGTCCATCGATCTTATTAGACACCAACAAATTGGTTCCATTGGCAAATACGCGTATGGCGCCCACCTTTTTTAATACACCCGTCTGCGGAATGGTATATCCCAATTCGATACTGCGCAGCTTAAAGAAATTGCCATTGCGGAACCAGAAATCGGCGCCCACATTATTATTTAGATTGGCCAGAGTGGACAGCCTGGGAGATGTAGCTGTAGCAGCTGTTTCGGGAGTCCAGGCATTGTTGGAGAATGCAGAAATATTATTATTGTTGACGAACGGATGCGTGTAGTTATACGCAGCTCCCAGCATACTAATAGTACGGTTCATCACTCCCTGTACGAAAGCGCTAAAATCAAACCCCTTGTAATTGAAGCCCAGGTTAAAACCCAGTGTCACTTCAGGAACATTATTGTATCCCCAGGGTGTGCGATCGTACTCATTGATCACACCATTACCATCCAGGTCTTTGAATTTAAGATCACCGGGCCTTACCTGTGTATAAGAAGAAGCGGTGATCCCTTGTTTGAGGTTACCATTGGCTTCAAAGTCCGATGCCTGGTAAAAGCCATCAAACACCAGGCCTTTAGCCTGGCCGATAGCAAACCCTCTTTCGTAAAGACGGTCGGAAGGCTGCGCTGTTTCTGATTTTTCCATGATCTTATTCCTTGCAAAAGTGGCGGTACCGGTAACAAAATATTTGAATTCGTTAGCCTGGTTATTGTAGGTAAGCGCGGCTTCAAAACCTTTATTATCTACTTTACCCGTATTCAGGTAAGGCAGATTGAAGCCTGTATAGGCTGCTACATTGGCATAAGGTATTTCATAAATACCGCTGCGTGTTTCGCTAAACACATCAATGGTTGCAGACAACTTGTTCCATAAGGTGGCTTCAACTCCTATGTTTAAGGTTTTCTTTAACTCCCATGTAGCATCCGGGTTTGCAAAAGCGCCGATGGCCATTCCGCCGCGCCCGGTATTGCTGGTTCCGGTAATCCAACCCGATGCCCCGCCGGCTCGTTCCTGGTAGAGGAAGCGATAGGCGTCATTAATGCTACCTGCGCTACCATAAGAAGCCCGCAATTTCAGGAAATTGATCACTTCGTTGTTCTTAAGAAAATCCTCATTAGACAATATCCATCCTGCACTTAATGCAGGGAAAAAGCCATATTTATTTCCGGGAGCAAAATCTGCAGACCCCATATAAGACGAGTTAAAGTCAAGGATGTACCTTTTATCATAGTCGTAGGTGAAGTTGCCCGCTATACCCTGTACTCTCACCGCATAGGTCTGACCGATACGGGTATCATTCACCCGCCTGCCCAGCACTACCCCACTAAATGTGTTCCTGCCAAAGCTGCGGTTATAATCTAAGCCCGCCTGGAAAGTGTTGCGGTTCCAATACCCGTTTCCGCTCTCATTAGTGGTTTGAGGTGTGTTAGTGCCAATAGTACGATAGGTTGGATTACCGGTTCCGTCTAAAACGGGCTGATCATTATTATCTTTTAGTATCTCAAAAGACATAACCGAATAAAGGGTTTGCCGGGTACCGGTATATTGGTTATTAAATGATACACCACCGATTGCTGCCAGGCCCGGAGTGATCAGATCCAGTTTTTCACGTACCTTAAAATTGGTCTGAATGGTACGGGTATGCGCGCCGTATATACCATTTTGTTGTAATAACTGTATTGGATTGAAATTATATACCGAACTATTGCCCCAGGTGCCGTTGGGATTTTTTACCGGGAAGGCAGCAGCCGGAATACGCATCAGGTTATCGAATACCTGCGAAGCCGTAAAGCCTGAAGGTGTATTGCGATCTTCGATAATGCCCGACACATTCGCCGCTACATACAAACTTTTTGTCAGATCTAATTCTACATTTGCCCTTAAATTGATCTTAATGTATTTGGCATTGGTCCCAAAATCTTTATTGATAGCAGTGGCATTTTTATACAAGCCGTCGTAATTCATGTAATCCATTAAAACGAAATAACGGGCTGTTCGGTTACCCCCTCTGAAAGACAGGTTATAATTCTGAATGGTTGAATTTTTCTTCAGCAACTCATCGTACCAGTTTACATTGGGATGAAACGGATCATTGGTTGATCGATACAAATCGGGGTTAGGGTATTTCTGCGGTAACCCGTCATTCGCCAATGCCTGGTTATACAACCTCGTATAATCATAGGCATTCATTACTTCGGGCAGGTTTACCGGCGTTTGTATACCATAGCGGGCGTTGATGGTTAGCTCATTTTTAGAGGATATCCTTCCTTTTTTTGTAGCCACATTAATAACACCTGAAGCGCCCTGCAAACCGTACATAGCCGTTGCTGCCGCATCTTTCAAGAGCGTAATCGACTCTATTTCGTAAGGCGAAAAGGCGCTCAGTGCACTCAGGTCTACCTGGAAGCCATCCAGTAAAATTAACTGCTGCGCGGCTCCGTTATTCCAGGTGGTTCTACCCCGCATAAACAGGTTGGGGTTATCATATCCGGGCTCGCCCGAACCCGTGTTAACCGTGAGTCCGGGAATGCGGCCCTGTAGTGTATTTAATAGGTTACCTGAGAACATTTTTTCGAGCTCCCTGCCTGAAAGTGTAAAAGTAGCCGCCGTGTTTCGCCAGGTTTTTTCTTTGCGTAAACCCAGGTCCACCAGGCGGTTCAATTCCGTGCTGTCTTTAAACTGCTCCTGGCCGGTTCCGTCTGCAGTAGCTGTTTGCGCCTTAGCTACACCTACACTGCATAACCAACCCAATAAAGCAAGCAGAGGTCTATATTTTTGTATCATTTGATATTAAATTAGAATTGTGTAAATGTTACCGATTACCAACCGGGGTTTTGTCCCAGCCAGGATGCACCGTCTCCCAAATAATTGTTGCTTACCTGTGCATTAGGAAAAGGGAGGTAATAGTATTTTTTAGGCCAAACCCGGTTCATAAATGAAACGATCTTCCAGTTGCGTTGAAGCGCACCGGAGCTATTGTTGGCCCTGGTTTGAAAACCATGTAAGGCTACATTGAGTGTAGAATAAGCTTTTAACCAGCGCTGCAAATCATTCAACCGGTGTCCCTCATAAGATAATTCAACAGACCTCTCGTTCTGTATGGCTTCCCTGAAAGCTTCTACTGAAGCGGGATTTTTGTCGGGCATACCGGCTCTTTTGCGGATCATGTTCAGATAGGTAGTCGGTAGTCCGGCAGGGCCGCTATACTCATTCATAGCTTCTGCATAGTTCAGGTAAAATTCTGCCAGTCTGAAAATGGTCCAGGCGAAATTGCGATCATCGCGGTTGTTGATACGCGCTACATATTTATAGGTTTCCAACGCATAGCCGTCTTCGCCTGCGTCGCTACGCCCATAATCAGTAGTGGGAGACTTTCCCCCGTCACCAATATAATAGGGGATGGTACCGATCTGGCTGTTGTACCACATGCCGTCATAAGCAAATGTTTGATAAAACCGCGGATCTAAATTCTGTTCCTGGATCCAGGTGGTAAAATCGTTACCGGTTGCCGTCAGCGGTACTGTCCATTTGGAGCCATCTCTTTTTTCGTATAGCCGGGCAAACTCAAGTGGTACATTATTCTTCACCGCCCAGGCTCCCATTCTTACTTTAGACATGAGGTATTTGCCGAACAGCCACCCGTTATTGGCCACCCACATATGAGCGGTGTTTACCAGGATCAATTCGCTGTTGGCATATACATTGAATACGGCTTCATAATCACCCAATCCCTCGAAATTATCCGTTCTGGGTGTGGTTTCAGCCTTGCCGGTCTGATATAATGCGCCACCCGCAGCTATAGCAGCATCGATAACATCTTTTGATGCGTCAGCTGCAAGTTTCCAGCGTTCTTTATCATAATTAGGATAAGCCAGTACGGAGTCACGCCCATCGCCGTAACGCGCTTCTGCTATTTCGGCTGCCATATTTGATGGTGTATTGTATAAGGGACTGGCTACATATAACAACATACGGGCTTTGAGTGCTTTGGCAGCCACGCTGGTTACCCGGCCAAAATCGGCAGGCCCCCAGGTAGCCGGTAGTAAAGCGGCTGCTCTATCGCACCAGCTAACAATACTATCGGTTACTGTTTTTACAGCACTGCGACGTACATCCAGTTGTTTGGTACCATCAAGTGGTTCTGCAACTATAGGGATACCGCCATATTGGCGAAACAGCTCAAAATGCTGGAAAGCGCGACAAAATAAAGCCTGCCCCTTTACCTGATTCTTCCATAACTGGGGAGCATCTTTTACTTCATCAATCTTATTTAAAATAATATTCGCCTGGCGAATTCCAGAGTAATGACTGCCAAACCCGCCCCGGTCTACGTTTCCATCGGCGGTTTGGTTGCCGGTAGTATAGGCCGCAGCATTATTGGTTAAACCTACCCAGCTATAAGTTGGATAAATATAATAAACAGCATCGGTTAACATATCCGGGCGTGGCATCTCGTTACCATTATCGCGCGGAAACCAGGAAGGAATGCATAGATTGTACATGCGGGCAACAGCCATATCTGCGTTAATTTGGGTGCTGAAAACAGTATCCACTGTAAAAGTGCCGCCATTGGGCTTCTCAAGGAAATCCTTATTACAGCTCATACACATTAAGGAAGCGCTTATCACAACAGATGCCACCCAAAGCAGGTGCTTCACTTTTCCAGGCCAATCAAACAATCCGGCCGTAATACCCCAATTACCTTTGCTGATACAATTGTTGTGAGGGTGATATATATTTCGTTTCATTTTCTAAATTTAAAAATCAGACAATCGTTTTTTTGACAAGGCTTTTTACCCTTTTAGAAATTCAGGTTGATACCCATATTATAAGTTTTGTACAGAGGGTATCCCTGGTTTCCGAGATTCTCCGGGTCGCCCCAGATCTTTGCCTTTGACCAGGTATACAGATTGTCTCCATTTACATAAATACGGGCCGATTTCACACCTAAACGTGTCATAAAAGCTTTTGTAAGCGTGTAACCGACAGTCATATTTTGTAGCCGCGTATAAGAAGTATTAACCAGGAAATAAGTGTTACCTGCATTCTCAGCACCAAATCCGGAAGCGCCTTTATCATAGCTGGGCGAGGGAAAAAGTATCTTTTCACCATTGTTGTAACGATCCAGGCTGAAACGGTACATATCTACCTCAAACAGTGCCTGCTGCTTGTCAAAGTGATAGGTGTTCATTGCGCCCCTGGCTACGCCCGCCATGCCCGCAAAAAGAGCTGATACATCGAATCCTTTTACCCGGAAACCTACTGTTACTCCATAGCTATAAATGGGAGCAGTAGCATACCCCTGCCTTACGCGGTCTTTTTCGTTGATCAGTCCATCTCCATT
Organism: Acinetobacter pittii; assembly: GCA_052038405.1. GTDB lineage: Bacteria > Bacteroidota > Bacteroidia > Chitinophagales > Chitinophagaceae > Niabella. Next base: position 7,446 of record JBQGCI010000052.1, read on the forward strand.
CACATCTATAAGACGGATATCTCCAGGCTGTAAAGCACGCCCGCCATAGCCCAGGTCTTTTACATATACCGGGTTACCGTTGATCTCGGTGTAGGGATTACCATCTTTTAACGCACGCACAGGTTGAGAAAGAACAGGATTACCATTGCCGTCAATGGCATACAGCTGCGACCAGGAAGTGTACAAACCATCAGCGGTTAGCAATAGCTGCTGACCGTTAGGTCTGCCGGTAGAAGCCTGGTACTCCAGCCCGGGAAAGACGGCCTCATCCCGATAAATAATTTTATTTCGCTGGATGGCGCCATTGGTATTCACGAAGAAGTTAAAAGCGCCTATATTTTCATTGTACCGTACTTCAAAATTATGTCCCCAGCTTTTAACTTTACCCAGGTTATAAGGAGGCAGGTTTGCAGCAACAATTGCCGGAACAGTTCCCCTGTAAGAAAGAATATTGGAGCGGTTCCTGATAAAATATTCGTAGGTTACCGAGAGCTTGCTTGCAAAAAAACGGGTATCGAGTGCCAGGTTTATTTCTTTGGATACTTCCCAGGTTACATTCGGATTTCCCAATGCGGCTTCATCTACTCCGTTGATATAACGTGCGGTATTACGATCGCCAAAAGTATATCCGGTATTGTTTTTCCAGGTATCCGGTAAATACAGATAGCGTGCCCCGCCAATGCGATCATTACCTACTTCACCATAAGACCCACGAAGTTTCAGGAAGCTAAGTATATCATTTTTCTGATAAAATTTTTCGTTGGTAACGATCCAGGATCCGGAATAAGACGGAAATAAGCCGTAACGCCTGCCTTCGGGAAAGTTCTCTGATCCGTTATAAGTAACCGCATATTCAAAAAGATATTTACCATTATAATTATAACCTAATCTACCTGTGGTGCCCTGGTAACCCGCAGGTAACTGAAACTGCAGGTTAGGGTCAAAACGCTTCTCCCTGTTGGCAAGTAACATACCAGCTACCGTATGTTTGCCAAAGCTGCGGTTATAATTAATAGTCCCCTCTACATACATCTTGCGCCATTTACCGAGAAAAAAATCGGCATTGATGCTGGGCGGCTGCAATTCATTACGTTGAGACAAAATAGGATCCAACGGATCTCCATTGGGATTGGGACGCATATCATACAGTAAAGGCAGGTAGCGTCCGTAACTTCTGCTGGCGAAATAACTATCGTAAGATCCTATTACCCTTACCTGCAGGCCTTTTGTAATTTTATCCAATTTATAGGTGCCGATTACTGCAGAATTTAAAATACTATTGTTCGTTTTATTCCAGTAGTTTGAATTCTCTGTGGCATACATCGGGTTATAACGATCATCACCATTGGCGCTTAGCGGCACTACATATTTGCCATTCACCAGGCCGGGTGAGCTCATGGGAAAAGCCCACAAGATCCTCTTCTCCCAGATGTACCCATCATTATCCATTCCGCCGATGGTTACGAACTGCGTACCCAGGTTCAATTCAATTTTAAAATCTTCTGTTACGTCAAAGTCCAGGTTTCCACGGAGGTTGTAACGCTTTTTATTGAACTGCATGTCTTTGTCATAAGCCATATAGTCGGTACGGAACAAACCATCCTGGTTTAAGTATCCCAACGATACAAAATACCGCATGGACTTGCTGCCACCCTGCATGTTCACGTTAGCCTGGGAAGTACTGGTAGCGTCCCTGAACAACATTTTCTTCCAGTCTGTATCCGGATGGAAATAAGGGTCGTACCACGGATTGCGTTCACCATTCAATAAGGTAGGTGTATGGGCATTCTGAAAATAGCGAATATCGTCGTCTGTAAAGTTAATAGCTCCATCAGTGCGCCAATTGGCGTCGCGTTTCCTGACAAAATCCTCCCAGGTTTGGATGTCCGGATCTTTTGCATGCTTCACCCAATAATCTCCTAAAGCCTGCTCATTTAACAATGTGGCATATTCATATGAGTTAACAAAACGGGGTAAATTCGTAAAGGAGGAACGCGCGGTTTGACCAGTGAAATTAATAGAAGGCACCGTACTGCTCTGACCACGTTTGGTGGTAATGAGTATCACACCGTTTGCACCTCTTACTCCAAAAACCGAGGTTGCCGCTGCATCTTTTAAAATACTGATATTCTCTACTTCATTAGGATCAATATCATCATAGGTATCGCGGGCAATTCCGTCTACCATTATGAGTGGAGCCGTTTGCCCTGTATAGGTACCCGTACCGCGAATGTTCAAAGAAGCCCCATCCGAGCCAGGTTTGCCCGAACTCTGGATAGCTACCAGGCCCGCTAACTGCCCTTTCAACGCAGTGCTGATGTTAGGAACCGGCGCTTTTACCAGCTCAGCGCCCGATACCGTACTTACCGAAGAGGTTAAAAATTCTTTGCGTTGCCGGCCATAACCTACGTTTATAATAACAGCATTCAGACTGTCTTCAACCGTTCGCATAACCACATCAATACGGCTCCGGCCACCAACCGGAATTTCCTGGGTAGTATAGCCTACATAGGAAAAGATGAGAACTGCATCTTCGTTAACGCCCGACAAGGAATATTGACCGGATGAATTGGTTGCCGTACCTATCCTGGAGTCTTTAACAGCGATTGATACTTCGCTCAATGCTACGCCGGACGTATCGGTGACACGACCTATTATATCCAGCATCTTAAATGGAATCTTAAATTTATTTTTGGACAAAAACGGGTAGATGAATCCGTAATTTTTTTTGATCTTTCCTATATCCGCATGCGCCTCACTGATGCCGGATACCGCTGTTATCAGCATCAGCGTTGGAAAAAAAAGCCCTAAGAACCTCCCGGGCATTCTTCCGGTTTTCTGCTTTTTTAAATCAGCGTACACCTTATAAAACATAATTGGCTGTGTTTGTAGTTGTAAAGTGATCCTTTACATTTTTTTTAAAAAGTTTAGCTTCAACAATGCAAACGATCTGCAACAAGCAGATCCGTGGTTAATCTGAATGGCAATTCACTTTCGGTTTTTTATCATTTTCTCAAGGTTGATT
>JBQGCI010000053.1:0-8945 GCA_052038405.1 Acinetobacter pittii
GCAATCGGTTGCATTATTTGGTGGAAAAGCATTATTTTAGCCTTTAAATGTCCTTTTGATAATTATAATTTGTGCTTGCCTGCAGAATTGGATTTTTGACACATTAAAATGCATCGCTGTTGCTTCATGTTGGCACAAACGACTGGATACCTGAAACTATGGAAACAGTTGTGAGGTTCGAGATACCGGAAATAAACGGGAAGTAATAACAACCGCAGACTTAATTTAAAATATGCATATGAAAAAATTGACGTTTTCTTTACTATTCGTAACAGCATTAGGTATTTCTTTATTCGCTCAAAATGCAGTGCAGCCCGCCACTGCAGGCTTTGACGTGGTGCGCCCGTCTGTGGCTAAGGGGAAAGTTGAAACTATTACTTACCCGTCGAAAACAGTAGGTGCTGACAGAAAGGTAACCATATACACGCCTCCGGGTTTTTCAAAAGAAAAGAAATACCCGGTATTGTACCTGCTGCATGGGATTGGAGGCGATGAGTTGGAGTGGCTGAACGGAGGCACCCCCCAGGTGATATTGGATAATCTGATCGCCGACGGAAAAACAGTGCCGATGATCGTGGTGATGCCTAATGGCAGAGCTATGAAAGATGACCGCGCGGGCGGAAATATTATGGAGCCCGCTAAAGTACAGGCATTTGCTACGTTTGAAAGGGATCTGATTGACGACCTCATTCCCTTTATAGAAAAAAACTATCCGGCTATATCAAACAGGGAAAGCCGCGCTATTGCAGGTTTGTCAATGGGAGGTGGCCAGTCGTTAAATTTCGGACTAGGTAACCTGGATCAATTCGCATGGGTGGGCGGCTTTTCATCTGCTCCCAACACGAAACCTGCTGCAGAATTGTTACCAGATCCTCAAAAGGCTAAACAACAATTGAAATTATTATTTATTTCCTGCGGTGCCAGCGATGGTTTACTGGGCTTCAGCAAGCGTACACACGATTATTTTGAAGAAAAAGGAGTTCCTCATATTTATTTTATTGAGCCCGGTAACCACGATTTCAAGCATTGGAAGAATGGCCTGTACATGTATGCCCAATTGCTGTTTAAACCGGTTAACCAGGCAAGTTTTGCGGAATACCGGAAAATGTCGGTGGAGCCTGCCGTTAATCCCAATGCTTTTGGCGGCCGGCCAGGAGGGGGAAGACCGCAGCAATAAGCCGATGAATGCGAGCATAAGCTATTGACTTTTCCAATATTCAAATTAATAATCCAAAGATGAAAAATATCAGGCTTTTGGGTTGGGTATGTTTCGCGCTGGTTTCATGCGGAACTGCATTCTCCCAAACTGCAAAGGATGATTTCAAGCCTTCTGAAACCACACAGAATGGCCGTAAGTACCCACAGGTAAATAGCGAAGGACGGGTTCGCGCGGGTATCCTGGCACCTGCTGCTCAATCAGTACAACTGGATTTAGGAGGAAAGAAGTATGATTTGAAAAAGAACGCCGATGGTTTCTGGACGGGTGATTCAGACCCCCAGGATGAGGGATTTCATTATTACCAGTTAAACATCGATGGCGCATCGGTGCCCGATCCGGGCAGCCTCTATTTTTATGGCGCCAGTCGCTGGGGCAGTGCCATAGAGGTACCGGCACAGGACAGGTCTTTTTATGAGCTCAGACAGGTACCGCACGGGCAGGTTCGGGAACAGCTTTACTTTTCAAATCTAACCAACAGCTGGCGCCGTTGCTTTATCTATACACCACCCGGATACGACAATAGTTCAATCCAATATCCGGTATTATACCTCCAGCATGGTAGCGGAGAAAATGAAACAGGTTGGCCGGTTCAGGGAAAAGCCAACCTGATTCTCGATAATTTAATTGCAGAAAAGAAAGCAGTGCCGATGATCGTTGTCATGGATAATGGCTACGCTACATTGTCGGGCGACAATAAGCCCTTTAACCCAACGCCCACAGGACCTTTTCCTTTTGAGCAGGTATTGATGAATGAAGTAATTCCGATGATCGATAAAACCCACAGAACCATTGCTAATAAAGATAACCGGGCTATGGCCGGGTTGTCCATGGGTGCTAACCAAACCATGCAAATAGTTATGAAAAACCTGGATCAATTCAACTATTTGGGCGCCTTCAGCGGCACTGCGAATTATCCTAAATCGGATCCGATTGAAGTATCTGCCTTCATGAACGGAGCGTTTAAAGATGCCCCTTCGCTGAACAGGCAATTGAAGTTGCTTTGGTTGGGTGCCGGAAGCAAAGAGCCGGTGCCATTTCCGGCTTCGATCGGCGCTTTCAGATCGATGCTGGATCAAACCGGTGTGAAATATCACTACTATGTATCAGAAGGAACAGCGCATGAATGGTTAACCTGGCGCCGGTGCCTCCATCAATTTGCATCATTGCTTTTTAAATAAATCAAACAGGCCATTATGAATAAGAAAATGACATCTCTGCTTTTAGCAGCCACTTTTTCCAGTGGTTTGTTAATGGCGCAGTCGATAAAAGAAGATTTTAAGCCCTCCCGCTTTAATCAACCGGGACAGGCCTACCCACAGGTAAATTCGCAGGGCTATGCACGTTTCAGGGTACACGCTCCTGCAGCCGACAGTGTTAAAGTGAGTTTGGGATTAGGCGGAAGAGGCGGCACAGTGCTCACAAAAGGCGCTGACGGATTTTTTAGCGGCACTACCGAAGGGCCCATGGATGAGGGTTTTCACTATTATAATCTTACCGTAAATGGCGGCAGGTTTAATGATCCGGGGGCATTGAACTTTTTCGGATCAACGCGCTGGGAGAGCGGAATTGAAATACCGGCTCAGGACCAGGACTTTTACGCGTTGAAAGATGTACCTCATGGCCATGTTTCTCAAATTCTTTTTCCCTCTAAAAGCACGCAAACGTCCCGCCGGGCTTTTGTTTATACACCGCCGGGTTACAGTAAAGATCTGAGCAACCGATATCCTGTATTGTACCTGCAGCACGGTTGGGGAGAAGACGAGACCGCCTGGACGAACCAGGGCCTGGCTCATCTGATCATGGATAACCTGATCGCAGAAGGAAAAATTAAGCCCTTTATCATTGTGATGACCTATGGTATGACCAATGAAATTAAATGGGGCCGCATCAGGGATTTCAAAATAGATTCATTTGAAACGGTGTTGGTGAAAGAACTGATCCCTTACGTAGATGCCCACTTCCGTACCAAGCCCGATCAACCCAACAGGGCAATGGCGGGCCTATCTATGGGAGGCATGGAAACCAAAATGGTTACCCTGGCCAATCCGGATGTGTTTTCCCACTATGCTTTATTAAGTGGCGGAACCTATGCGCCTGCTGATATAAAAGATAAATCAAAAGTAAAATTGATCTTTTTAAGTTGTGGCAGCAAAGAGAACCCTGATGGCGTAAAGAAAGCAGCAGATGAATTAAAAGCAGCTGGCTTCAACAGCGTATCTTATGTATCTCCCAATACGGCACACGAATTTCAAACCTGGCGTAGAAGCTTAAAGGAACTGGCGCCGCTGTTGTTTAAAAAGTAACACCAACCTACTGCGATTGTCTTTTAATAATATAAACATCCACACGTGAATAATAAATATTTTTCCTTTTTAATGGTAGCTGTATGGGCAGGTGGCGTTGCGACTGCGCAATCCGTCGTTGATGATTTTAAAGTGTCATCTACTACACAACAGGGCAGGCAGTTTCCTAAAGTGAATAGCCAGGGCGCCGTTAGGGTCAGCATTGCGGCACCACAGGCCAACCTCGTGCAACTGGATATCGGCGGTAAGAAATACGACCTGAAAAAAGATACAGCCGGCGTGTGGACAGGTGAATCGGCTCCCCAGGATGCAGGATTTCATTACTACCAGCTGAATGTGGATGGAGCTTCGGTTCCCGATCCTGGAAGCTTTTATTACTATGGAGCCAGCCGTTGGGGTAGTGGCATTGAAATACCGGCTGCCGATTCTGCTTTCTTTACACTAAAGAATGTGCCGCACGGCGATCTTCGTAAAAGCTATTACTTCTCAAAATCTTCCAACCGCATGCGCCCGGTTTATATTTACACACCGCCGGGATATGAAAAGGAAACCTCGAAAAAATATCCTGTGTTGTACCTGCAACATGGTATGGGAGAAAACGAAACCGGATGGGGCAGCCAGGGCTATGCCGGATTAATTATGGATAACCTGATAGCCGAAGGCAAAGCGAAGCCCTTTATTATTGTAATGGAAAACAGCAGCGTCAATCTTGGGGGAATGCGCCGCCCGTCCGCTCCTCCGCAGGGCCAGACGCCGCCTGCCCAGGCTGCGCCAGGTAATGCACCCCGGCCCGGAGGCGGCCCGGGTGGTGGAATGAACTTTGCTGCTGAGTTTGAGAAGGTGCTGTTCAACGACCTGATACCCTACATAGAAGCTAATTATCGCGTGATAGCCAATCCTGAAAACCGCGCTATGGCCGGCCTTTCGATGGGTGGTATGCAAACACGTTCACTGGTGATCGGTAATCCTGAAAAGTTCGCTTATGTAGGCATGTTCAGCAGCGGCACTTTCGTGCCATCTGAAATTACCGATATCAATGCATTTAAGAAGAACGGGAAACTGGTGTTCATGAGTTTTGGCGGAAAAGAAGGCGGTGCAGCCCGCATACCCGCCGCGGCTGAAGAATGGAATAAAATAGGCATCAGAGGCGTATCTTATGTATCGCCTGAAACCGGCCATGAATGGCATTCCTGGAGAAGGAGCTTGTATGAATTCGCTCCGTTATTATTTAAAAAGTAGTTGACCGGATGAAGATCTGTGCCACTTTCTTATCATTACTTGTCGCCAAAGGGGTATTGGCGCAAGGTGCCTATTCATCAGTGTTTAAAGATGTAAATTATGCCAATGATGGTAAGTCCTGTCATGATATGGATATTTGCATACCTCAGGTAAAGAAAGCATCTTACCCTGTTGTTGTGGTGGTTTACGGGAGTGCATGGTTTGGCAATAATTTAAAAGGTGCAGCTGTCCAAACAATGGCAAAGCCTTTGCTGGACGCCGGGTTTGCAGTAGTGGCCCCCAACCACCGATCGAGTAATGAGGCTAAATTTCCGGCACAGATTCATGATATAAAAGCAGTGCTGCGGTTTATACGTGGCGAAGCCCAAAAGTATCAGCTGGATACCTCCTTTGTTGGAATTACAGGTTATTCGTCGGGTGGACATCTCGCAGCGCTGGCTGGTACTTCCGGTACCGTTAAAAGCTTTACCGTTGGAAAGATAACACAGGATATAGAGGGTAGCCTGGGAAATTATACCGGGTACAGCAGTAAGGTACATGCTGTAGTTGATTGGTTTGGCCCTACTAATTTGTGGATGATCGATTCATGCCGGGGCAAAGAAACCCGTCAGCCCAATACGCCGGAAGAAGTGCTTATTGGTGGCAAAGTCGATGATAATTATGACAAATGTGCATTGCTTGATCCTGTTATCTATATTGATAAAAGAACACCGCCTTTCTTAATTCTCCATGGGGACAGGGATGTAGTGGTACCCGCCTGCCAGAGCGAATTGCTCTATAGTGCATTGCAAAGGGCCAAAGTGCCATCACAGTATGTTTTGGTAAACGGAGGCCAGCATGGCCCGGGCATGTTTACCGGTCAGTATTTCAAAATGATGACCGATTTTTTCCTGTATCACTCAAAAAGAAAATAATAACGAATAAAAAATAACAGTTGGATAAAATAGAAAATAATAAAGCTAAAATGAAAAAAGGATTACTGGTCATTTCTTTTTTTATCTCGTGTTGGAGCGTGCAGGCGCAAAACTTTGAAATGCTGGCGCCAAAAGGATTTGATGAGGTGAAGACAAATCAACCCAAAGGGAAAATCGATACTATTACCTATCCCTCCCAAACGGTAGGTAGCAATCGGCGGGCGCTGGTGTATACCACTCCGGGCGCCCCAAAAAAACAAAAGCTGCCGGTGCTGTACTTATTGCACGGAATTGGAGGTGATGAAAAAGAATGGTTGAACCAGGGCGTTCCTCATGTAATACTCGACAATCTTTTTGCCGCAGGCCGGATACAACCTATGATGGTGGTATTACCCAATGGACGTGCCCTGAAGGACGATCGTTGGAATAGCAAAGAAACCACCCAACAGGAGAAGTCCGCTTCATTTGCCACTTTCGAAAAGGATCTGTTGAATGATCTGATCCCTTTCATTGAAAAGAAATACCCGGTACTAAAAGACCGCGGGAGCAGGGCATTGGCAGGTTTGTCCATGGGCGGCGGACAATCGCTGAATTTTGGCTTAGGCAACCTCGACCAGTTTGCCTGGATAGGTGGCTTCTCTTCCGCACCCAATACCCGGCAACCTGAGAAACTATTACCCGATGCAGATAAAGCCAAACGCTTGCTGAAGTTGCTGTGGATATCCTGCGGCGATCAGGATGGTTTAATAGGGAATTCCAAACGGACTGCAGATTATATGAAGGCGAATGGCGTACCGCATATTTATTATATCGAACCCGGGGGGCACGATTTTAAAGTGTGGAAGAACGACCTGTATATGTTCTCCCAGTTTTTATTTAAACCCGTAGATCCATCGGTGTTTCCCCAATACACAGTTCTGGGGGAGAAGGCCGCCACCAATATAAGGTCGGCAGCTTATCCGCAGGTGTTGGCCAACCGTCGTGTGGTATTTCGTACCAAGGCCTCCGGTGCACAAAAAGTACAGGTGGACCTCGGCAAAAAGTACGATATGGTGAAGGGGGCAGATGGCGTGTGGTCTGTCACCACCGAGCCGGTGAATCCGGGTTTTAATTATTATTCTTTATTGATAGATGATCTACCTGTAGCTGATCCGGCCAGCGAAACTTTTTACGGTATGGGCCGCATGGCCTCGGGCATCGAGATCCCGTTTGAAGGAGATCAATATTATGCTTTAAAAGATGTGGAGCATGGTGATATCAGGATCAAAAAATATTTCTCTGCCACAAGCAACAGCTGGCGGCAATTATACATCTATACCCCACCAGGCTATGATCAAAATGTAGCCGGTAAATACCCGGTTCTTTATTTACAGCACGGCGGCGGTGAAGATGAGCGAGGCTGGGCTACACAGGGCAAAGCCGATCTGATACTCGACAACCTGATCGCAGAAAAGAAAGCGCATCCGATGCTGATTGTGATGGCCGACGGCAATTTCAGTACCGGCGCAGCTTTCAACGAGCGTTCATTACGAACCTTCGAAAATGAGCTGATGCGTTCGGTTATTCCGTTTGTAGAAAAAAACTACCGCGTGGCGCAAGGCGCATCGAACCGGGCGCTAGCGGGTTTATCAATGGGAGGTTTGCAAACCCTGCATACAGGTATTAAAAATCATGACCAGTTTGGATATATAGGCGTATTCAGCTCAGGGTGGTGGGCAAATCAACCCGAGTTATCCACTCCCCAGTATGATTTTATGAAGGTCAATGCGGCAGCCATCAATTCAAATGTTAAGCGCTTCTGGATCGCAATGGGAGGAAAAGAAGACATTGCTTTTAACAATTGTAAAGCCATGTTGGAGCGTTTCGATGAGTTAGGCATTAAATATACCTATAGCGAGCATCCGGGTGGTCATACCTGGCCGGTGTGGCGTAACAACCTATATCAATTTTCCCAGTTATTATTCAAATAAAAACAATGAAGACATTCTTTAAAAACAGCAGAAGAGGGGTGCTACTGGTAACCTTACTCATGGCAGTCAATGTTTTAACAGCCCAGGATAAAAACTTTCATATCTATTTATGCCTCGGACAATCTAATATGGAAGGGCATGCAAGACCACAAACCGAAGACAGCGCCGGCGTTAGTGATAGATTTAAAGTACTGGCTGCCGTAGATTGCGATAATCGGGGCAGACAGCAGGGGAATTGGTACACCGCGTTACCACCGCTGGCACGCTGCAATACCGGGCTCACGCCGGCTGATTATTTTGGAAGAACCATGCTGGAGCATTTACCCAAAAATATAACTGTAGGCGTTATTAATGTTTCTGTGGGGGGCTGTAAGATCGAGTTGTTCGATAAGAACAATTTTAAGTCGTATGTGGATGGTTCGCCCGATTGGCTGAAGAATACCGTGAAAGCTTACGATGGTGATCCTTATCAGCGGCTGGTAGACATGGCACGTATTGCCCAGGAGTCGGGATTGATCAAAGGAATTTTATTGCACCAGGGAGAGTCTAATACCGGCGACACGCTTTGGACCCGGAAGGTGAAAGATGTTTATGATAATTTGTTAAAAGATTTGAATCTACAACCTAATTCTATTCCGCTGCTGGCGGGTCACCTGGTATCAGAAGATCAGAATGGAGCCTGTGCCAGTATGAATAAGATTATCTCCACTTTGCCGCAGGTTGTTCCTAATGCGCACGTTATTTCTTCTGCTGGTTGCGAGGGTGTTAAAGACAGATTGCATTTCAGCGCTGCCGGATACCGCAAGCTGGGCAGGCGTTATGCGGCCTCTATGCTGGCATTGATGGGCAAAAAAATCATAGTTGAATAAATTAGCGGGTGGTTCAATGATTAAAAAAGCACAAAAAATATTAAATGCTGTTGCAATACTACTGGTGTGGACCCTGCTTGGTTCTTGCAGCGGCAGTCGTCAACAAAGTATAACAAAAACAGTCGATACTGGGAAATGGGTAGGTACCTGGGCAACCGCCCCACAGCTGGTAGAGCCTAATAACATGCCGCCCCAACCAGGTCTTAGCAATAATACCATAAGGCAGGTAGTACGGGTTTCCATTGGCGGGGAAAAGCTACGCCTTCGTTTTTCCAATGCCTTTAGTAAAGATCCGGTCACTCTGAAGACAGTTGCTGTTGCCGTAGCAAGAGCAGGAAGTGTGATTGATCCATCCACGCAGCAGACCCTTAAATTTAATGGAGCTGAAGCGGTAACGATGCCGGCTTCCGGTGAAACATATTCAGATCCTT
>JBQGCI010000054.1:0-2002 GCA_052038405.1 Acinetobacter pittii
TCGTATATACATTCAAACAGAAAATGATGCCATCGAATTAAGTAGTTTGACATTGACTAAAAAATTTGATATTGGCTACCTTTTCTTTAGCCGGCCAAAAGTTGTAAAGCCCGCTTTCATAGGCTGGGCCTCTTATATAGACAGGGGTAATCCATGGCAGCGTATGGGCGTAGCGATCAACAACGGTCAGGTACATACCAATATGGTGGGCGGTTTCCCGGGTATCAAAAAGTGGGGCGAAGCCATTGTAAATCCTGCGGGCGTTTACGATTATGATATAGCGCCTTACCTCGCCGGCGGCAGTACTTATGCAGCTACCTACCAGGTAATAGTCTATGATAAAAAATATAAACGGTTTTATTCTGTAGGATTGAATGCACTTACGGCTTTTCCTGCAGCAGCGAGCACTGTTTTTAACATGAATAATGTAGGTATGGATCTGATGTTATTGGATTCTGCCAACGTATTAGACCGTTACAATGCAGTAATGAAGGAGGGTAGTACCCCCTACCTGCTGCAGTTCAGAACAGTTGCTTCTACCGATGATCCTGTAGTTACAATTGCTAAAACAGTTATGAATGCGCCGGGTATTATAAACGCCACCGCGCTGGCCTCATCTACCCTTACTCCTCATATTTTTTACGCGGTAGGTAGCAAATTATTTAAATATGAGACCACTTCGAATGTAACGACCGAAACGTTTAATCTTCCTGCAGGTGAAACGGTTACCAAAATGGACTATGTAAGAGCAGCGCCTGGAACAGGTTTGCAGCGATTGGTTGTTGCCACCTGGAACGGTACAGAAGGCAAAGTCTACTACTTTAATATTTCTTCTGTGGGAGACCTTGGCAATAACTACACCCATGTATTTAACGGGTTCAAAAAGATAATCGATTTTGTTTATAAATATTAAAACACTAAAATGAAAAAAAATGCCATTCTAGCACTCGCATTATTAATTGCCTGCGGAATTCATGCCCAGGACGGATCGAATTCAAAAGGCCGCATCCTCGGAGAAATTTTTGAGAAAGGAACGGAAGCGCAAAAGGATTCCCTGGAAAAAGCAATTGTTGCAGATGCTAAAATAACGGAGAAGGAAGAAGATCTGCAACTCTACTATAATTTTCTAAACTATCGCAAGCAGACCGCTGATGCTGAAGCTGTTGAAAAGCGTGCACTGAAATTACATCCCAAAGGTAAAATAGCGAGAAGCAAGGAGATATCGAAATACTATGACCTGAAAGAGCTGAAAGATAAGGAGAAGCAGTATAATGCCATTCTTAAAAAATTCCCGATGGATAAGTTTCCGGGCGACGGCATTGTATACGATTATATTACAGCTGCTTTTGCCAGGGATTTGATGAAAGAAGGTAAAAAAGAACAAAGCCTGAAATTGCTTGATAATATGCAGGAAAAATTCTGGCGGGCCCAGGGTTATATTCCTATTGCAGAAGAGTTGTTGAAACAGGGAGATACTGCTACTGCTTTACCTTTGATCCAGAAAAGTATCGAAGATGCGCTGGGGTTTATTAATAGTAACGATCAAAGTAATAAAGCGAAATTTGCCGCAGTAGGCTATCCGGGCTATGTACAAACTTATGCGGCAGTATTGCTGGCAAGGGGCAAGTACCAGGAAGCTTTGACCTACCTGGAAGATGCCCGGAAACTGGTACCAGACCGTGCTGTTGAGTTCGCGCCCGGGTATGCCAAAGCTTTGCAAATGACAGGGAGGGAGCTGGAAGCCTTCAATCAGTATACTTCATTATATAAAACTGGGCAGTTTGGATACCATGATGCATTAAAGTCGCTATACCAAAACCTGAACAAAGGAAGCCTTACCGGTTTCGACGGCTTCATTGACCAACAAAAAGCTGAGCTGAATGAAAATATTAAGAACCACCTCGCCCAGATTATCACAGATAAAGAAACCCCGTCTTTTAAGCTGCGCAACTTAAAAGGAGAAATGGTAGATTCTAAATCCCTGTTGGGTCAAGAAGTGGTG
>JBQGCI010000055.1:0-10443 GCA_052038405.1 Acinetobacter pittii
ACATTGAAATGCTCCGGCAAAAAGAAGAGGAGCTGGCAGGAAAAGTGTTTTGGGAAACATGGAAACCCGCATTTATTATTTTATTAGTGGTAATGCTGTGTATTTTAATATGGGGAACTTCTTTAAGACGTTAGACGGCAGGTTTTTTGATAAGTTCATTGCAACATATTTAAAAATTCAACGCTTATGATTCCCATTGGAGACGACAACTCAGGACGCACGATTACCCCCTACATCAATTATCTGCTGATCGCCGTTAATATACTGGTATTTGTTTTTGCCCAGGGCATGGGCACTAACGAAGCATTCCTCGGCAGCTATGCTGCGGTACCGGAAGAGATTATCTCGAACCGGGATATAGTCGGCGGGGGACTTAAGGTCACGCCCATTCCGGTTTATGGAACGATCCTCACATCCATGTTCATGCACGGAGGGTTTGCACACATCATAGGAAATATGATGTACCTCCTGATATTCGGCGACAACCTGGAAAATGTGATGGGCCACAAAAAATATCTTATTTTTTACCTGCTTTGCGGTATCCTGGCAACACTATCCCATGTATTTATTTCCACGTATACCCACACCGGGCTCTATACGCCTTGTGTGGGCGCATCAGGTGCGATTGCAGGCGTGCTGGGCGGTTATATCCTGTTGTTTCCTAAAAACAAGATCCGCATCTTTTTAATCCCTTTCATCATCAGGGTCAATGCTTTTATTGCGCTCGGGTTATGGATCGCCCTTCAGTTAATTGAAGGCTGGGGCGCCATGGGCCGCGAAGGAAGTGGCATTGCTTATGCAGCGCACGTAGGTGGCTTTGCAGCGGGGCTTATACTGGTTAGCTTTTTCGTTAACGAACAAGCGGCAAGGCGATAAGCGCGGGCCTCCCTCCCCCGGTTTATCTGACTCCACCCATATTTTACATCGATCAGGATGCCTGCTCCAACAGTTTCCTGAACTCCGAAATGGTCTTAAAAAGGTTGTCGTGCACAATGGGGTCCGATACCCAACGGGGAACGCTGGCGCTTTTATCCGTTACGATCTGGTAGGTAATTTTCAAACTCCCGTTGCTTAATTTCTCCACCATCCATTTGCCCAGGGTGCCTGTTATGCGCGTAACATTTTTTACAACTGGGAATTTTTCGGTAGCAAAGGCTTCAAAATAAATATTACATACCGGGCTGTTCAAATCGCTCTTGTTAAAGGTGTATTTCAGGCTGCAGTCCTGGTCATCCATTGGCCATGGAATTTTGTACCGTACGTAAGTGAGCCAAACTGCGTCGTTACCGGTGTAGGCTATCTTGTAATTGCTGGCATTGGTGTTCCAGCGCGCCCACTTAGCAGGATTCTTTAATAATGCTACCACATCCCGAGCCGTTGCAGCCTTAACTGTAAAATCGGCCTTTAACTCCCTTACCGTATGGCCGTTATGCCTTACCCAGCGTTCATAGAGCGATATATTCCTTTCGGCCTTTATTAATTTAAAATCGCCGGCGCTGCAAAAATTAATACAAAATAGGGCCGGTAACAGCAGCGTAATGTATAGAAATATCGTTTTCATACTTTTAATTTTCATATTAAAATAGATGGTCGGCTACCCTGGCAGACCTATAATAGAAATACAACTGTTCGCCCATTTACCCCTATATAAGATGGAAACATTCGTTTAAGCATGTAAGAACTCAGTATTTTCTATTTTATTTAAATACCGTTTATGAAACTCTTAACAAGCACCAACTGTTTGTACTGGCAGGTTTCTTTATAAACAGCTTTCAAATTCTCCTTATCTTTCAAAAAATTTACACACATGGTAAGATTATTATCTTTATCCCTTTTGCTAACCTTAACAACAACGGTTTTTGCGCAGGACAGTTACTGGCAACAGCACCTGGATTATAAAATTGATGTAGCACTAGACGACAAAAGCCACTCACTAAAAGGCAATATGCAGGTTGTATACAAAAACAACTCACCCGAGTCATTAAATTTTATCTGGTTTCATATCTGGCCAAACGCTTATAAAAATGATAGTACGGCCTTATTTCAGCAGCTCAGAAATGACCCCACCTCGCAAGAAGATTTAACGCAAATTACGCGTGGAGCTATTAGTGGTTTAAATTTCAAGGTTGATGGAAAAATAGCCCAAACAGAACCCCATAGCAACCCCAATTATATAGATATCATTAAAGTGATACTGCCCAAGGCGCTAAAGCCGGGCGCATCTGCTACCATTGCTACCGATTTCCTGGTAAAATTGCCTTCCTATTTTTCCCGCTCCGGTTTTGCAGACGGGCAATATATGGCTACCCAATGGTATCCCAAGCCGGCAGTATTTGACAAGAAGGGATGGCATGAGTTTCCCTACCTGAGCATGGGCGAGTATTACAGCGAGTATGGCAACTTTAAAGTAAATATCACTTTGCCTGCGGAATATGTGGTGGGTGCTACCGGTATCTTGCAAAACAAAGACGAGTTGAATCAATACAAAACTATTGGCTCCAAAAATGCCGCAGATCGTACCGGCACAGCGGAATTATATAAAGGAAAATCAGGCAATAAAACATTAACCTATCATGCAGAGAATGTACCCGATTTTGCCTGGTTTGCTGAAAAAGGAGTAGTGATACAATATGACACGCTACAATTACGCTCCGGCAAAATAGTAGATGCGTTTACCTATTACAAAAACAAGCCCAATACGATCTGGAACAACAGTATTGACTACGCTAAAGAAGGTACCCGGTATTACAGTGAAAAAATAGGCGAATACGACTACCCGACCGTACAGGTGTTTGAAGGGCCCAAAAACAATTCCAGCGGTGGTATGGAATACCCGATGATCACCCTGATAACCGTTCCGGATGCCAGTAAAGAATACCTGGATGGTGTGATCGCCCATGAAATAGGACATAACTGGTTTATGAGCATGCTGGGCAGTAATGAACGCATGCATACCTGGCAGGATGAAGGATTGAACACTTATTACCAGTTCAGGTATGAGGCGGAGAAATACCGGTACAATTCCATCTTCCGAGACCAGATGCCGCCTCAAATGAAGCAGTTACCTCTTGACGATTTTCAGAAAACTGCTTACAGGGCACTGTCATCTATCCCCATGGAAGCAGCGATAGACCAACCTGCAGCCGATTTTAAAACATCGGAAGAATATGGGTTGATTTCTTATCTCAAAGCATCGATCTGGTTATATGAGCTGGAGCAGATGTTTGGTCGCGATAAAATAGATGCCGCCTTCCAGGAATACTTCAAAAACTGGAAGCATAAGCATCCCCAGCCGGAAGATATGAAAGCATCTTTCGAAAAATCGCTGGGGGTAAACCTGGATGACTTTTTTGCAGAGCTGAAAAAGAAAGGAAGCTTATAAAAATGAAAATACCCGCATGATCATCTCATTGAAAAATAAAAGAGCCCTGGTTGGCGGCGCCAGCCAGGGCTTAGGTTATGCAGTGGCCAGGCAACTGGCCGAAAGCGGTGCATCAGTGACGCTTATGGCGCGCAACGGCGAAAAATTGCGCGATCTGGCAGCGGCCCTCCCCGCAGCCACCAACCAGGAGCATAACTACCTGGTAGTTGATTTTGCTGATTTACACAGCTATAAGCAAACCATCGAAACCTATTTCAACAGCAACCGTATTGATATTCTGGTTAACAATACCAATGGGCCCAAAACCGGTACCGTACTCGAAAAAACGGAAGCAGATTATCAATCGGCCTTTGACCTGCTGTTTCAAACCGTACAATATACTACGGCGCTGGCTGTAAAGCACATGAAAGAACAGCGCTTCGGGCGGATCATTAATCTAACATCAAGAACTATTAAAGAGCCGGTAGACAGCCTGGCCCTGTCCAATACAATCAGAGCGGCCGTAGTAGCCTGGGGCAAAACCTTATCCCGCGACCTGGGAAAATATAATATTACGGTCAACAATATTCTTACAGGAAATTTTGACACGGAGCGGCTGAACGAGCTTTTCGAAGCGCAGGCCCGGGAGGGGAATACCACCACAAAAGAAATAAAGGCGAAAGCCATTGCCGACATCCCTCTTCAACGGTTAGGCACCGCGGCCGAACTGGCTCATGTGGTCACTTTTCTCGCTTCCGAACAAGCGGCCTATGTAACCGGAACCAGCATTCCGGTAGACGGCGGCCTTTTAAAATCGATATAGTCCGGGCATATTGAACCCATAAACCCGCCGGGCGGAACCGTATATGGTGAATAGATTACTGTAATTTGCACGATCTGCCGAAAATAACGCAGTAACTGTACATCTTGCTTACTTTTGCGCCATGCATTATGTTTCTGCGGAAGGTTTAGAAAAAAGTTATGGCATTCAGCCCCTGTTCTCCGATATTTCTTTTCATATAGAAGAAGGTGATAAAATAGCCCTGGTAGCGCGCAATGGTACCGGTAAATCCACGTTATTAAAGATTCTCGCGGGGAGAGAAACCCCTGATAAAGGCAAGCTCTGGATCAGCAAAGATGTGGACGTAGTGCTATTTGAGCAGGAACCGGACCTGGATCCGGAAAGAACGATTTCCGATAATGTTTTCTTCCATAACAATCCCGTGATCACCGCAATCAAGGATTACGAATCGGCCAGCGAAGCTGACGATGTGGACAAGATAGCCGATGCCCTGGGAAGAATGGATGAACTCAATGCCTGGGATTTTGACGCCAAAGTAAAACAGATCTTCGGCAAACTAAAAATACACCACCTGGATGCAGTGGTAAAAAATCTGAGCGGCGGACAGAAAAAACGGGTGGCGCTCGCCAAAACTTTGATCGATATTGGCTTTGAGCACAAGCATGTATTGCTGATCATGGATGAGCCTACCAACCACCTGGATGTTGAAATGGTAGAATGGCTGGAACATTTCTTAAATAAAGAAAATGTAACCTTATTACTGGTTACCCACGACCGTTATTTTTTGGATGCGGTTTCGGAAGAGATCTGGGAAATGGACGGCAGCAATCTATACGTGCATAAAGGCGATTACGAAAATTACCTAGAGAAAAAAGCCGCCCGTATCGAAAACGATCTGGCAAGTATTGATAAGGCCAAAAACCTGTACAGGCGCGAGCTGGAGTGGATGCGTAAACAGCCGAAAGCCCGTACTACCAAGTCGAAAAGCCGGGAAGATAATTTCTATGAGGTAGAAAAAAAGGCCAAGCAGCAGGTAACCAATGAGCAGGTGCAGTTACAAATGAAGATGAACCGCCTGGGCGGAAAAGTGGTGGAAATGAAAAAAGTGTACAAGGCTTATGGCGAGAAAAAAATACTGGAAGGCTTCGACTATACTTTCAGCAAAGGAGAGCGCGTAGGTATCATCGGTAAAAACGGCGCAGGTAAATCTACCTTCCTGAATATCTTGCAGGGCTTGCAGCAACCTGATAGCGGCAAAATCAATATCGGCGACACGGTTATATTTGGCAATTACTCCCAACAGGGACTGCAGGTTAAAAACGATATGCGCGTTATTGAATTTGTAAAAGATATTGCCGAACATTTTCCCTTAGCCAAAGGCGGAACGATAAGCGCCGCACAGTTCCTGGAGCTTTTCCTTTTCACTCCCGACAAACAATATACTTATATCAGCAAGCTCAGCGGCGGTGAAAAACGCCGCCTGCACCTGCTGTCGATTTTATTCCGCAATCCTAATTTTTTGATCCTTGACGAACCTACCAATGACCTGGATCTTCCGACTTTGGGAGTGCTGGAAAACTTCCTAATGGAATACCCCGGTTGCCTGTTAATCGTAAGCCACGACCGTTACTTTATGGACCGTCTGGTAGACCATTTGCTCGTTTTTGAGGGAGAGGGGAACATCAGCGATTTCCCAGGTAACTACACGCAATACCGCCTTCAGGAAGATCAAAAGAAAATGGCTGTGAACAGTCCTCAGGCAACGGTTAAAGCAACAACTGTGTCACAGCAAACAGCACCGGTTGAGAAGAAAAAGGTTTCTTTCAAAGAAAAACGGGAATTTGAGTTATTGCAAACAGAAATGGAAGAACTGAATAAAGAAAAAGAGCAAATCACCACCCAGCTCAATAATGGTACTATTCCTTTCGAAGAGCTGCAGAAGCTATCCAATCGCATTGGCCAACTATCGGCGCTTTTAGATGAAAAAGAGATGCGCTGGCTCGAATTAAGTGAAATGATTGACGGGTAAACACCTGGCAGTTGATTCATTCAATATTAATTTAATATTACATTTTCTAATCATTTTCTAATTTGTTATCGGTTTTTCGTCATATACCCTTAAATAATTTAATTTAATCTTTCTTTGGTTTAGGTATGCTGAACAATTCGCATTATTTTCGCGCCGCATTTTACAAAAAACGATGCGTGTTATAATTCTTTATAGTACTGCAGCGTTTCCGGCCTGCCTCTTGGCAGCCATCCGAAAACATTAAAACACGAATACGGATGAAAGAAACAATTGAAACGGATGTAGCCCTTATTGGCGGTGGAATTATGAGTGCTACTTTAGGCATGCTAATCAACCAATTGGCGCCAGATAAATCGATCCATATTTTTGAGCGCCTGAAAGATGTTGCAGAAGAAGCATCTGATGCCTGGAACAATGCAGGAACCGGTCATGCAGCTTTATGCGAGTTAAACTATACACCCGAGGATGCTAAAGGTATGGTGCATACCGATAAAGCCCGCTCTATCATGGAGCAGTTCGAAGTATCCAAACAATTCTGGGCTTATTTAATTGAGCAGGAAAGATTGGCTAATCCCAAAGATTTTATCCGTTCTACCCCTCATATGAGTTTTGTACGCGGTGATAAAGATGTAAAGTACCTGAAAAAAAGGTTCAATGCTTTACAGAAAAGCGTACTGTTTAAAGAGATGCAATATTCTGAAGACAAGAAGGTTATTGAACAATGGGCTCCATTAATTACAGAAGGACGCGAGGCCTCTGAAAAGGTAGCGGCTACTTATTCTTCTTTAGGAACGGATGTGAACTTCGGCGCTATTACCGGTGCATTGGTGAAGTCTTTACAGAAAACCGGCAAAGCACAACTGCATTTGCATCACGAAGTAAAAAAGTTGAAGCAGCAAAAAGACAATCGCTGGCTGATTAAAGTAAAGGACCTCAGTTCTGGCAAAAAATATAATGTACTGGCTAAATTCGTTTTTATTGGAGCCGGCGGCGGTTCACTCGAACTATTGCAGAAATCGGATATACCGGAAGGCAAAAAGTATGGCGGCTTCCCGGTTGGTGGTCAGTGGCTGGTGTGTAAAAATCCCGAGATCAGTGCCAGGCACAGTGCCAAAGTATATGGCCAGGCTGAAGTGGGTGCTCCACCCATGAGTGTTCCCCACCTGGATGCGCGTATTATCGATGGCGAAAAAGCGATACTATTCGGACCATTTGCTACTTTCTCTACCAAGTTCCTGAAAGAGGGTTCTTACTGGGATCTTTTCGGAACCGTGAAATACTGGAATATATTCCCGCTCATTAAAGTGGGCATCAAAAATATCGACCTGGAAAAATACCTGATCAGGCAGTTGAGCCTTTCGTTTGAAGACAGGATGAGCGTGTTGAAACAGTTTTATCCTGAGGCTAAAAACGCAGACTGGAAGTTACAGGAAGCAGGCCAAAGGGTGCAGGTAATTCAAAACGATCCCGAAAACGGACCAACCCTTCAGTTTGGTACCGAGATTGTCACTTCTGCTGATGGTACGATATCGGCTTTACTAGGGGCGTCGCCGGGGGCTTCTACTGCCGTTTCCATTATGTTGCGGTTACTATATCAGTGTTTTCCCGAGAGGGCGGGTGATAATGTTGACCGGTTAAAAGCGATGATCCCGTCTTATGGCCAGCAACTGGAAGACAACCCTGAACTGCTGGCGCAGGTAAGAGAACGTACGGCCCGCATATTAGAGCTAAATACATAAAGCGTTATCGGTGATCGCGATCGATTTACCGGTAATGCCTGAAAATACCTTTATCAAGCAGCGTCCAAAGCGCTGCTTTTTGATGTGCAGCCTTCAAGGCATTATTACTCCAGGTATTGCAGGTGTAGAATAAGTTATAAGAGCCTTTAGCTTCATAGAAAGCGTCCATATCGCCATATCCATCATTCACACTGGGGATGTGGATGGTATGCCCTTTATCATCCAGGTCAAAACGCTGCGTAATAAATTGCTGAAGCTCTTTGTAGTCTTCTTTGCTCATATTGATAGCCACGGTTGAAGAATCAGGCGCCATATCTTTGTAGAATGTGGCGTGAATGGCCGAACTGCTCAAACCTGTCATGGCTTTAAATGCGGTGGA
The DNA here is from genome assembly GCA_052038405.1 of Acinetobacter pittii. Classification (GTDB taxonomy): domain Bacteria; phylum Bacteroidota; class Bacteroidia; order Chitinophagales; family Chitinophagaceae; genus Niabella. The sequence continues at coordinate 8,311 of JBQGCI010000055.1, forward strand.
AAATGTAAGGTCTGCCCAGGTAGGCGTCTGCAGGTAGAAGCCTTTATCACCCCAGCCTATGCCTACATACGGGTAAGTAGAATCTTTTGAATCAGTATCAGCATAACGGATATATTGCGTCCAGTCCATCCACTCCGTTTTTACGGGCACCACAATATCTGTATGAACCCCGTTTGACATAATATAAATCGTCACATCGTTAGGCGCTCGATAATCTTTATTTTTATTAACCGGAATAAAAGGTATCAGTAATCCTGCCAATACATATATACCTAAAAACAGGATAATGTATAATAACACTTTAAGGGCTCGTTTTAGTATTTTTTTCATCGATATAAGCGTTGCCTGGTAAATATAAGGTCTTAAAACAGGATGAGCAACATTGTTGTTAACCGCAGAGAAACAAGCCTGCAGCGTATGTGCAGAGATATAACCTGGAATCAGATAAATAATCGAAAAATCATATTAACGCGTAGCGTAAATCAATCTGCTGCCGCAGCTAATTAACTCCGCGTGTCTCCGCTTCTCTTATTCGTTGCGGTTAGTTATTTATTCTACCAAGCAAAAAACTATTGAACTGAAAACGGCCAAACGGCCCTTCGGGATAGCGGGGGTACAGTAAGTGTGACAAAATTTTTCGTAACAAAGTCTTCACAGCAACCTTGACTCCCCGATAAAATGATACACTATCAGCTTCTTGCCCCACAAGATACTCATCAAATACTGAATGTATCCGGTAGCTGTATAATTTACTTTTTAGCCCGGCAACCTCTTTAATAAAGCCACTATCTCTTTTTGAGTGCTCAAAGACTTGTCGGCATTGTAATAAGTTTGAATCGCATTTTTCACTACTTCGAAATCGGCTTTTTGGGCAGCCAGGTCCAGGTACATTTCCTGCCCCTCTTTGGGTCGCGGTCCCCAATGAAAAAGATCTTTGCCGGCTTCGTTCCTGACTATTAAAATAGGGATAGATTTGGAACCATTAGTCAGGTATTGCTCTATTTCCGATCCGCTGTCGCGTAACTGCAACTCAAAATGGATCTGATCGTTTAACGAACTCATCAGGTACAATATCGGAACGATATGCGCAGCATCACCGCACCAGGGTTCTGTAATGACCACCCAGTTTTGGGGTTCGTTGATCGATTGGATTACACTTGCGGTTTCCGCTGTAACGGGATTGGTTTTAACCCACCGCTTCATACGGGTTTCATTCATTTTGGTATAATGATGATAGTCGGGGTTATTATACGGCGCCGGTGGCGGATCGGTAGTTAAAAGTTGATGGGTATAATCTATATACTCATTCCAGTTCATTGCTTTTGTCATGCAATACTAACAAGCAGGAAGATCAAAAGTTGAGCAGCCCTGACTAACTTCGATCATCCTATCCATTTAAAATATCTCTAAATCTATACGGATCTGTTATTCCCATCGGAGTTATCATTTCAGCCCCACAGCTTTCACAATTGCTTTTTATAAACACTATTCCTTGATCTATTGAAAGAGTAAACTCAGCGTTTGTGCTCATGGCCCCGCCACAGCTACCGCAGGCACCAACCAACCCTCTTAATGACAAATTAAAGAGATATTGTGCTTCCTTTGGCTCTAATTGCAGCTGACCTCCTTTAATATACCGTTTCGTATTTATAATATCCTCTTTGGTTAATTCTTCAGGAAAATGTGGGTAGGGCAATTGTGAAGTCCACAGCTTGAATGCAGTAGCCTCATATTCATAATTAATTATTTCACTATACGAAAAACCGAGAGTTGCTATTAAAGAGTATCCCTGCATGTAATCATGGCAACCAAACTCATCCCAGTCATATGCTTTTAATACATCTGTTTCTGACCAGTTCAGGAAATATTTATGAACACGCTGTTTTTCTACATTGAAATCATCACAAAGCTCTGAGTAATTAAAATTAAAGGATGCATATTCACTGATTGCATCCGGGTCCGTTATAATATCAGAAGCGGGATTGAATCTGGCTATAAGATCACCTTTCTTAAAAACATGCAGTACCCAAAAATAGTCCTGTAGTAATACGAATGTGTAGACGGTCGAACTCAAACTGTCCGAAAGATCTTTTGACGCATCTATATAATTGGCAAATGCTTTAGGGTAGGTTA
>JBQGCI010000056.1:0-2800 GCA_052038405.1 Acinetobacter pittii
TATTTTTAATCAAAAGGTCTTCCGCACCAGGAACCACCTCATTACCATAAGGAGAAAAAGGAAAATTCACTTTTGCCAGGGCCTTTTCTGTTTTTACTTTTACGGTATCTGCTTTTACTACTCCTTCCTTTGCTAATACAGCAATCCAGGTAACCGGCTGTCCGTTATTATCAGTACCTACGCCCTGCCAGCTTTTACCATAATCTACGCCGCTTAGCCTGTATAAGAATCCTGCCTGGGCAGCAGAAAAAATAGAATCCTTTTTCTCAGCTGTCGATGGTTTGCCCGAAGGTTTCAAAGAGAAATTAACTGAAACCAAAGTGCCATCTGATTTGAACCTTGTTGTAAGGGTATCCTTCGCACTCAGGTTAGCCTGGTTGTTATTTTTAACATCGAGAATATAATCGGTGACGCCCGTAGTGCCTGTTATAGATAATTTATACTGTCCGGCCTGTTCTTTACTGGCCTTGGCTTTCACATCATAACGTTCGCCGTTTACCCAATTCTCTACGATGCTGGTTTTTTCCGAAAACAGATCGCCGGTTGTAATTAAAAAATTCGCCACTTTTCCTGCTTCTATACTGCCCACTTGATCATCTATTTTCATAAGTGAAGCCGGCACTATCGTTAACGCAGCCAATGCAGCTTTGGGAGTTAGCCCGTAATTAATAGCTTTTCTAAGCGAAGGCCAGAAGCTTTTGATGTCCTTCAAATCGGATGCGGTGATCACAAACGGAATACCCGCTTTTTCAAAAGCAGCAGCATTGCCAGGTGCGAGCTCCCAATGCGCCATATCACTTACCGAAACAAAACGGGCATCCATGGGATCTTCAATATTCTGTGTTTCGGGATAGTTCAGCGACAGAATATAAGCCGCCCGGGTTGTTGCTATTTCTTTGATGCGCTGGTACTCATTATCGCCTGCCTTAATGATAAATTGCACGCCAAATTCATCTCCTATCCTGTCGGCCCGTAAATCACTCCACTTATCACCCGATTCAAATACCTGTGGCAGTGCCCTATTAGCATTCCAGGCTTCCAACGATTTATTGACGCCTTCTTTAGCCGGTTTATTTTTTGCATACCAGTCTGCATCGATAAAAGTTTGCCTGAGCAATGCCACACTTCCCATCATTGATGTAGGATAGGATTGTGTTGAAGTTCCCTTGTTAAAAGAGTAAAAAGCGGCAGTTCTGTCCTTTAAAATATTCAGGTTTTCCTTCCGGTCGGATAATACAGCTGCTACACCGGTGCCACGGGCAATACCATCTTTTTGATGAGATACTACTGCACCAAATCCCTGCTCCCTTAATGTTGCTGCCTTTTTCACATCTGTAGTAAAAAGATCATATCCATTCACCTCACTCCTGATGGCCTGGTTCCAGCCGAAAGGGCCATTGGTATTAGTAGATAGCTGCTGAGGACCAAAAAAGGAGCCTTCACCACTACCTCTCTGTGGAGCTGCGATACCGTAGTCGCTATAAATATCCACAAATGAAGGGTAAATAAACTTTCCTTTACAATCAATAACAACCGTCCCCTGCGGAATAGATACGTTCCCCACAGCAACAATTTTACCGTTTTTGATAACCAGGGTGGCGTTAGATAACGCAGTATTACCATCCTTTACAATAGTTACATTAGTGAAAGCATAAGCATGGCTGCGTTCATCTGCAATACCGTTTACAGGATAGGTAACCTGGGCATGGAGCACTGTCAAACCCAGTAAGAGCGTGGCTCCCAAAAGCCATTTCTTCATTAGCATTAATTTTTCTGAAAAATAATAAAATAAAACCAAAAAGACCAGTGGACCCAGGAGAAATAAGAGCCGCTTAAGGAATAGCATCCATAAAAAAAGTGCAAACGCTTTTACCCGTTTGCACCCTGAATATGTAACCTCAAAAATACTTACAAAGTTTCTCCGAGCTGGCTGATATCCAAACCTTCAGCTTCTTCTTCCTCACTTACACGTAATGGAGTAACCAGATCTGTTATTTTTAAAATGATCATAGACATAATAAATACACCTACCAAAACCGCCAGGGCTACCAAAACGTGGGTAGTGAACAGTTTGGTTTCCCCGAAGAACAAACCCTTATCAGCCACTGCCGAATTAATGCCGGGGCTGGCAAATACGCCGGTAAGTATCATACCCACCAAGCCACCAACACCGTGGCAGGGAAATACATCCAAGGTATCATCAATACTGGTTCTGGTTCTCCATTCTACCATTAAATTACTGATCAGAGACGCAACCACGCCAATCACCAAGGCATGCGGCAGGCTTACAAAGCCAGCTGCCGGCGTAATGGCTACCAAACCTACTACCGCTCCAATGCTGGTACCCATGGCTGAGGGCTTTTTACCTCTTAACGCATCAAAAATGATCCAGGCAAAAGCAGCAGCGCCTGAAGCTACGGCTGTTGTGGCCAAAGCAATAGCCGCTAAATTATTGGCTCCCATTGCAGATCCACCATTAAAGCCAAACCATCCAAACCAAAGTAAGCCGGTACCTAATAGTACATAGGTTATACGGGCAGGCTTCATTTCCTGGTCACTTCTCTTACGTAAATAGATCGCGCTGGCTAAAGCCGCTACACCTGCACTCATGTGAACTACTGTTCCACCCGCAAAATCCAATACACCCAAATTGAACAAAAGCCCGCTGGGATGCCAGGTCATGTGCGCTAACGGCGCATAGATGAAAATGAAAAACAAACAAATAAATAAAATGTAAGAGGTAAAACGCACCCTTTCAGAAAATGCACCCGTTACAAGAGCGGGAGTAATGATGGCAAAT
>JBQGCI010000057.1:0-3619 GCA_052038405.1 Acinetobacter pittii
GACGACTTTAAAGGCTGGATACAGGAACGCAGTATTTATCATGCAGGTGACTGGGACAGTCATTTTAAGCCGCTATTGTCCATGGCCGATCCGGGGGAACCCGCCGATGAAGGAAGCCTGATCACAGCTACTTTTGGTAAAGGAACTTTCACCTATACCGGGTTGGTGTTTTTCAGAGAGCTTCCCGCTGCGGTACCGGGGGCCATGCGTTTGCTCGCCAATTTAATTGCGTTGGGAAAGTAGGGATTGGTTGATCAGGTTGACTGGTTGATAAGTTGACTGGTTGGTTGATGAGTTAGTAAGATGCTTGCATAGTCATGATATGCATATGTAAACAAGGAGATATAGTAACCGCGAAGCGGTGAAAGAATTGTCGGCGTTTTGTGAAATATCATATTATAACCGCGAAGCGGTGACATTTTCTAGGAACATGCTTTTAATAATGACACCGGCGGTTAAATAGAATAAAAGAAATGGAAAAGAAAAAACCTTTTATAGATATCAGGCGTGGTGAGATGGCTTTTCTTATTGCCATCGTGGTAGGGTTGGTGATCGGAACACTCATCAAAAAGGTAAGGTTTGGGCTGATGTTGGGCCTGGTAATCGGGCTGGGAATTGTTTTTATGAATTCATTGCGAACGAAACGATAAAGAACTATGGAGGAACTTGATAAAAAACCACCTTTATTTAAGTTCTGGTCCACCTGGTATGTTTTAGTTATTGTAATACTGTTTTTGTTAATTGTGTTCTTTTATTATTTAACTAAAAAGTATTCATGACAACACTGGACTGGATCGTACTTGCCTGTACGCTGTTGCTGATTATCCTGTATGGCGTATTCAGAAGCCGTGGAAGTAAAGACCTGGAAGGATACTTTTTGTCTAACAGGAGTATGCCCTGGTATGTCATTCTCTTAAGTATTATGGGTACGCAGGCCAGCGCTGTCACCTTTCTGGCAGCTCCGGGGCAAGCCTATGCGGATGGGATGCGCTTCGTTCAGTATTATTTCGGCCTGCCTCTCGCTGCTATAGTCATTTGTATTTCTTTTGCTCCGGTTTTTAGCCGGCTGAAAGTATATACCGCCTATGAGTATTTAGAAAACCGTTTTGATGCTAAAACAAGAACCTTTACTTCTCTGCTTTTTTTGTTGCAAAGAGGATTATCCACTGGTATCAGCATTTTTGCACCCTCTCTTATTTTATCCGTAATTTTTGGCTGGAATATTTACCTGACTAATCTGCTAATGGGTGGGCTGCTGATTATTTATACGGTTACCGGCGGTGCAAAAGCAGTGGCCTACACACAACAATTACAGTTCTTTATTATTATGATAGCCCTTTTTCTTGCAGGTTATTACATGGTGCATCAACTTCCGCAGGGCATAGGGTTTACCGATGCGATAAGCCTGGGAGGTAAAATGGGAAAGTTCAATATTATTACTACAGGCTTCGAAAAGGGGAGCTTTGACTGGGGCGACCGGTATAATATTTTCAGTGGTATTATTGGCGGCTTCTTTTTAGCACTGTCTTATTTTGGTACTGATCAGTCTCAGGTAGGACGTTACCTTACAGCGAAAAATTTAAAAGAGAGTAAGACGGGCTTGTTGATGAATGGAATCGTCAAAGTGCCGATGCAGTTTTGTATCCTATTGCTGGGTGTTTTGGTATTTGCTTTCTACCAGTTTCATAAAGCGCCGGCTTTCTTTAACGACTACGAGTTAAAGCGTCTTGAAAATTCCGTTCACAAAACAAGATTTTCCGAGTTACAGGACAGGCTTGATCATATAGATGAAAGGAAAGCCGTATTACTGGAGCGGTACCGGCAAAACAGAAGTAACGAGAACTATTTTCAGGAAATTTCTTACCTGCAGGACAGCGTGATGGTGGTGAGAAATAACATCAAACAATTAGTGAAAGAGAATGGTGGAAGCGACAATGATACCAATTATATTTTTCTAAAATTTGTGATCGATTATTTACCGAAAGGATTGGTAGGACTGATCATCGCTGTTATTTTCCTGGCAAGTTGGGGCAGTATTGCTGCCGCTGTTAACTCGCTTGCCTCCAGTACCGTTATTGATATCCATAAAAAGTATTTCACCAAAGCCCGGCTGGGCGACTATACCTATTCGCAGATATACACTATTGTATGGAGTTTGTTTTGCATCGGTGTGGCTATGTTTGTCGCTAACTGGACGAGCAGCCTCATCGAAGTGGTGAATATATTAGGATCGCTCTTTTATGGAACCATTCTCGGCGTGTTCCTGGTAGCATTTTATGCAAAGAAAGTAAAAGGAAATGCAGTTTTTGTTGCGGCTGTAATTACAGAGATCTTTATCGTGCTGCTATTTGTATTGAATGAATACGGCAAGATAAGCCTGGGCTTTTTGTGGCTGAATATGATCGGAGCAGTGATGGTGTATGTGCTGGCGATTATTTTACAAAAAACAGTATACCAACAAACGTCATTGCCGGGATAGCTTTTCGAACGAAATATCCAATACATCAAATTGTAAGTCGCTTTGATAGGTGTAATGCCACCATTCGGACGTCAGGGGGGCAAAACCAAATTCCGACATAATGGTTTTTAGTTTTTCACGATTGTATAGCACCGGTAAGGGCAGGTATTCGAAGTCATGATGTGCGGTGTCTGAAAAGTTATCAAAGCCGGTCCCCATATCCAGCTCATTTCCTGACCGGAGGTCGACTAAGGTGAGGTCGATAGCAGTACCACGATTATGGTTACTGCCCCTGGCAGGGTTGGCTACATACCGCTCATCCTTTACCAGGTCCCAAAAAAGTTTTGATATGGAGTAGGGGCGATAGGCATCAAATATTTTAAGGCCCAGTCCTTCCTTTTTCAATACTTCCTGCACTTTTTGCAAAGCGTCTGCTACGGGCTGGCGAAGAAAGGTGGTATTGGTGCCTGCCGGATACATGGGCCGTTGCATGAAGTTGCACTCACCGGCATACCTCAGGTCGTATATAATGGAGGGTACCCTGCTTTTTAACTCAACCATTTCAAGGTAAGGATGTTGGCGCAGGGCTCTTTTATATTTCCGGAAAGAACGTTCTACCGGCAGCAGATTTGTTTGTGCATTTGCTGCGAATAGACCCGAAACTCCTATACAGAAGATGAGGCCCGGGAAATATTGCCGCACAAATTTTACCATGCTGGTTATTCAGTAGTTTGGCCGTCAAAATCTTCTTCGTTTTCTTCGGCGTCTTTTCTGGTAGCGCGCACAATGCCGTCTTTATGATGTGGAGGCGTGTAAATGGTGTACATTTTGAGTGAATCACTACCGGTATTGATTACATTATGTTTAGCACCTGAGGGAATAATAATAACATCCCCATCTGCTATTTCATATTTATTGCCATCAATGATGCATTGTCCCTTACCCTGCTCAAAGCGAAAAAACTGATCGTTTCCTTCGTGGATTTCTTCACCAATTTCTTCCCCCGGCAGCAGGCTCATTAATACCAGCTGCATATGTACCGAAGTATATAATACTTTCCTGAAATTATCATTGTTTACAGTGAGCTGTTCAATATTCGCATGGAATCCTTTCTTAACGATCGTTTATGATGGTTTGTTGTTATTTAGAATATTGTTGAAG
>JBQGCI010000058.1:0-9458 GCA_052038405.1 Acinetobacter pittii
CTAAACCCACCAGATTAACAAAAGCCTTTTTAAGTTTCTTTACAGAACTGAATTCTTTACGGTAATAGCGGGCCGATAACCGGGACCATTGAGAAACGCTGTCCCAGGGAAACGCCTTATCATAACCAATCCATTTAGCTTTCCAGTCTGTTTTATTTAAAAAACCCAGGGTAAAAAACATGGGCTTACTCCAGGCTTCCTCACCCTTATTGGTAACGACTTTTATTTTGGTATAATAGTATTGATTGGACTTCAGTGCCATTCCTTTGTACGGTATCAATAACGCATCATCACTACTGATCTTTCCCGAAGACCAGGCGTCCCCTATATTTTTTTCCAGGTTCGTCTTGGAAGTCGCTACCAGTATCTCATAAGCCACCTGCTTTACCGCTCTTTTACCCGAGCTGATCTGCCAGCTAAAGCGCGGTGTTGCTGTAGCAATACCAATAGGATGCGATTGCTGCTCCACCAGAACATTCTTTATTTCCAAATCCTGCGCATTAACCTTATTCTGCAGAACAAAAATGTATACGGTAAAAAATAAAAAAACGTATTTAAAACTGTGCGTCATTTATAATAATTCTTTTAATGCTTGGGGATCAGGTAAAATACCTTTATACTTCGCAGGAAGCTCTTTACTGGTTTTATAAGTGGCAACACCCATTGATTTATTAAAATCACGGAAGGAAAACTCCACCACTTTATCCGTTTTGCTTTTGCATAGCACAATTCCTATTGAAGGATTTTCATGAGGCTGTTTTACCAGTTCATCTAAGGCAGATAGATAGAAATTCATTTTGCCGAGATACTCAGGCTTAAACTTTCCTTTTTTCAATTCAAAAGCAACCAGGCATTGCAATTTCCTATTAAAAAACAGCAGGTCAATAAAGAATTCTTCCTCGTCGACCAATAACCTGTACTGGTTACCGATGAATGCGAAGTCACTTCCTATCGATAAAATAAACTTCCTGATATTACGTACAATGGCATCTTCCAATTCTCGTTCATCTACAAGATCGGGATCTTCAATATTTATAAAATCTAACAAATATTCATCCTTAAAAACTTGGAGCGCTTGATCACGATTACCTTCGTTTGTTATAGTTTTTGCAAAATTGTTTTGAATTTTACCTTTTGCATAAAACAAGTTATTATTAATATGATTTTCTAAAGTCGTTACACTCCAAAAGCTATTTACAGCATTCTGAATGTAAAAGGCTCTTTCCTCTATAGCATTGAGTTTAGTTGCTATTAAGAAATGATGAGAAAATGACAATAAAGCAAAGTCGGAAATTAATTGGTTCGACAGTGTCGAACTAATTAAAGCACCCGAAGATGGCAACTCTTTATTATCAACAATTTGGTTCGTTGGTGTCGAACTAATTTCTATAAATCCATCCCATGCTTCACTAACCAATCGCATTTTTTTAAGGTTGGACGCAGAAAATCCTCTTAACCCTGGCAACTCTTTTTGCAAATCTGTCGAAACCTGTTCCAATACTTTTGCACCCCATTTTTCGGCTTTTGTTTTTTCTGAGATTAATTTTCCGATAGAAAAATACAACAGCAATAATTCCTGATTAGCTAATGCCGCAGCCCGATACCTACTGGTGAGAATCATGGACTTTAATTCCTTAATGGTTTGTTTGTAGTGGGATAACATAGGTTTTATTTATCTCCAAATTTAAACCATAAAACAATGCTTAACGCCCGTGTCGGGTCTTTTTCATAATCGTAATAAATATTATCCAGGCCCATGGGACCGGTAGTTTCGCGGGTCTGCGTCCGGGAGCCGATCGAAGGAATTGCATTCATAAAAGAGATATCTCCTTTTGGAAACCAGGGCTCATAATTATGCCACTGATCGGTTTTCCATTTCGCACCATACAAACGCAGGAACAGGTCCTCCGTTTCTGTAGCCACCGCAAAACTTTGTCCTTCGGTGTTAATAATTCCACTATAAAAGTTGGCATGATACCCCTTAAACTCAGGATAAACCCATTGCTCACCTGTTTCGGTATTGTTATATTTTTTACTCCAAACACCAAATGCACCTCCTTTTAATCGATTCTTCCATACACGATAAGGCCCTTTACCCATATAAGTTACAGACCGCATCTGGTTCTCGGGCAGGTCGAAATTAATACCCAGCATTTTGGTATGCAGTGAATCGGGGAAGTAATTGACTTTTAATTGTACCCAGCCATTGCGATGGATGATCCACTGCAGCGTATTAAAGCTTTTCTTTTTATCGAAAGCAGAGCTGATCACCAAATTCTTATCCTTGTCATATTTAAAAGAAATGTCCGCAAAATTATTCGCCCCTTCCTGTACAACCGGACCATTCTTTAAAGGAACAATTCCTTTGGCGTTCCGCACCTGTTTTAACAAGCCATTGGCTTTATCAAACAACAATTCAAGATCCTTCACTTTCACCTCATAGCTATCGCCTTTTTCTTTTATCTGCACATCCTGATCCTCCGTACTAAACGACACCAATTGCTTTGCTTTCTGTGCCGGACGGATGATGGTGTAGCTCCAGGTAAACAACTCCTGCTGATATTGATCCTTTACTGTTATATATAATACATCGTAAGAGTTCCAGTCTGCAGGTAATGCGACCTGTAGCTGCCCTCTGCCACCGGGAGCTATGTCAGGCGGTGCTATCCTGCCATTCAATACCTGTTCCTCTTCCAGACCAAAGCGTTTCAATTTCCAGGTATAGGTACAGCTATTCGCGTTCGCAAATTGGTACCGGTTTTCTACATTAAACCTGCCATCGAATCCAGTTGCTATTTCTCTGCGCTCAATGAATATCGGGCTCCACACTTCTTTAATTGTAAAAAAGCTACCTTCTTTTTCATGATGAGGTCCTACTATTCCATCGGCACCGCGATGCTTATCCGTGTCCAGTGAATCCTCTTTATCCTTTCTTACCACGCCCTGATCCGCAAAGTCCCAAAGAAAGCCTCCGGCACTTAAAGGATTGTTCCACATTTTGTTCCAGTAATCGTCTAACCCCGCGCCGTGCCCTCCATCGAACCATCCATGCAAAAATTCAGTAGGCATCACTATTTCACGCCCATTCTCAAAATTGCCCACACCATAATTATACTGGCGGTAATGCTGGGTTTCTATACCATTATTCAACTGCCAGGGATGAATAACCACACGGTTCTGCAGGTCATACTGTTCAAATAACTGATCTAACTCAGGATTGCTGCCTCCTTCGTTGCCATTAGCCCATATCACAATAGAAGGGTGATTGCGATCGTGCGCTACCATTTCTTTCACACGTAATGAACCAGTAGGCGTATCATAGTGACCATGCCAGCCAGCTAATTCATCAATTACATAAAGGCCGAGTGAATCGCAAACATCCAGAAAATGTCCATCAGGCGGATAATGGCTCATGCGGACCGCGTTCATGTTCATTTCCTTGATCAGTAATACGTCTTCAACACTGTTTTGATAACTGGTTGTTCTGCCACTTTCCGGCCTGAAAGAATGCCTGTTCACACCTTTAAACTTCATTTTTACACCATTCACATAAATACCATCCCGCTGTTTTACCTCAACAGTTCTAAAACCAAATTTCTTTTCTACCGTATGAACCGTCTTTCCTCCATTGGACAAAGTATACACCGCTTTATACAAATGAGGAAATTCACTACTCCATAAGTCAGGTTGCTTAACGGTCAGCGTGTATTCCTGTGTATTACCGGCAGCCGATTCCTTTTCGGCGACCAGTTTACTTTGTTGATCAAAAATTTTGATGCTTAATGTATTTTGCCTGCCATGAGTAGTCGCTCTCGTACGAAAACTCCCATCTGCTCTGGCATCAATACTGATATCATTGATATAGGTTTGAGGTAATACTTCCAGCCAAACGGGTCTGAAAATACCGCCAAAGATCCAGTAATCGGCCTCACGCTCAGCAGCATTTACACTCTTATTAGAGGAGTGCTTATCTACTTTTACCTCCAGTACATTTTCTTTCCCGTAGTTCAATAATTTAGAGATATCATATTTGAAAGCATAAAAAGCGCCCTGGTGTTTCGCCCCTGCCAGCCGGCCATTGATCTTTACTTCAGCATCTGTCATCACCCCTTCAAAAACGATATTGATGTTTTTGCCTTTCCAGGAAGCAGGTACAGTAAATTTCTTTTTATACAACCCGGATTCCTTCCCCCTGACACTGTCCTTTGCAAAACCATAATCGTACTTACCAAAACCCTGTAATTCCCAACAGGAAGGCACTCCAATGGTAGTCCATTTACCCGCATTCATACCTGCTGTACAATAGAAATCCCATTGTACCATATCATTATTACCCCTGCCACTCAGGTACTGCACTTCTGTTGGCTGTGCCTGTACCTGCGCTGTAATCACTAAAAGAAAAATATATAAAAAACTACGCATCATTATTAAATCATTTCAAGTCCTTCATCGAACCTGTCTTTTAAATGTTTGACTTAGTTACGGTCAAATGTAATTTGATCACCCCTGAGATCCCCGGATCCGTTTTACTGCGCCCACAATGATCCCCTACTATCGAGGGTTAAATTGGTCCTTTAACTTATTATTTGTTCTAAAGGGCAAAGCCGGTAATCCTTCTGCGTTAAACAAATTCGCTTTAGCATCCTCCCGCCAGGAAAAACGAACGGAACCCGGATTTTTTATACCGGCAGCATTTACCCAAACCTTATTATTCTTTATCACCGCGGTAGCCATGTGATAATTACCTTTTTGATCGGCTATTTCAAAGTAGTTCAATGGAGCCCCGTCGTTGCTTTGGAGCCCTTTGCCTTTATAATCAAAATCGATAATAACGAATTGACCGCTTTTTACTGCCGACTTAAACAGCGGGCCCATGGCTGGTTTGGCATCCACCTTATAAGTATTGCTTAATGCGGAAGCCGCCAATCTCTTGCCTACATCCCATTTATTTACCGGGTGCAGGTCTGCGGGATCTTCGATCAGATCTGAAGTTGCTATCATCACTGTATTAGGAATTGCAAGCGCTGCCGCCTGAGCCTCCCAAAACTCGGGTTCGCTATAAACAGTATAAGGACGATCTTTTGCTTTGGAATAATAATAAGGCGCAATCTGTACGTAATAAAACGGCAGCTTGCCATTCTCCCACTTGGTTCTCCAATAGTTAATCAGCGATTTCATTTTGTAGGTGTACTCTAATCGCTCCTGCAGGAAACAGTTGTTCTCCCCCTGGTACCATAAAAACCCTTTTAGTGAAAATGGGATCAACGGTTCTATCATCGTCGTGTAAAACTTACCCGAAGCATCTTTGATCCTGTGTGTGGAATCACCGTTGTTCTTATTAAAGAAGCTTTCTTTCAACATGGCTTCAGCCGGCATCCAGGGTTCTATGCCACTGCCTGGAATAGCAGCCGATATAACTCCAACCGGCACATTTAATTTTTGCTGAAGCTCCTTGGCAAAAAAATATCCTACGGCAGAAAAACTGCCCAAAGCAGGAGCTGTTGCTTCATACCATCCGCCGTGCGCAGCATCCGGGTTCATTTTCTTTCTTTCTACCAGGAAAATACGCAGTGATTTATTGTTAGCTTCGGCCACTTCATTAACAGGCCAGTTGGCACCGGTAGGAGGTTTCAGCTTGGCGAGCTTGCGCATGGCAAATTCCATATTCGATTGTCCGGAACATAACCACACTTCGCCTACCAGGATATGATTTAATTGTATTTGTTCGGTACCCGCTTTAATATAAATAGAAGCGTTATCAAAAGAGGCTCTCAGGGGATTTAGATAAAGTTTCCAACCGCCCCTTGCATCCGCAGTAGTTTTTTTATGCTGACCTTTGAACTCAACAGCCACTTCCTGCCCTGCATCAGCCCAACCCCAAATAGCCACGGGAGCATCTTGTTGGAGTACCATATTGTGCCCTAATATTTTGGGGAGCACCAGTTTTGCATGGCTGCTTTGTGCCACGAAAAGAAATAAAAGTGTGGAGAAAAAAAGTTTCATATCGATTTTAAATATTGCCGGATTATACGGCGCAAATTAACAATAGCTTATAAAGTACCTGTTAACTTTGACAGTTTTTTTGAATTGGCTACCAATTTACCATCGGCCCAAACAGACAGGCCTTTACCTTTTCCGTATTTCTTACCGGTTCTATCCCAGATAATCGTAACAATTTTTCCGTGATATAAAATATTATCTAAGGCAAACCAGTCCCATTTACCTGAAGGCAGCAAAGGGTTCACTTCAATAATATTATCAGCCCTGGGACGCAACCCTATCAAACCACTGATCACCAGGTCGTTAAAAGTGGAATGATTATAATAGCGGCCACGCTTATCATCGGTCAACCACTGCCCTGTCTTTTCATCCATATACTCTCCTATATAAGGCTTGCCATCTTTGTGCTGGGACTGCGCATATTTTTGCAGTTGTGTATAGTAATCATTCTTAGAAACGTAGGACTGCTTATAATTATTCAATAAATTGGCCATTGCCGTTAATGTTTGCGCGCTGGCAAAGGGCCATACGGCGCCGTCCCACTCGCATTTGCAGCACCCATGGGTTCTAAAGCCCGGATGACTACGATCAGCAGTAGTAATACCCACCGGCGCATTAAAATGTTTAGTATCCATTAGTTTTTTCCAGGCTACACTATATTTGGTGTCGGGCATATTAAAATACCAGGGAATAAATCCAATCTCTTCCATGACCTGCGCCAATGTATCGCCCTGCTCTTTCCGCACTTCGAAAAAATTGCTGTTTGTATTCCAAAGCTTTTGCTGCGCATCCACTTTAATGCTATCCGCTTTTCTTGAGTATAAACCAGCACCGGTTTGATCACCTGCTAACTTTGCAATGGCCGATAACGCCCTGGCATTACCATACATATAACCATTTATGGAAGGTCTTGGGTTCTTCTCTTTCCGGCCTCCGCTAATGGTTTCTTCCATGGCATCGCGCACATCAAACTGCCAGAAAATTCCGCCGGGAATACGTTTTTCGGATTCCCATCCGGCATAATCTGCAGTTAAATCCAGGTAATAGTCTTTTAAGAAATTAGCGTCGCCATTTACCAGGTAGCGATTATAGATCGCATCCATATTCCAGCTGCTGTAAAAACGTAATCGCTTCAATGGCTTACCATCATTACCCCGGTACCATATACGCAAATTATCATTAAGGTATTGCTGATCGTGCAGCCACCGGGATTCATAGATATGATGTCCCAGGCCGCTACTGATCAGGTTGTACTTATCAGCATAAGAACGTTGCACCAGGAATTCGGTTAATGCATACCCCTGCTCTGTCTTCCGGATATGCTTTCTCAATGTCCACCAACGGAAATAAAATATTTCTTCGAAACTCTTATCAGGAGTTTCCAGGAGCGGGATATTTTTTTGCATCCACTGCCAGGACTCGCTATTGGGAATCGCCTGTACAATCGGTTCATCCTCCATCCTGTTGAAGCGATCTGCATAATGCTTAAAGTTTTCAAATTTCAATACGGTGGGTTGTGAAAAAACCGCCGTTACTGCAAAAACACCTGCTAATAGTAATATCCGCTCTTTGATCAGCTTCATTGTCTAACTTTTATTATTAATAACCTGTAACCAACCCCGGTACCATTCCCTTGCACTATCCGATTTACCCGAAGGATACAATACTACCTTATCACTTTTCAAATTTCTTAATGTGTCTATATTGGTAAATATGCCTGGCTGCAGCCCAGCCATATAAGCGGCGCCTAAGGCAGATACATCAGGCATACTACTTCTGGATACCGGCTTTGATAATACATCCGTCAGCAACTGCATCACGAATTCATTCGCTGTTAACCCCCCATTGGTCATTAGCTGTTTTAAAGCTATGCCTGTATCCTTTTCCATTGCTGCGATCACATCCTTGATCTGGTATGGAATAGATTCCAAAGCTGCACGTACCATATGATTTTTATTGGTACCGAATGTCATCCCTATTATAGACGCTTTTCTGTTCATTTCCCAGTGGGGTGAGCCCAATCCGCTAAAAGCCGGCACCAGGTAAACGCCTCCATTATCAGAGACGGCATTGGCCATACCCGTCGTTGCTTTCACATCGTCAAAAAGCTCCAATTCATTTTTTAACCATTCAATGGTGCCGCCGCAGGTAACGATCACCCCTTCCAGGGCATAATCAACCCGGCCCGGTATACTCCAGCAGATCGTCGTTACCATTCCGTTTTGAGAAGTAACCGGTTTGTTCCCGATATTCATAATAATGCTGGAACCCGTTCCCAGAGTAGCTTTGGCGATACCTGTATCGAAACAACCTTCACCAAACGCTGCCGCATGAGAATCACCGATCAAACCGGTGATAGGAACCTGAACGGGTAATAGACCATTGATGGTGGTTGACCCAAAATGAGCCGAAGAGGATTTTACTTCCGGCAATTGAAGATTGCTTAAACCAAAAGCTTCCAGCAATTCAGTATCCCATTTTAAGTCATGAATATTGAAAAACAAAGTACGGGATGCATTGGTATGATCTGTTGCGTAGCTCTTACCATTCGTTAATTTATATAACAGCCAGGTATCAATGGTTCCGAAAAAAGTTCTCCCCGATACCACCGCTTCTTTTATGGCCCGATCATTTTCAACCAGCCATATCAGTTTGGTTGCCGAGAAATAAGGATCGATTACCAATCCTGTTTTTGCTGCAATGGAGTCACCTACCCCCCGCTGCACTAAAGCTTCGCATACTTTTACGGATCGTTTGCATTGCCATACAATAGCAGGATGCAATGGCTTACCTGATTCATCCCAAAGGACGAAAGTTTCTCTTTGATTGGAAATGCCAATAGCTGCAATTTGCTTTTTTGAATGGCCCCTGGCTGTAAGATCATTCAAACAATTTTCTACGGCCACAATCACGTTATTGTAAATAGCTTCCGGATCCTGCTCTACAAAACCTTCACCAAAATAGCGGGTCTGTAAAGGCATTGCACCCCTGGCAATTGCCTGCCCATTGGCATCAAATACCAATGCCTTGGTGCCGCTGGTGCCCTGATCTATGGAGAGAATGTAATTCATGAATGATAAGTGATTAGTAATGAGTGAGAAATAATACGTGCATTTAAATACTTTAATAATACCAGACAGTTGCTTGAAGCAGGATACATTGAGTTGACCCAATCGCTCTATCTCATCTATCTTGCAATAAGATAATTTAAATGCAATACTGATGGCAGCATCCACTTCAATAAGAGAGCCCCTTGAAACTTCGAAGAACCGCTTCCTTTCTGCTTCTGACTTCCTGGACATCCTTCTGCCACATTTAAATGTACGGAGACAGCAGCACGTCTAAGTTGTTGAACTCTAGAGAATTTTTCATCCGCCGGGAAACTTTTGGTAACCTGGTAGCATTCTATGGCTAAGTCCTGCATTTCGCTGAATATATTCAGTTTTGTATGAGATAAT
>JBQGCI010000059.1:0-5876 GCA_052038405.1 Acinetobacter pittii
GCTCCTAAAAAAGCAGCTAAGAAAAAATAAGCGCTGATTGTTAAAAAAAGATAAACCTCTCTCCGGAGAGGTTTTTTTATACCCCTGACCTCAAACCGGGAATTTATATTCCATTTTGTTTGCTATTTTGCACGAATGAACAATGCAGATATAGCAGAACATTTTTCTTTGCTTTCGAAATTGATGGATATTAACGGAGAAAATTCATTTAAGTCTAAAACCTACTCCATTGCCGCTTTTCATATTGAGAAGCTCGAATACCAGCTAACAGATACCGACCGGAATACCCTTGCATCTATAAAAGGACTAGGCCCTTCGGTTGCCGCCAAGATCATCGAGTTACTGGACACCGGCTCTATACATGTTTTACAGGAAATGATAGAAAGTACTCCCACAGGTGTTAGGGAAATGCTGCACATTAAGGGATTGGGGCCTAAGAAAATTCATACCGTATGGCAGGAAATGGGCATACAGTCAATAGGTGAACTGGAGTATGCCTGCATCGAAAACCGCTTAACCCGATATAAAGGTTTTGGCGCAAAAACACAGGCCAATGTGCTGGAAGCTATCCGGTTTTACAACCAGCATATCGGCCATTTCCTGTATGCCCAGGTGGCTACTTTATACCCCACAATACAAAGCTATCTCGAGGGTTTGTTTGGCAAGGAAAAAGTGGCTCCCACCGGCGATTTCAGACGCCAGATGCTGATTATAAAAGAACTGGAATTCGTAATCGCTGCTACGCCTGATGTGATCAAACCCAAGTTCCAGACCGCCTATCCGCCCGAATTACTGGAAGAAACTGAAACGTCTGTTCTGTATAAGTTAACGAACGGGCTTAAGCTGCGACTTTATTTCGGAGCAGATCAACTCTACAAAAAACAATTTCTCTACAGTTCGGGAGAATCATTCATTCATACATTCACCGAACATTTCGGAAAAGAGCAATTTGATACTACCCCTTTCTTAAGCGAAGAGCAGATTTTTGAACTGGCAGGCGTTGCCTTCGTTCCACCTTATTACAGAGAAACCAGCGAAGCCTTTAAACTGGCTAAAAACAAGGCTTTGCCGCAGGTTGTACAGGTTAGCGATATAAAAGGTATTATTCATAATCATAGTACCTGGTCGGATGGAGTGAATACGATAGAAGAACTGGCCATCGATCTTATCAGAAACGGATTTGAATATTTTGCCATTTCCGATCACTCCAAAACGGCAGCTTATGCCAACGGTTTATCGGAAGAAAGAATAATGCAGCAACATAACCAAATTGATGAACTTAACAGGAAGCTGTCTCCCTTTAAAATATTTAAAAGTATTGAAAGTGATATTTTAAATGACGGCAACCTCGATTATAGCGATGAAGTACTGGCTGGGTTCGACCTGGTGATCGCCTCGGTTCACAGCAATTTGTACATGAAGGAAGACAAAGCCATGCAACGCCTTATTAAAGCAATAGAAAATCCATATACTACTATTCTCGGGCATCCAACAGGACGTTTGTTATTAAGCCGGAACGGCTATCCCATCAACCATCAGAAGATTATAGACGCCTGTGCTGCTAATAAAGTAGCCATCGAAATCAATGCTAACCCCCACCGGCTCGACCTAGATTGGCAATGGATCAGCTATGCCATGGAAAAAGGCGTGTATCTGTCTATTAATCCCGATGCGCATTCCATAGCCGGACTTTATGATATCAGGTATGGTGTATTGGCTGCTCAAAAAGGCGGTCTCACAAAGGAGTTCAACCTAAGTAGCTTTTCGTTGATAGAATTTGAAGAATACCTGACCAAGCTAAAAGCAGCCAAAAAATAATCTGCAACAATGTACGGCGCGTTTCGAATCTTATAGTTACACTATTGAATTACGGACAAAACCAGAAACTAAATGACGAACCGCCTGCTGCGACGCTCGCAGCGGAGGGTTGTCAGCAACTTCCTGCGCAGGTGCTAAGCCTATGAGTCTTATGACTACCTTTATTCTTTTGTAAGTACTGCAATCGTAATAAACAATACCTCATCTATGCGTCGCCTGTTTACGCGAGTATATTGCTGTCTGTTATTTTCTAGGTTTGTGTTGTCAATCCCTATCTGAATTTAAAACGCAATCATGAAAACTCAATTACGCCTGTACCCTATTTGCTGCCTCATCTTTGTAATCTCATTTGGCTCCTGTAAAAAAGGCGACACCGGGCCTGAAGGCCCAGCCGGGCCACAGGGAGCGACTGGTCAGCAAGGCATTGCCGGGCCGGCGGGTAAAGATGGCAGCAGCATATACGCAGGCACAACTGCTCCTGCTTCCGCCACAGGCCGTGCAGGAGACTATTACCTAAATAGGTCCAATGGCAACTTTTACGGCCCCAAAACCAATAGTGGCTGGGGGAACCCCTTCAGTCTCGTTGGTCCAACTGGCGCCACTGGTACAGCAGGTAGCAAAATATTAAGCGGCAACAATAATCCTTCCGCCCAGGATGGAGTCAGCGGCGATTTCTATCTCAACAAAACAACCTATACGTTGTACGGTCCTAAAACCGGCGCCGGGTGGGGCCTGGGCCTCGAGCTGAGGGGCAAGGACGGGACGCAGGGAGTCAGGAGTTTCATTACGCCGCCCTTCAACTCTTTTTCCGGACCGGTATTTTATACCCTTCCGGGTATTACTGAAGACCAATTGAATAACGGCTATGTTGCCGCTATGTGGAGAAGAGAGCAACTATTGGTAAACCCCGGCTTTTACAGGCTATATCCGTTGCGTTATACTTTTGAATTTGTAACAGGAAGCGGGCGCTATCTGTCAACCCTCTACCATTTCATCGTAAGAGGGGGACAAATTGGCGTAACAATGGTAAATAACAGCCCTTCCAATTATGCCCTGGAACCCACAGCTGACTTCAGGTATAACTTCCGATTTATTTTTATCGAAAGCGGTACCGTTCAGCAACTAAGCGCTAAACATCCGGGAGTAAACTTTAATGACCCGCAGCAAGTTAATAAGCTGCTTAACTTCTAGCCCAACATATTCTATCAACAAACCGGGTAAGGGCCGTCTTATATATTAAGGCGGCTTTTTTTTGAGCAACATGATTAACCATACAAAGGTACCAACGCTCATAGCTACCCCTATTTTCAACACCCAATCGCCTATATTGGTGATGGCTTATATACTAAAATCATGTTTTTAGGGGAATAATACCAGGCAGCGGCGGGAATACTTTTACACCGTAGACAGCATCCATATACACTTTCTCCAATAACCAAGTCTTACCATCACGGAGATGTAATTAAAAGGATGATTTAAAAATTAAAAACTCTAAAACCACACGCATGAAACGCTCCCACCCCTTTTTACTGCTGGCATTACTGGTATTGCTATGTAAATGTACCAAACAGGGTCAGCCTGAACCCGCGGCCGCTAACGACAAAAATCAGGCAGCGGCGCGCGAATCGAAGCTTTTAAAAGCTTCAGACATTGCTGAAAATGATTCAGCCCTGGTAGCCACTCCTATTCCACAAAAATTTTTCGACGAAGTTGCCGAACTGACCCGGCCGCTACAGGAACAATTGGATGCCAGTTTTAAGGATCTTAACCCGGCTTTATATGAATCGTATCAGAAAGACCTGCAGATAGCCAGCGAGATTAAACATGATGCCGACAGAGGGCCATTCATTGCCAACATGAAAAATAAGTATTACGACTTCCTGCTGGAAGGCTGGGCAAAAGCCGGAATAGATAACGAGGCTTATAAAAAGAAAATAACCAGCTTACTACCTCACGATTTACGCGCGCTGATCCGGTTCGATGCCGATTTCCTCAATTTCCATTTTGACATCCTCCGCCCACCGGGCTCTACTACCTGGGTACCCCGGATGAAGGACATTGACCGCTGGGAATTTGATGACGATGACTTGCCGGCTCCGTCCAAACCGCCGGTTCCAGCCTGTCGGCTGACAGAGGGAAAAACTTATTATCCCAACTTGGTTACCGACAGCCGATATGTGGAAAAATTTTTAAGTGCCCACGCTGATGGATATAGTCTCTACTCAAACGGTATTGCCGCCCGGGCTAATACCTGGCCGGTTCTGGGACGGGGTTTAGGCCGTATTACACTCGTCAGCAAAATGATTCCCGGAAGCAATGCCTGCAACAAATGGAAAGTACGCAAAACCATTAACTGGAAGGCTGATCTCTATGCGTTCACCTTCTACGGTCATCTTACCGTTTCTACTGCGGACTATCATACCGGATTTACCTCAGGTAGTGTAACAGCTGTAGCGCCTTTGATTTGGTTTCATGAACGAAAAATGAATCGAACTATCGCCGAAGAGTATATAATTGCTCAAAATGATTACCGTACACAGTTTGGCGCCAATGTAATTGCTACTGTGGCGTCGGAAGGTGTTTTCTCTAACGGGTCTGCTCAAACATCTTTAACCATACCGTCCTGGAGCCTTACAGAATTATGTTGTAAATAATCAAACCCCAATCAAAGAGCCCGCAGTTAAAACTGCGGGCTCTTTGATAATATTTGATACAAATGATAAGTTAACTACCATTTGTCCACCTCTTCATGAGCTGTAGAGGTATTGCCGGTTTCAGTTGTTTTAGGCTCCGTATTTTCTACCACCTTTTCGTCGTTGTCGGGCGCTTCTTCCACCGGCGCAGATGCCTCAACGGGAGCAGAAGCAGCAACGGGAGCAACATAAGCCTGATGCTGGCCTCCTTCTTCATCGTAATCATCGTGATTGAACGCATCGAAATCAAAATCAGGCATCAAATCAGTTTTCACATAATCAACCGCTTCATTCAAAGCCTTCAAAAACTTGTTGAAATCTTCTTTATAAAGAAAAACTTTATGCCTGTCATAGCCATTATCGTCAAACCGCTTGCGACTTTCAGTAATCGTCAAATAATAGTCGTTTCCTTTGGTCGCCCGCACATCAAAGAAATAAGTTCTTCTTTTTCCGGCACGAAGCCTTTTGCTATAAATAGCTTCCAGTTTTTTTTCGTTGTTTCCGTTCTCCACTTTTAGTATTATTTACTTTTTAGAAGTTTACTAGCTAACAAATATAACTATGTTTTTGAAAAAACAACAAAATACTTGTTAAAGAGAAAAAAATAATCTATATAGGCGATTTCGTCAGGAAATACAACATATTAAAATAATATTACAAGGTAAGATACAAAAAATATAGTCCGATCAATGCCGTTTTAGCAGTTCAATAAGCCCATTCAATGTATCTTTGCGTCGTTTTTAAGATTAGATTTATTATACCATAATGTTTTATATTATAGCTATTAACTGGTCTGGTGTTGCTGTACAGGTTGCTCAACTTATTCTGGCCCTTTCAATCCTTGTTTTGTTACACGAGTTTGGCCATTACATTACGGCAAGATGGTTTGGCTGCCGCGTAGAGAAATTCTATCTGTTTTTTGATCCCTGGTTCTCTTTATTTAAAAAGAAAGTGGGCGACACCGAGTACGGCGTTGGATGGCTCCCGCTGGGTGGTTACGTCAAGATCAGCGGTATGATTGACGAGAGTATGGATAAAGAGCAATTGAAGCAGGCTCCCAAGCCCTACGAGTTCAGAAGTAAACCTGCCTGGCAGCGCCTGATCATTATGCTGGCTGGTATTATCATGAATGTGCTGGTTGCCTTTATTATATACGCTATGATATTGTTTGTGTGGGGCGAGCAAAAAACACCCATGAGTTCCTTACGGTACGGCGTGGCAGTTACCGATAGCCTCATGAGTGATATAGGGTTACGCTCGGGCGATAAAATACTCGCAGTTAATGGCCAGAAGGTACCCTATTTTGAAGACCTGGCTGCGAAAATATTGATCGGTAGCGAAACTATTGATGTAGAACGAAATGGC
>JBQGCI010000060.1:0-2938 GCA_052038405.1 Acinetobacter pittii
TTTGAGTTATCTGCTTCAATCGGAGGAGAAAGCCAGGCATATGACCCTATGCGCTTCAGTCAATCTGCTACCAGTGGCGGCTTAAAAACTCCGGGGGGCTTTTTTATTGGCAACTCCGTAAACGCTGCTACAACTAACGGAGGTATATCTAATGACGGAAGCGTATCCAAACGTATTGATGCCGCCTACTTATTTGGAGACCTGACCTATAAAAACATGCTGACATTAAATTTCAGTGCCCGTAATGACTGGACTTCTACGCTACTCTATCCCAACGATGGACATGGCATTTCCAACTATTTTTATCCTGGCGCCGGTTTGGCCTGGATTTTTACTGAAACTTTTAAAAGTTCATCATTATCAAATGTTATTTCTTTTGGTAAGTTACGTTTAAGCTACGCTCAAACCGGCGCTGGTGTACGGCCATGGCAAACCAGCACCGGATACTATATGTTCCTCGGTAATTATAACTTACCCGGTAGCACTATCCCGCGGTATGGCTTTGACGGATCTACGCTGGGTAACCAGGAAATCAAAAATGAGTTGAGCAAAGAATTTGAAGTAGGGGCTGATCTTAAGTTTTTCCGCAACAGGCTGGGTATAGACGTAGCCTACTACAAGAAAAATTCATTCAACCAGTTATTACCGTTAGCACTCCCTTCCGAAAGCGGCGTTTCAGCCCAGTTAGTTAACGCAGGAAATATTCAAAACCAGGGTGTTGAAATCCTGTTAACGGCTTCTCCTGTAAAAACAAACGATTTCAACTGGGATATGTCCATCAACTTTACGCGCAACAGAAATAAAATTATAGAGCTGGCCCCGGGGGTTACATCCTATGATCTTGATCTGGCCTTCGGTGCAGATATGGCTTCTGTAGCACGTCCCGGCTTGCCTTATGGCACCATTATAACCAATTACGGGTATGCCAGTTACCAGGCTAAAGATGCACAGGGTAACAATATCGCACACCCTGCCAACGGGCAGAAAGTGCTGAAACAAAATGGTAGTTTTTACAGAAGTTCGGAATTAGGCCAGCCTACTAAAGAGCTCGGCACCATGATGGAAAATTTCCTGCTGAATACGTCTCAAACGCTGTCTTATAAAAATTTCTCTTTGGGCTTCCAGGTTGATGGAAAGTTCGGTGGCATGATGGCTTCAGCTACGCATCAATATGGTTCTACCAACGGTTCTTTGGAGAGCACGCTGTTTGGCAGGTCTAAAGATTTTGGAGGATTGGAGAGAAACACCTACGATGCCGCAGGAAATGTTACCGGAACTTTCGACGACGGGATTATTCCTGAAGGTGTGTTTGGTAATGGTATTTCTATCAAAGCTCCCAATGGTCAAACTTATGATGTAAGTGGCATGAGCTACCAGGAAGCTGTAGACCAGAACATTGTGGAACCCGTAAGTGCCCGTCTTTATTATGCCCGTTTAACACAGTGGGCAACGGGAATCCGTGAGTATTCTACTTTTGAGAACAGCTGGGTAGCAGTGCGTGAAGTATCGGTAGGCTATACCATGCCATCCGTAATTGCAAACAAATTAAAATTAAACTCCCTGAGAGTTAGCCTGATTGGAAGAAATCTGGGGTATTTGTATACAACTACCAAAGATGGTATTCACCCAGAAGGAGGTTTACTGAGTAACAGAGCCGGTTCTTTTGCTGAATATGGCGGCGTACCTTATGTACGCAGTGTCGGATTTAAAATCGATGCCGGATTCTAATTCAATTAACCTTAAAACGAAAGAAAATGAAACATAAAAATAAAGTACTCCTGGTTCCGGCTGTCATGATACTATTCATAACTGCCTGTAAAAAAGATACGTATATTGAAGATAATACGAATCCTGCTACCATTTACAACATTAAAGCGGAAGAGCAGTTTACAAATGGATGCATTGCGATGTTCGACGCAGACTTCGAATACTATTATGATTACTACCGAATCATGATGCCCTGGATGCAATACTTCACGCCCGTAAACGGAAACTCTAAAACCTATAAGTCGGATGTGGGTAATTTTAATCAGCGCAGAGGCTATTTCTATTCACGTGTAGGTAATGTTTTTAAAGATGTTTTAGAGATCATTAAATTACTTCCACAGCAGGAACAGGCGAGCCGCCAGCACCAGGTTGCTATCACTAATATTTTGATGACCTACTATGCCTTCTACGCAACCGATATCAACGGAAGCCTGCCTTACTCAGAGGCCTTCCAGGCACGGTATGGAGGAACAGTAACTCCCAAATATGATACCCAAGAGGCACTATTCAACAAGTTCGATGCTGACCTGAAAGCGTCCATTGCAACTTTAAAAGGTAATGCTGATGGACAGGTAAGCTTTGGAGCCGCTGATTTGTATTACAAGGGAGATGCTACCAAATGGGTTAAGGCTGCAAATGCACTTCGTTTAAGATTAGCCATGCGCTGGGCTAAGCGAAACGCCGCCAAGCAGCGTGAAATAGCTACGGAAGTATTAGCCAATCCTGCAGATCTTTTTGCAAGCAACGATGATAACCTTGAATTTGTGACTTCCTCTTCTCACGCAGGTGCAGGCTCCAACTGGGATCCGAGCGGAGCCTTATTCAAAGGAAGCAAGGCCGTGGTAGATTTCATGTATGAAACATCTGACCCCCGCATACGCATTTTCTTCCAAAAAAATGCATATTCTGCTACTAATGTAGCACGGGCCATCGCACAAAATGTAATACCGGCTTCTACCGTAGTCAATGCCAGGCAATATGTAGGTGGTTTTGCATCGCCAGATGCTGCCAGTAATCCGGCAAATGCACGCTACTATAATAATAACAGAAACTTTTTGAATGCTAATAACCGGCAACAACCACTGGATACACTTTCACGCATCCAATACCGTTTATTTACACCTGCCATTGAGAACCCGGTATTGGCAGCGCCCAGCGCACCCGGTACCGG
>JBQGCI010000061.1:0-22235 GCA_052038405.1 Acinetobacter pittii
ACAACATATAGCGTCTGCTTTCCTGGAAATACATCCTGATGATGCTTCTGAAAGAGGTATAAAAGAAGCTAGCTTGGTTGTAGTTAAAAGCAGCCGCGGTGAGGTGCAGGTTAAGGCAAAGCTTTCAAATGATATTAAGAAAGGCGTGGTTTTTATGCCGATGCATTGGGGGAAAGTTTTAAACAGTGATTTGAACCGGGTAAACAATCTTACCAATAACCTGCTCGATCCAAAGAGTAAAGAGCCTGATTTTAAATTTACAGCGGTTGAAGTAAGTCTTTACAAAAAGCCAAAACAAAAAATAATTGTAGTAGGTGCCGGGGCCGGTGCCTGAGGGTTTGTACAATCTTACCGGAATATAACTGCCGAAGATGAAATAGAAGTTTTTAGTAAAGAAGCTTTTCCTTTTTATAACCGGGTGTTATTGCCCGATTACATAACCGGAACTTTACAGTGGGACAACCTCGTAAAAATGACCGATGCAGAAGAATATGCTTACCAGGTGAAATTGCACCGGGGCGTTAGCATAACAGCCATCGACCGCGAAAACAAAACAGTTACCGATAACAACGGACAGGTACATGCTTATGATATATTAATCCTGGCAACCGGCAGCCGTTCTGCCATGTTACGTGATGTGCCGGATATGAAAGGTATTTTTACGATGCGTAATCGTTACGATGCGGATCGCTTTTTAGAACATACCCGTCAGGCTCCGGGAAGGGTAGTGATTGTGGGGGGCGGACTGCTGGGGATAGAGCTGGCCGCGTCTTTAAGGGAGATCAATGTGGCATCAACGGTAATTCAACGTACTTCCCGTTTAATGAACCGGCAGCTGGATCCGTTAGGCAGCCAGTTGCTGCACGAGGA
The DNA here is from genome assembly GCA_052038405.1 of Acinetobacter pittii. Taxonomy (GTDB): domain Bacteria; phylum Bacteroidota; class Bacteroidia; order Chitinophagales; family Chitinophagaceae; genus Niabella. The sequence continues at coordinate 871 of JBQGCI010000061.1, forward strand.
GCTGGCAGATAAAGGGGTTGATATTTATTACAATGATGAGATTGAGCGATTCCTGGGTACCACCACTATTACAGGACTTAAGCTGAAAAGTGGTTTAACGATCCCTTGCACTGCTGTGGTAATAGCTATTGGTACTACACCCAATATAGAAATAGCGCGGGAAAGCGGCTTGCCATGTAAACGGGGAGTGGTGGTGAATGATTATTTGCAAACCAGTGACCCCTCCGTTTTTGCGATAGGAGAGATCGCAGAGTTTAAGGGGGCGTTATATGGCATTACTGCAGCAGCAGAGCAGCAGGCAGAAATAGTTGCCAGGTATATGAATGGCGATATTGCACAGTTTTACCAGGGCTCTTTGCTGATGAATATCCTGAAAATACACGGAACGGATCTCTGCTCTCTCGGCGCGGTAGAATGCCCCGATGACCCGGCTTATGAAGAAGTGGTGTTTATTGATAAAGCAAAACGATATTACAAAAAGTGTCTTATTCATAATGACCGCTTGGTGGGGGCTATCTTAATCGGCGATAAAAACGAGTTCCTGGAGTACCGGAGTCTGATTGAAAATCGAATAGAATTGAGTGAGAAGCGACTGCAGCTCCTTCGCTCCGGTAAGGCTGCCGAACCGGTTATAGGTAAACTGGTATGCAGTTGCAATAATGTGGGTGAAGGTAACCTCGTTAATAAAATTAAGGAGGGCTGTAAAGATCATTTGCAGTTGTGCCAGCTGAGTGGTGCGGGCATGGGATGTGGGAGCTGCAGACCCGAAGTAAAAGCAATTCTTGAAAGGACATTGGACCGGATACCGGCAGAGCATATAGAGATTCAACAAATAACAGTGTAATGAAAGGCCATCATACAATAAAGATCAATTGCAAAGGAGGCATTATATCTCCCGGCGAGCTGCTGGATATTTTGAATGTAGCCTCACAGGCAGCGGTAAAGCAGGTTGGATTTGGTTTGAGGCAGCAATTGCTGATTGACGTGGAAGAAAACCTGTCGGGCAAGCTGGCAGAGGGATTGGCACTTTTGGATATCGCTTATGAAGTGGATAAAGATGAGTATCCCAATGTAGTAAGCTCTTACCCTGCTGAGGAGGTTTTTATTAATAACAGCTGGTTGAGCGAGGGCGTGTATAAAGATATATTAGACGAGTTAGACCACCGGCCCAGGCTAAAGATTAATGTATCGGACAGTAACCAAAGCTTTACACCCTTGCTTACGGGTAATATCAATTGGGTAGCTTCCCCGCGTAATCCCCATTTCTGGCACCTGTTCATTCGCTTTCCTAAAACCAATAGTGTATTTGAATGGAATGAAATGGTGTATACGAATGATGTTGCCCGGATGTCGCGAGATATAGAAAATATTATTTACAATGACACGCCAGCATTTGTTGATAACCCGTTGGCTCATGGAGAGGTGCTGTTTGCTATTATTAAAAAAGGAACCTATATAACGCGGGCCGCAGATGAACGAATGAGGCTGCCTTCTTTCAATCTTCCCTATTACGAAGGGTTTAACCGGCATAATAACAGGTATTGGCTGGGGGTATACAGGCGCAATGAAATGTTTACGGTTTCATTTTTAAAGGAGCTTTGTGAGTTGTGCTTAAGTACCAAACTGGGGCAGCTTTGTTCAACACCCTGGAAGTCGATTATTATAAAAGGGATTGAAGAAAAAGACAGGCGCTGGTGGAGTAGCTTACTCGATCAGCACGAGATTAATATGCGCCATGCGGCCAATGAATTAAATTTCCAGGTAGAAGATAACGACTATAGGGCTAAAAGATTAAAGACCTGGCTGGTACGCAGGTTAAATGCGATGGATGCCCGTACTTTTGGTATTTGCATAGGCATAAAAACGCGCAAGGGAAGTGAGATATTCAGCAGCATTCTCATTAAACGGAAACCGTTGATAAGCGTTTTGGGTAAAGGTTTCTTCCATGTATACGATATTCTATGCTCGAAAGATTTTAATCCTAATGAAAGAACGGAAACGGTATTCATCAGTAATATTACCAGGTGGCACCTGTCATCTGAGTTGCAGAACGCGGTTTTATGGTATTACAAAAGGAAGACTGAGCAGCGGGCTATACCGACCGAGCCGAATGCGGCCATGGTTAAGCCTGTAAAAGAACCTGGAGAATGGCCTTATCAATGTACACATTGTTTAAGCATTTATGATAGTGTGTATGGAGATCCGGACCAGGGAGTGGCAGCAGGGACAGCATTCCGGCAATTAGCAGATAGCTATTGCTGCCCCATTTGCGAAGCGCCAAAAAAAGATTTTAAGCGCATTTCATGGGCGATGGCAGGAGGTGTGGTGAATGGTTGATGGTGAATGCCTCATGTCTATATATATATATATATATACGCTGTGAACGATGATCCATGAACCTGCCATCACAATCCATTCAGGTCGGCATGTGCATTGAAATTCTGGAAATGTTTTTTTTGCTCTTCTTTGAGCGCTATAGTGGCAAGCTGCAGGTGATCCAGTGCGAATTTCATGCTGTATTTTCTTAATTGCCCTTCCTGCAACAGGTTCATTATTTTTTGAAGGGCCGCAGCGGTGTAGATAGCGCACAAGGGCTCGGCTTCCCCTTCGTTGGTAAAAAGAAAAACATCGGCTTCCTGTTTCTGGTACAGGGTATACAGTTCTTTGAGTAAAGCAGTTTCCATTAAAGGCATATCGCAGGCCAGTATAAACAGGTCTTCTGCAGGATGGGCGATATGACCGCTTAAAAGACCCAGTAAGGGCCCTTTTACTGAAAGGGTGGCATTGTCTGTTATCAATTCAACACCCGGCAGGCCGTGAGCATAGCTGTTTTCCTGTAAAGTGTTGATAGACGCTTTCACGAGTATGCCGAGGTCTTGTAATTTCCTGGCTGCATCAGTGGCCCAATTGGTAACCTCCGTTTGTAGTAGTCCCTTGTCTCTGCCCATCCGGGAGCTCAGGCCCCCGCAAAGTATAATTCCTGTCATAGATGCTTAGATGATGTTTTATAAAATTAATCATTCTTACAAACAAAGCTGCTGTGTAAAAAAGAAATGTGTACTTTCATAGTATGCTATCAGTAAGTCACTTATATGTATATCCTGTCAAATCGCTGGGCGGTATTTTATTCGATGAGGTAAAGTTGTCTGATCGTGGGTTGGAGTATGACCGGAGGTGGGTGTTGATCGATGACAATAATCGTTTTATCTCCCAGCGGGAAGTATCGAGAATGGCATTGCTGCAACCTGTTATATGTAATAACAGGTTGATTATTTTTGAAAAAGGGGATAGCGCCAACATATTAGAACTGGATCTGATTCCGGTGGGTGGCGATTGGGTAAAAGTGGCGCTGTTTAAAGACGAAAGCGAAGGCGTTATTGCCGAAGAAGCCGCTAATCGCTGGTTTTCGACGAAGCTGGGTTTGAATTGCCGGTTGGTGTATATGCCTGATGGAGTGAGAAGAGCCGTAGACCCGGTGTATGCTCACTCAGGTGAGATAACGGCATTTTCGGACGGATTCCCATTGCTGCTGATTGGTCAGGCTTCTTTGAACGATCTTAACAGCAGGCTGGATCAATGGTTACCTATGAACCGTTTCCGTCCCAACATTGTTTTTACCGGCGGTGCGGCTTTTGAGGAGGATACCATGAAAGAAGCTGTTGTCAATAATATCAGCTTTTCGGCGGTGAAGCCCTGTGCGAGGTGTGTGGTAACCACTATCGACCAGGAAACAGGTCTTAAAGGAAAGGAGCCTTTGCGAACGCTGAATAAATACCGGCAACTCAATAACAAACTTTATTTTGGACAGAATATTTTATATAAGGGTGAAGGGCTTTTAAAAATAGGAGATGAGCTGAAAGTATTGCAGCGACAACCTTATTTATTGTAACCATGCTTATCGATCGATACAATCGCGTTCATAATTATCTGCGTATCTCACTTACAGATAATTGTAATTTCAGGTGCTTTTATTGCATGCCTGAAGAAAACTATGCTTTTTCGCCGAGAGAAGCCTTAATGCAGGCCGGCGAAATAGTACAAATAGCGCAAGCCTTTGTAAGGCTGGGTGTTAATAAAATACGCTTAACCGGAGGTGAACCATTGATCAGAAAAGATGCTGATACGATCATCAGATCATTATCCCGCCTGCCGGTACAATTGGCGCTTACTACCAATGGTGTCAGGCTGCACCATTTCGCAGATGTTTTCAAAGAAACCGGATTAAGTTCTGTTAATATCAGTCTTGATACCCTACAGGCTGATAAATTTCAACTGATCACCCGCAGGGACAGCTTTCGACGGGTGCTGGACAATATCGGGATGATGGTGGATAGTGGAATACATGTGAAGATCAATGTAGTAGTGATGGCGGGTTTGAATGATAATGAGCTGCTTGATTTTGTAGCATGGACAAAGGATGTGCCGGTGCATGTAAGATTTATTGAGTTTATGCCTTTTGCCGGCAATCGTTGGATCAGTAATAAAGTATTCACCTGGCAGCAAATGCTGGAACGTATTTCTGAGAGATATTCTTTTCTCCCTTTAAAATCAGATGCGCATGAGACCGCAAAAGCTTATGGCGTACCCAAACATGCGGGAACCTTCTCCGTGATCAGTACCATGAGCGCGCCGTTTTGCAGCAGCTGTAATCGTATCAGGCTGACGGCTGATGGTAAATTAAAGAATTGCCTGTTTGCGCGGGAGGAAGCCGATATTTTGTCTGCCTTGCGCAATGGTGGGGACATAGAAGCGCTTATTAAGAAAAATATAGCTGATAAAGCCCCTGAACTGGGTGGTCAGCTGAATAAAAATTTCGAAGCATTAAAACCTGATGAGGTTTTCAACAGGAGTATGATCGCTATAGGCGGCTGATCCTTTCTTAAATAACCGTATAAACAAACCAGATGATTAGTGTAGCAACTGCCAGGCAGTTGGTGGCTCAAAATGCGGGTCGTATGGCTCCCAAAGAAATTTCATTGAAAAATGCATTGGGAAAAATATTGACCGGCGATATCTGTGCTGAAGCGGATGTGCCTGCCTTTGCCCAATCTGCGATGGACGGCTATGCGTTTTCTTTTGATGATCAGTATAAAGCCGGTGCACTGAAGATAAGTGGAGAGATGGCTGCGGGCGCCGGCGAAGAGAAGTGGGTAGTAAAAGGTGAAGCGATTCGCATCTTTACAGGCGCGCCGGTTCCTTCTTCTGTCAATACAGTAGTAATGCAGGAGAAGACCCGCCTGGTTGCGGACGGATTGTTGATCGAAGATGAACTGCTTACCAGGGGAGCCAACATCAGACCGGCAGGATCTGAAATTAAAAAAGGAGAACGGGCATTAAAGGCGGGCACTCTGCTGACACCTGCTGCTATCGGATTTTTAGCCGGCATGGGCATTAACCAGGTAGCGGTGTATCCGGATCCCGCGATCACCATCATCATAACAGGCGATGAACTACAGGAGCCAGGCAAACCATTAAGATATGGCCAGGTGTACGAATCGAATTCATATACACTGTCAGCCGCATTAAGCAATGTGGGTTTATCCGATGTGCAGGTAGTGAAGGTAAAAGATAATGTGCAGGAGTTGACATCGGCAATGGAACGTGCATTGGAAAAATCTGAACTGGTGCTGCTCACTGGCGGGGTTAGCGTAGGGGACTACGATTTCGTAATCAGGGCCGCGGCAGACTGTAAGGTGCAAACGGTTTTTCATAAAATAAAACAAAGACCTGGCAAGCCTTTGTTCTTTGGTCAAAAGGATGCTGCAATCGTATTTGGCCTGCCAGGCAACCCATCTTCGGTATTGACCTGTTTTTACATGTACGTGCTGCCGGCTTTGGAAGGGCTGACACAAAGGCCGCTCAGTTTAAAAAAGCTTCAGGTGCCGCTGATAAATGGCTATACCAAGCAACATGCGCTGACCCATTTTTTAAAGGGCTGGTATGATGGGGTAGCGGTGCGTATAATGGAGGCGCAGGAATCTTACCGGTTAAGCTCCTTTGCACAGGCTAATTGCCTGGTAGAGTTGGGTGTTGAAGCGCGTTTGTATAGTGAAGGAGAAGTAGTGGTCATCCATCTGTTATAATTATTGTATGGACATAATGTATTTGTTTTACCTGAGTTTGTTCGTAGTAGCATTTCTTTATGCCTCTATTGGTCATGGCGGTGCCAGCGGTTATCTGGCATTAATGGCTATTTTTGGAGTGGCGGCTGCCGTAATGAAACCTACTGCACTGTTGCTTAACCTCTTTGTATCGCTGGTGTCTTTTATGCAGTTTTACAGGGGAGGATATTTTAAAATAAAATTGTTTGTGCCACTGGCACTGGCATCCATACCCTTTGCTTTTTTAGGTGGGCTCATCACCGTTGATGCTTCTTTCTATAAAAGAATATTGGGCCTTTTATTGCTGATTCCTATTGCCCGGTTTCTTTTTTTCAGTAACCTGAAATTTGAAGCTAGGAAAAAACACCCGTTAGGCCTGGCTATCCTGATCGGAGCCGCTATCGGATTCTTATCCGGTCTTATTGGGATTGGGGGTGGTATTATATTGTCCCCGGTTTTATTGTTACTCCGTTGGGCCGATATGAAAGAATCAGCCGCCATCAGCGCTATTTTCATTTTCGTTAATTCTGTTGCCGGCCTGGCAGGTCAATTAACAAAAGGCATACAATTTACAGCAGATATGTATGTATATGTCATCGTTGCTTTTTCTGGTGGTATGCTGGGTGCTTATTTCGGCTCCCTTAAGTTCAGGCAGAATGCATTGAAATATATACTTTCTCTCGTTTTGTTAATGGCTGCTTTTAAATTATTGTTGGTTTAGTATAATAAATAAGGTTTGATGCGTTTACTATTATTGAGTTTTTTATCGGTATTGATGGTGACGGCTTTTTCGCAAAAAAATATTCCTGTTACAGACCAGTTTGTTATTGAAGGTGAAGTGCTTCAGCCGTTAAGTGTTTCATTAAAGGATCTGGATAAGTATAAAGTGTATGTAAAGGATAGTTTTAGCATTACCAATCACCTGAAAGAACCCCGCTCGTTAATGAGAGATTTGAAACTGGTTATGTTGAAAGATGTTTTGGCAGCAGTAAAAATCAAGACCCCGGGACCTAAACAGTTAAGCGAATATTATTTTATTGCTGAAGCCGGTGATGGATACAAAGTAGTGTTTTCCTGGAACGAATTGTTTAATACCCAAAAAGAAGATGAGGTTTACCTGGTAGTGGGATATGATCAACAGGCAGGTGTGCAAATGCCGAACAGGATAGCCTTGCTGTCTGCGGGTGATGAAGCGACGGGGAGAAGATATGTGAAAGGATTAAAGAAAATGATCATCAGGAGGGTTCACTAAATTTGCTTATGGCGATACAGGTTTTATTTTTTGGTCAGCTTACAGAGATTGCCGGAAACGCAATAGGGATACCCGTGGCTGAAACCCTGCGAGGGTTGGAACAGGAACTTTGGGCGCAGTTTCCCTTACTCAAAGAAAGAAAATATGCATTATCTGTTAATCAGAAAATTGTGGCAGGAGATATATCATTAACTGAAGGGGATATTGTCGCCCTTTTACCTCCTTTTTCAGGGGGATAATTTATGAGTCAGCAGGAATTTTATACGAGATATCAGCGGCAGCTTATTCTAAGAGACTTTGGAATGCAGGCCCAGCAAAAGCTACAGGCGGCGCGTGTTTTGGTGGTGGGCGCCGGCGGACTGGGTTGCCCCATATTACAATATCTCTGTGGCGCAGGTGTCGGAATGATGGGTGTTATTGATGATGATGTAGTATCACTTTCCAATTTGCACCGGCAGGTATTATACCGTACAAGCGATGTAGGCAATGCAAAAGTAACAGTAGCAGCAGCGCGTTTACAGGAACTAAATCCTGGTATTATTATTAAAGCCTATAAAGAGCGACTGTCTAATGTAAATGCGCCCGATATTATTGCAGATTATGATATCATTGTTGACGGTTCTGATAATTTTCCGACCCGTTACCTGGTGAATGATGCCTGCGTGTTACTGGGGAAACCTTTGGTATATGGTGCTATTGCCCAATACCAGGGTCAGGTCTCTGTTTTTAACTATCAGGTTGCAGAAGGCAGTAACAGGCCGCTGCATTATCGTGATCTTTTTCCGGAGCCGCCAGGCAAAGATGAAGTGCTTAATTGTAACGAAGCGGGTGTGCTGGGTATGTTACCCGGGATAATCGGCACCATGATGGCTACCGAAGTGATGAAATTGATTACGGGTATGGGCAAGGTAAGCGCCAATGAATTGATCACTTATGACATGCGCGATCACCAGGTGTATAAAGTTTTGATGACGCCCAATCCGGGTAACATTCAGATGCCGGAAACCATAGCAGCATTGCAGCGCTTTGTATATGAAGCGCAATGTGTTACTGATGATCCCAAAGAAATAACAGCGGAGCTTTTCACGCAATGGATGCAATGTAAGGATGTGGTCTTCGTTGATGTACGTAATGCTGATGAACAACCACGGGTGAAAGACTTTTCACACCTTAATATTCCTTTGTCTGAGCTGGAAGAAAGAGCCCATGAGCTAAAGCAGCGCAACATTGTGTTATTTTGCGCCTCCGGCAAACGAAGCCTGTCTGCGGCACACCTGTTGTTGCAATGCAATGATCAATTAAAAGTGTATAGCCTGAAAGGTGGTATTGACAACTGGCTGCAAACACAGTCTTCTTTATTATGAACGAAAAGGAAGTGAAAAATATTTTTGTAGAGGGCCCGATAAGCACGGCTTTTATAGCCGATAGCATTCAAAAACATGCGGCTAAAACTAGTATTGGCGCGCACGATATTTTTTTGGGGCAGGTAAGGGCTGATGTTGTTAGCGATCGGGTAGTTGGAGCGATTGAGTATACCGCTTACGAAGACATGGCCCTGCAAAAAATGCATGAAATTCGGGAAGCCATTTTTGAGAAATACGCGCTTACCTGTATGCATGTATATCATAGCCTGGGCAGGGTAAACGCCGGCGAATTATGCCTCTTTGTATTTACATCAGCTCCGCACCGGCGGGCGGCTATACACGCCTGTGCCGAACTGGTAGAGCTGATCAAGAAAGAACTGCCGGTTTGGGGAAAGGAACTTTTTGAGGATGAAACGCATCAGTGGAAGGTGAATAGGTAAAGAGGGTAGTTGGCAGTTGACAGATGGCAGGGTGTTTGGGAGGCGGTAATTTAAGAGCAAGAGATGAAGTTTGCTACAGGCTGCGCGATGGTTTTATTGGGCAAAACTGTAGAAGGAGCCTTTGCCGAGCGAAAGTATTGACAGCATTCAGATATTGTATGGAGCGGTATCAATTTGAGATTTAATTTTTTAGTATGGTTGATATTACCTTTAAATCAAATAGTTTAAGGAAAGCGGTTGCAGTAGCCACTTTGACCGTGTCGAAGCAGGAAACGATCGACGCTGTAATGAATAAGAAAATTCCTAAAGGAGATGTTTTAGAATTCTCCCGCGCTGCCGGTTTACTGGCTATAAAAAAAACAAGCGATGTGATCCCGGACTGTCATCCTTTACCTGTTGAGTATGCCGCTATCAGTCATACAATAGAGGGATTGAATATTATTATCAGTGTTACAGTGCATACCATTTATAAAACCGGGGTAGAAGTGGAGGCCATGCATGGTGCGGCAATTACGGCCCTGACCATGTATGATATGCTCAAGCCGGTTGATAAAGCAGTATCTATTTCCAGTATACGGCTGGAGGAGAAAAAAGGAGGGAGGTCTGATTTTAAAGATGATGCAGATGCTATCAAATGCGCTGTGGTGGTTTGCTCTGATAGTGTGGCTTCCGGCGAGAAAGAAGATCGGAGCGGAAGGGCTATCCTGAAAAAACTACAGCAACATAATATTACAGCGGGGGCTTATGAAATCATTGCTGATGAAAAGGACATTATAGCACAAAGAGCTCAGGCACTGGCCGCAGAAGGTTGTCAGTTGATCCTATTTACAGGAGGTACCGGGCTAAGTCCAAGGGATGTAACACCGGATGCAATACAGCCTTTGCTGGATCGGGAGATACCCGGTATCATGGAGGCCGCCCGTAACTATGGACAGCAAAGAACGCCTTATGCCATGCTGTCGAGAGGGGTAGCCGGTTTTATCGGCGACTCATTGGTACTGACGTTGCCGGGCTCTACACGGGGAGCCGAAGAAACCATGGATGCTTTATTTCCGTATGTATTGCACCTGTTTAAAATAGCAAAAGGCATGCGGCATGACGCGGCCGGATGACACTACCCCGCCTGTTCTTCCAGTTCCATTAATAAAGTAAATACGGCTTCGTATTTCTGTTCCAGTTGTTTATTCTCTTCAGCAGCTTTTTTATAGGCTTGCTCTGCTTCGAGAAACTTGTCTTTATCGGCATAAATCGCCGGGTCGGCCAGCTGTGCCTCCAGCGTTTTTAACAGCGCTTTGTTTTTATTCAATGCCTCTTCAGCCTGTTGAAACTGGCGTTGTTGTTTCTGCAATTCTTTTTTCTGCTCTTTGTTGATGGCCTGGTTTTTAGGAGCCACTTCTACCGGCTTCTCTTTTACAACAGGCGCAGGAGCCGGGACTGTGTTGGCTTTTTGTTCTTCTTTCTTTGAAGCTGCTACCTGCTTTGCCTGTGCCGCCATTCTTTCATTCCATGCAACCCATTCGTCATATCCGCCTTTAAACTCCTTGATCTGGTGATCAACAATTTCCCAGATCTTATTCGCTGTTTTTGAGATGAAATGACGATCGTGACTTACGATCACCAGGCTGCCCTCGTACTTTTTTAAAGCGTCGATCAGCAGGTCGCAGCTATGCATGTCCAGGTGGTTGGTAGGCTCATCCAGCATGAGGAAATTGGCTTTGCTAACGATGGTTTTAGCCAGGGCAACTCTTGCTTTTTCTCCACCACTCAATACCTTTATCTTTTTATCAGCATCATCACCGCTAAATAGGAAGCAGCCCAACAGGGTTCTTAATTCGGCATCGGTCATTTGGGCGCCACAGCTGCGCATTTCATCCAGTATGGTGTTATTGAGGTTCAGCGATTCCAGCTGATGCTGCGCATAAAAGCTTTCGTCTACATTATGGCCCCATTTGCGTTCTCCTTCGATGGGTTCAATACCGGCAATAATTCTCAATAAGGTAGATTTCCCTTTGCCGTTCGCTCCAATCAAAGCGATCTTATCGCCCCGTTCAATTTCTGCTTTAGCGTGATCCAGTATAACCTGTTCTCCAAAAGACTTTGAAATGTCGTTCAGTTCTACCAGCACTTTGCCGGGCGTTTTATCTACCCTGAAGTTGATGCGGATATTGGGCCGTTCTACGCTTACATCTTCTATCCGTTCCAGCTTGTCCAGTTTCTTCATAATGCTCTGCGCCATGGCGGCCTTGCTGGCTTTGGCACGGAACCTTTCTACAAGGCGTTCGTTCTGCCTGATATAATCCTGCTGGTTTTCAAATGCTTTTTGCTGCATTTCTATACGCACCTCTTTTTCGGTTTCATAAAATTCGTAGTTGCCGTTGTATACATGCAGCTCTTTCTGGTAAAGCTCAATGATCTTGGTAACCATGCGGTTCAGGAAGTATTTGTCGTGGCTCACGATCACCACTGCGCCCTGGTAATGTTGCAGGTATTTTTCCAGCCATTCGATCGATGGCAAGTCAAGATGGTTGGTAGGCTCATCCAATAATAATAAGTCGGGTTTCGCCAATATCATTTTGGCCAGCAACACACGCATACGCCATCCCCCGCTGAATTCTTTGTAAGGCCGGTGCAAATCGGCATTGGAAAAGCCCAAACCTTGCAATACTTCCTCGGTAGTGTGATGAATGTTGTAGCCGTCTAACGTATCCATTTCGTGCAGCTTGTCTGAGTACTCATGCAAGGTCTTTTCATCACCCGTACGCTCCAACTCTTTACCCAGTTCTTCAATTTCTTTTTCCAATTGTATTACCCTTTCAAAAGCACCCAACGCCACTTGCAGTATAGATTCATTCGTGTCGAAACTTAACAGGTCCTGGTGCAGGTAGCCAATAGTGGTATCCCTGCTTTTCTCAACAGTGCCTTTGGAAGGCGTAAAGCCGCCGGTAAGTAATTTTAGCAGCGTAGACTTACCAGTTCCGTTGTACCCGATTAACCCGATTCTTTCATTGGGCTGAATGTGCCAGGTAGCATCTTTCACAATTACTCTTGCACCAAATTCAAACGTCACATTTTGTAAGCCTGCCAGCATAATCTATAATTTTTACTATTTTTGATGAATTGAGCCTGCAAAATTAGCAAATGCAGACAGTAACTTAAGCCTTAGTATGAAAAAACTATTTTTGATCATTTTAGTGCTGGTAGCAGCCTTTTTGGTATATAAATATGCTTTTAAGAAGGATGAGCCTAAGAGAGAGGCGCCGAAGTCTCTTTCGGTAGGGGCACATAGCGAAATTTTTAATGAGTCAGTAGCAGCGGTTTTAAACAGCTATTATTCGCTGTCTGATGCCTTTGTGAACTGGGATTCCACCGCAGTGAACAAAGCCGCCGCCGTTTTGCAAACCGCGATTGATGATTTCAAAGTAGATGAGCTGAAGAAAGATTCCAGTATCTACGAAACGGCATTGTTCCCGCTTGATAATAGCAAAAACAGTTTAACGGCCATCCGGCAGGGCGCTTCCTGGGAGGAGAAGAGAAGGGCATTGCAGGATCTTTCTGAAAACATGCGTATGTTACTGATCACGATTAAATATGACCAGGGGGTTGTATATTGGCAGGAGTGCCCCATGGCTTTTGGAGAAAATACCATTGGGAACTGGTTAAGTGCTGAAGAAAAGGTGATCAATCCCTATTTAGGCGCCAAAGATCCTAAATACGGCGCGACGATGTTGAATTGTGGAGAAACTAAAGAAAAAATTAATTTTTCGGTACCGGATACCGCCGTTAAATAATTTCCATGTCTCCGTAGCTCAGTTGGTAGAGCAGCTGACTCTTAATCAGCGGGCCCAGAGTTCGAGTCTCTGCGGGGACACAAGGTGCAAGCCATGCACCTTTTTTACTTTACAACCTCTTGCTCCAAGTCTTCAATGTCTTATGAATTGAGACGATCTGACTTCATTTTGGTACATTTTGATTAGCTTCCCATCAGTTATCTGCATATTTTCAGGCCTTCATAAAAAAATGATGGAGACAGGATCCCCAAACGAATGCTGCATGGGTTTCCATCCCTTTTATTACTTTGAATCTAGTGTTATATCGTAAGTCAATGAATCATACCCGCCTTTCTACAAAGCCGCATTATCCTATCCTCGATGGTTTACGTGGCGTGTCCGCCATTATCGTGGTCACCTTTCACTTAGCGGAGCCCTTAGGCACCAGTCACCTCGACATTCTGGTAAACCATGGATACCTGGCGGTGGACTTTTTCTTTCTGTTGTCTGGTTATGTGATTGGCTACGCGTACGACGACCGCTGGAAGACAATGACGGTGGGCGGTTTTTTGAAAAGACGTGTTGAGAGGCTGCAACCTATGGTGATATTCGGGATGACCCTGGGCGCGATCGGATTCTATTTTACGGATTCAACCATCTGGCCGGACATTCATAATGTTCCGCTTTGGAAAATGTTGGTGGTAATGCTGGTAGGTTATACTATTCTGCCCATTCCTTTATCAATGGATATCAGGGGATGGCAGGAAATGCACCCGTTGAACAGTGTGGGGTGGTCACTATTCTTCGAGTATATAGCCAATATCCTGCACGCTATCGGGATCAGGAAGTTTTCTAATAAAACGTTAGGGATCTTTGTGCTGATCGCCGCCGCGGCGCTTGCTCATTTGGCGATTACCAGTCCTAACGGAAATGTTGCCGGTGGCTGGACCCTCAACGCAGAGCATATGCGTATTGGTTTTATCCGGACGCTATATCCTTTCTTTGCTGGTTTGTTGCTTTCGAGGATGGCCAAACCTACACGGGTTAAAAATGCCTTTTTATGGTGCAGCCTGCTTTTGGCCTTTATACTATATATGCCGCGTATAGGCGGCTCTACGCAGTTGTGGATGAATGGTCTTTATGAATCGGTATGCATCATTGTTATTTTCCCGCTGATCGTTTACCTGGGAGCAAGTGGTGTTATATATAGTCAGTCAGAACGCAGGATCTGTAAATTCCTGGGCGAGATATCTTACCCGCTCTACCTGGTTCATTACCCGCTGGTTTATTTTTATGTAGCGTGGATCAGCGATAATAAGGGTACTACTATTTACGAGGCCTGGCCTTATGCGGTGTTGATTTTGATGGGCAGTATCATTTTAGCTTATGCCACTTTAAAATGGTACGATGAACCGGTGCGCAAATGGCTGAGAAAGAAATGGAGGTAAGGAGCAGCCTGGTGCAATGGACGTACTGAAACTTTGTGTGAGATAGCCATCAGTTCCTGAACTATATTTGTGATCTCTATTATGTCCAGCAAAGTATTGATCATAGATGACGAAGAGAAACTTCGTACGCTTTTAGCCCGCATTATAAGTATTGAAGGTTTTGAAGTGCTGCAGGCACCCAATGCTAAAACCGGCTTAAAGAAGCTGCAGACAGAAGGTATTGATATTGTGGTCAGCGATGTAAAGTTACCGGATGCCCATGGCGTAGATCTGGTATTAACCATCAAAGAAAAATATAAGACTGCAGAAGTGATCCTGCTAACCGCCTATGGCAATATTGCGGATGGCGTACAGGCTATTAAAAACGGTGCTTTTGATTATATTACCAAAGGCGACGATAACAATAAGATATTGCCCATGTTAAACAGGGCTGCTGAAAAAGTAGCTTTAACCAAAAGGGTACTGCAGCTGGAAAAGCAACTGGGGAAAAAATATTCCTTTGATACTATTTACGGGAAATCCAAATCAATACTGGCAGCAGTGGATGCAGCCCGTAAAGTAGCGGCTACCGATGCAACAGTATTGCTTACCGGGGAAACCGGTACGGGTAAAGAAGTTTTTGCCCAGGCGATTCACAATGGCAGCAACCGGGTGAAATTTCCTTTTATTGCGGTCAACTGTTCTGCATTTAGTAAAGAATTACTGGAGAACGAATTGTTTGGTCATAGAGCGGGTGCTTTTACGGGTGCCCTAAAGGATACCAAAGGCATTTTTGAAGAAGCCAATAACGGAACTGTTTTTCTCGACGAAATAGGCGAAATGCCTTTAGACCTACAGGCCAAGCTGCTACGGGTATTAGAGTTGGGTGAGTTTCTAAAAGTGGGCGATAGTAAAACAACAAAGATCAATGTACGCGTAATTGCCGCCACTAACCGCGATCTGCAAAAAGAAATCGAAGAAGGCCGCTTCAGGGAAGACCTGTTTTATCGCATCGCTGTATTTAATATTGCGTTACCCGCCCTAAGAGAAAGAGTTACAGATATAGAAATGCTGGCGCAGTTTTTCCTGCAGCTGTTTGCAAAGAAGATTGGCAAAAAGATAGCTGCGCTGTCTGCTGATTATATCACCACTTTAAAGCAGCATGGCTGGAAAGGTAATATACGCGAACTGAGAAATGTAATTGAAAGAAGTGTGATACTGACAGACGGTATTGAATTGGACACTGATAGTTTACCGGCTGAGTTTCAAAGGTCAGCGGGCACTGCAACTATGGATGGTACAAAGTCATTGTCTGCATTTGATCTCGCAACTGCGGAGCAACTGCATATCCGTAAAGTAATGAACTATGCCAACGGTAATAAAACAGAAGCTGCCCGGCTTTTAAATATAGCCCTTACGACACTGTACCGCAAGCTGGATGAATACCAGATCAAATAATACTTTCGAAATGATAGACGGACCCTTTCAAAATGAAAGGGTTTTTTTATGTGTATAACTGTCGCCTTTTTCTAAAATCCGCTACAGTAGCCACTTTTAGCACTTTTAGGTATTTGTGGAACAGCGATTGCCAATTCGTTGCATATGAGATGAGATATAAAAAACAATCAATGTTTCACAAGATTAAAAAGTTAGAAAATGCTCCTTACAATTATGTTGCTCCTGGCCGGCTTCATGCTTTTTGCACTGTTTTATTTATTCACCCAATACCTCGAAAAGATATGATCACTTTATTTATGATCGCCATTGCAGTGTTTATATACATCTGTTATGTGCTGGTAAAGCCCGAAAAATTTTAAAAGCAAACAGGAATCTCCTGTTCGTTTCAGTCAATCAAAAATTATCAAAAAATCAAAATGAGTACAGAAATCTCCGGAGTCATCCTGATGTATGCCCTGGTGATCGTGATCGCGATCCCGTTGGGAAGGTACATCGGGAAAGTTTTCAGTAATGAGCCCACCTGGCCCGACAAGCTATTTAATCCTATCGACCGGGCGTTTTATAAGCTGGCAGGTGTAGACCCGTCCAGGCAGATGACCTGGAAGCAGCACCTGCTTTCTTTGTTAACCATCAACCTGGTATGGTTTATCCTGGGTATGTTCGTTTTAATGAACATGAGCTGGCTGCCATTGAATCCGGATGGTAATCCCTCGATGGGCGCCGACCTTGCCTTTAATACCGTTACCAGCTTTATTTGTAACACGAACCTGCAACATTATTCTGGCGAAACAGGTATGTCGTACCTGGGACAGCTGGTATTGATGCTGTTCCAGTTTATCAGCGCTGCCAGTGGTATCTCAATAGCTGCAGTGTTATTCACGGCAATGAAGGAGCGCACCACTACTCAACTGGGCAATGCTTACTTCCTGTTTGTTCGTACCTGCACGCGCATTCTCTTTCCGGTAGCATTGATCACGGCATTTTTGTTATTGTTAAACGGTATGCCGATGACTTTTAAGGGGAAGGATACCATCACTAGTCTACAGGGGGATACCGTGCAGGTGAGCCGCGGACCGGTAGCTGCTTTTGTACCTATTAAACATCTCGGTACCAACGGAGGTGGTTTCTTCGGACCCAATTCTGCACACCCGCTGGAGAATCCTAACTATGTCACTGATATTATAGAGATGGTGGCGCAGATGATCATCCCTGTTGCGTTGATCTTTACTTTGGGTTATATATTAAAGAGAAGAAGGTTTGCCTGGATGATCTTTGGCGTGATGACGATCGGCTTCCTGCTCCTGGTTGTTCCCGCTATTATTAATGAAGTGAATGGCAACCCTGCCATAAGCCGGATGGGTATTGCCCAGCCACTAGGTAACATGGAAGGGAAGGAAGTCCGTTTCGGGCCTGCGGCTTCGGCTTACTGGAGCATTGCCACCACCGTAATATCTACGGGAAGCATCAATTCCATGCACGACAGCTTTATGCCTCTAAGTGGTATGAACCAGTTACTGGGAATGATGGTGAATTGTATCTACGGAGGTGTTGGGGTAGGATTAATGAACTTTTACATCTTTATCATACTGGCTGTATTTATAAGCGGGTTAATGGTGGGCAGGACACCCGAGTTTATGGGTAAGAAAATTGAAGCAAAGGAAATGAAAATAGCCATGATCATTGCCTTGCTTCACCCGCTGTTAATACTGGCAGGCACTGCTATTGCCAGTCATTTGTATGCAGGCGATCCTGAGGCGTATACGGGTTGGTTAAACAACCCGGGTTATCATGGCTTTAGTGAAATGCTATACGAGTTCACATCCTCCAGTGCGAATAATGGCAGCGGCTTTGAAGGGCTGGGCGATAATACCCCCTTCTGGAACATTGCCTGTGGTATCGTAATGATGATGGCGCGCTACCTGCCCATCATTGGGCCGATAGCGATTGCCGGAAGCCTGGCGGCTAAAAAGTATATACCTGAAAGCGCGGGAACGTTAAAGACAGATACATTCACCTTTGGCCTGATGATATTTACGGTAATCGCCATTGTTGCAGCCTTATCCTTTTTTCCTGCACTGGCTTTAGGACCTATTGCAGAATATTTCTCACTCTATTAAGTCAATAAAATGAAAACCAATAATAAATTGTTTCAGGCCAGCCTGGTGAAAGAAGCCCTGAAACAGTCACTGATCAAATTAAGCCCGGCAAAAATGTTTCGCAACCCGGTGATGTTTACCGTCTGGGTGGGTACCCTGGTAATGGCCGGGGTGTGTATATGGATCGCAACCGGTGAGCAAAGCCAGGGAGGCCTGACCTATAATATAGTTGTTACCGCGGTACTGTTTGTGACGCTTCTGTTTGCCAATTTCGCTGAAGCGATTGCAGAAGCAAGAGGCAAGGCCCAGGCTGATAGTTTACGCAAGACCCGTGAAGAAACACCTGCGCGGTTAATACAGCCGGTGGGAGAGATGTATGTAAATGAAGTGAAAATAGTTTCATCCTCACAACTCAAAAAAGGTGATGTGTTTCTTTGCGAAGCAGGAAATATCATTCCCTCTGATGGAGAGATTGTGGAAGGATTGGCTACTATCGACGAGAGCGCCATTACGGGTGAAAGTGCGCCTGTGATCAGGGAAGCGGGCGGTGATAAAAGCAGCGTTACAGGCGGTACCAAAGTATTGTCGGATAAGATCAAGGTAAAAGTAACCACCGAGGCAGGGGAAAGCTTCCTGGACAAAATGATCGCATTGGTAGAGGGTGCCAGCAGGCAGAAAACACCCAATGAGATTGCGCTGACTATCCTGCTGGCGGGTTTTACGCTGGTGTTTATTATCGTAACGGTTACTTTAAAACCATTTGGCGATTACGCACAAACACCTATTACCATAGCAGCGTTTATTTCACTTTTTGTATGTCTGATTCCTACTACCATTGGTGGTTTGTTATCTGCCATCGGTATAGCCGGTATGGACAGGGCCTTAAGGGCTAACGTGATCACCAAGAGTGGCAAGGCGGTAGAAACTGCGGGCGATATTGATGTGCTGCTGCTGGATAAAACGGGTACCATTACCATTGGTAACAGAAAGGCTACCCATTTTCATCCGGTTGATGGCGTAACAAAGGAGCAATTTATAAAAGCAGTCGTATTGAGTTCTGTGGCTGATGAAACGCCCGAAGGCAAGTCGATCATAGAGCTGGCGGGTGTTGATGTGAAAGCGTACTGGGCCTCTGGTGCACAGTATATACAGTTCACTGCTGAAACGAGAAGTTCAGGAGTTAATTACGAGGGAAACCAGATACGCAAGGGTGCTGCGGATGCGATCCGTAAACTGGTAGAGGAAGCGGGCAATTCATTTCCCGGCGACGTTGTAAAAAATGTACAGATGATATCGGGTAACGGAGGAACGCCGTTGGTGGTTGCTGAGAATAACCGGGTGATGGGTGTGGTGGAATTGCAGGATATCATCAAACCTGGCATACAGGAGCGTTTTGACCGTTTACGTAAAATGGGTATTAAAACTGTAATGGTAACCGGTGATAATCCTTTAACGGCAAAGTATATTGCCGAAAAAGCAGGGGTTGATGATTTTATAGCAGAAGCGAAGCCGGAGGATAAAATGAATTATATCCGCAAAGAGCAGTCGGAAGGCCGGTTAGTAGCTATGATGGGTGATGGAACCAATGATGCGCCGGCTCTGGCACAGGCAGATGTGGGCGTAGCCATGAATAGCGGTACGCAGGCTGCGAAGGAAGCCGGTAATATGGTGGACCTGGATAATGATCCGACCAAATTGATCGAAGTAGTTGAAATAGGAAAACAGCTTTTGATGACAAGAGGTACATTGACCACCTTCAGTATTGCCAATGATGTGGCCAAGTACTTTGCTATTGTTCCGGCTTTATTCATTGCTTCCATCCCGGCTTTACAGGGCTTGAATATCATGAACCTGCACTCGCCTGAAACCGCGATCCTTTCAGCTGTGATTTTTAACGCCATGATTATTCCCGTGTTGATACCATTGGCGTTGAGAGGCGTTGCTTATAAGCCCATTGGTGCAAGTGCCCTGCTTAGAAGAAACCTGCTGGTGTATGGCCTGGGCGGCATCATTGTTCCTTTTATAGGCATTAAACTGATCGATATGATCGTGTCTCTTTTTATCCAGTAATCTTTATAAATAATTTTAAAATGAAAGAAAATATAATGCCTGCTATCAGGCTTACTTTAGTGTGTCTTGTTTTTTTCTGCGGCATTTATACATGGATCGTTTTAGGACTTGCGCAGTTTACACCTGGTAAGGGCTGTGGAGAAACGATTAATGAAAATGGTAAAAGATATTATGCCAACGTGGGGCAAAAATTTACGGAAGATCAGTACTTCTGGTCAAGACCGTCTGCCGTTGATTACAACGCGGCAGGTGCAGCCGGAAGTAACAAAGGGCCTTCTAACCCGGATTATTTGAATACTGTGCAGCAACGTATCGATACTTTCCTGGTACACAACCCGGGTATTCAGAAAGAAGATATAGCCTCAGACCTGGTTACGGCCAGCGGGAGCGGTCTGGATCCGCATATTTCCGTACAAGCGGCCCGCATACAGGTAAAAAGGATTGCTGCAATACGTGGCATCAATGAAAGAAGGCTGCAACAGCTGTTGGTAAAAAGTATAGAAAGACCACTGCTGGGTTTATTGGGAACCGAAAGAATCAATGTCTTAAAACTGAACATAGCATTAGACCAATTAAAGTAGTAAAACAGGAAAGAGATCTACAATGAAAAATTTTTTAATTGCGGGCATGCTGCTGGCTGGTATGGAGGGGTTCGCACAGGATGATAGCACGCGATCTTCCATAACGGTTAGCGGATACCTGGAGGGTTACTATACATACGATCTGGCGCGCCCTTCTAATCACAACAGGCCTTCTTTTTTATACTCGCATAACCGCTATAATGAAGTAAACCTGAACCTCGGTTTCATTAAAGCAGCTTTTCAAAAAAGCAATGTCAGGGCGAACTTCGCCTTGGCAACTGGTACTTATATGAATGCCAATTATGCGGCGGAGCCGGGCGTGTTGAAAAATATTTATGAGGCCAACGCCGGTGTAAAAATATCCAGGCATAAAGAACTATGGATAGACGCAGGCGTATTCTCATCGCATCTGGGTTTTGAAAGCGCTATAGGAAAGGATAACTGGACTTTAACCAGAAGTCTTTTTGCGGAAAACTCGCCTTACTTTGAAACCGGAGCGAAACTATCCTATACTACTGATAATGGGAAGTGGTTGATAAGCGGATTGGTATTGAACGGCTGGCAACGGATACAAAGAGCAGACGGTAATAATACCCCGGCGTTCGGACACCAGGTGACTTACAAACCCAATAGCAGGGTTACTCTTAACAGCAGTTCTTTTATCGGTAACGACAAGCCGGATAGTATCCAACAGATGCGCTACTTCCATAATCTTTATGGTGTATTCCAGCTAACAGATCAATTTGGGATTACCGCTGGTTTAGATATAGGGGCTGAACAAAAAACAAAAGGGAGCAGAAGTTATAGTA
>JBQGCI010000062.1:0-16678 GCA_052038405.1 Acinetobacter pittii
CTTCTACCGGTATCATTAACACATCACTGGGAGCAGAAAAAGGATGGAACTTCGAACTGCTGGGTAAAATGAACGCACTACCGCGATTAAATATCGAAGCCAGCATCTTTGCTTTCAGACTGAACAATGCCCTGGTACAACGGCGCGATGAATCGGGGGCGGATTATTTTACTAACGCAGGCAGTACGCGGCAAAGTGGAGCAGAGTTCTTTGCCCGGTATCATTATATTCGCCGCAGCTCATTTATTGAAAGCGGGTGGCTTACGGCTGCCTATACTTACAGTCATTTCAGATACGCCAAATTTGAGCGGGAGGGAAACGATTTTTCGGGTAAGGTACTGCCCGGTGTGCCGGCTAATACCTTTTCCATTTGGGGAGATGCTTATTTGAGAAATAGTTTTTACTTAATCGGATCTTATTATGCTGCGTCGTCCATTTTTCTAAATGATGCGAATACAGTTACGGCCCGTCCTTATCATTTGGTGACCGCCAAAATTGGATATATAACTACTATTAAAAAGATCCGGTTGAATTTTTATGCCGGTGCCGATAACCTGCTTGATCAAACCTATAGCCTGGGTAATGACATCAACGCGGTTTCAGGCCGGTATTATAATGCCGCTCCACGCAGAAACTATTATGCAGGAGCGGCATTTGCTTTTGCTAAATGAATTACCTGAAAGTAGCAACCGCCATATTTGCGGCTTCATAAGCCATTTTCTGGTTATAGGTAAGGGTAATGCTTTTAATATTGATAAGGTCTACTATGGTTCCCACAAAGCAAAGGCCTGCGGTGAAAAAGTATAAAATACCCAACCCGATATCACCCGTAATGATTCTATGTATGCCGGCGAAGCCAACGAATCCCAGAAGTGCCAGTACCAGCATTAAAGTGCGGTCTCTCCTTTTGCCCTGGAATATGGCCAGGAAGGTTTGTTGCTGCTGTTCGGTCATATTTTGAGTAAGTTGCATGATCGTCGCCATTTCGTCGTACTCCATATCAGGGAACATTCTTAAAAGTTGTTGCTGGTCCATAGTTGTTTGTTTTGTTGATTGTATATATAGCTTTACAGCTTTGATAAAAAATGATCAGGGTGGCGGGAATTCCTAAAATATGTTCTTGTACCGATTTTTGAAAATCAAAATGCAGGGCGTAATGAATGGCATGACCGAGCCCGCATCCCGGACACCACGTAACTCCCAGATTTTTTAGAATGCAAAAGGAGGTAGAACTATCGACCTTCATGATCCCTAACAGTATTAGGGCACCGTTCCACAGAATTACCTCGCTATATTTTTGTAAAAACCTGGGCATTGCGCTTTAAAATTGTAACACAAAATTAATTGCTGCACGGCCTGCGGCATAGTACTGGTCGGTGAATTGTGATTAAATGGCGGTGAACTGTGAATTGGAAATGGTAAGTCGGCGAATAGGGATCACTTTTTTAAATAAATAGAGGATAGCACGTAGATCACATATTATCCTTCGGACTCTTATAACCTTTTTTGAACTTTACTTTCTAAGCGCCCATTTGATCATCTCTTTCCAGGTAGGTTTCTTCCCGTACATCAGTATACCGGTACGGTATATTTTACCGGCAAACCATACCATAAACAGAAAGCTGGCTACCAGTAAAACCATGCTTAAGGCCAGTTGCCAATAAGGTACGGTACCGGGTACCCCATATGCTACGCGTGCCATCATTACAATAGGAGAGGTAAATGGAATAATGCTCGTCCAAACCGCTACAGGGCTGGTGGGGTCTTTCATGGCAATGGTGAGCATGAAAATAGCAAAAATGATAATCAGTGTTATGGGAAACGACAAAGATTGTGCTTCCCTTACGTCTTCGTTTACGGCACTGCCTACTGCCGCGTAAATGGAGGAGTAAAAGAAGAAACCACTTAGAAAGTAAAAGGCAAATAAGATGAGCAGCAGCCCCATATTAACACTGGTGAATATCTTTTGGGCGCTCTGTACCATTTCTCCCATTGCGGGGTTGGCTTCAACCGCGGCTTTACTTACGTTAAAAATGATTAAAACAAATGCGATCCATAGCAGGAACTGGGTTAAGGCGACCAGGGCAATTCCTACTATTTTGCCTAGCATCAGTTGAAACGGTTTCACAGAAGATACCATAACCTCGGCAATACGATTGGTCTTTTCTTCCATTACGCCCATCATCACCTGGGAACCGTAGATCAGTAAAATGAAATACACCAGGAAGCCGGCAGCATAGCCTATGATCATAGCGAAAGTTCCATTGGAATTCTTGTCCTTCAGGTTTTCTGCAGATACATTTAAGCGACTTTCGGTCAGTGTTTCACGCTTCTGCATATCAATTCCCAGCTCCTCGTACTTGATGTCATTCCAAATATTGTTGAGCTTGGCCTGTACTTCCGGGATAGCACCAAGGGTCCGGTTGGATTTTACGGAAATATTACCCGGGGTTTTGTCTACCATGATGTTGGCAGGAATGACTACATATCCATCATACCCCTGTGTCTCGAAGCTTTCAGATAATTTTTTGGGGTCGTCTTTTACCAGTTTCAGTACATTCGATTTGCCGGCCTCGTTGGCTTCTGCAATTTTTGCGGGTGTAAATTTTCCTGATGAGTCGACCAGGGCTATCTTAAGTTGGGTTGACGATTTGGCGCCGATATAGGAGGTGCCGAATATTAATCCCAGGTATAGAAGCGGGAACAATAAGGTGGATATAATAAATGTTTTCTTCCGTACACGGGTTAAAAACTCGCGCTGTATAATTAAAAATGTCTTGTTCATGAGTAGTGTTTGGATATTAATTATCTATTTCCTGGAAACGACGGGCCAATGGGGTGCCTTCTACCTGCCGGATGAATATCTCATTCAGACTCGGTAGTATTTCATTAAAAGATTCTATCAGGATTCCCTTTGATAAAAGGTATTGCAGCATTTCATTATTGTTTCTGCCCTCTTTTTTCTGAACAATAATACTATTGCCCCGGCTACCCTTAATAGAAAACACTTCATTGTCTTCCAGCGATACGCTGTTTTCGGCAAGCACTATTTTATACAGATCTTCTTTGAAATCTTGCTTTACCTGTCCTACTGTGCCGTCCAGTATTTTTTGACCCCGGTTCACTAACACGATATGATCGCAAATTTCTTCTACCTGCTCCATCCGATGGGTACTGAATATAATGGTAGCGCCATTTTTGGCCAGGTTGAAGATCTCATCTTTGATCAGGTTGCTGTTTACCGGGTCAAGCCCGCTAAAAGGCTCATCGAGGATCACCAGTTTGGGATTGTGCAGAACGGTGGTGACAAACTGTAGCTTTTGTTGCATGCCTTTGGAAAGATCTTCCACTTTTTTGTTCCACCAGCTTTCCATTTCAAAGCGCTCAAACCATTGCTTTATTTTTTCGGTCGCTTCTTTTTTGCCCAGTCCTTTTAATTGAGCGAGATACAAGGTTTGCTCCCCGATTTTCATCTTTTTATATAGGCCGCGTTCTTCCGGCATATAGCCTATTTGAGCAATATCATTAGCCGGGTCAAAAGGTTTCCCGTCGAAAATGATCGAGCCGCTGTCGGGATAAAAGATGCCCGTTATCATTCTTATGAGGGTGGTTTTGCCCGCGCCGTTGGGCCCGAGCAGGCCGAAAATCTGTCCCGGCTCAATGCTCAAACTGATGTTGTCAACAGCTTTCTGGGTAGCGAAATACTTTTTAAGATTTTTTACTTCAAGTAGCGCCATTGTTATTATTTGGTAGTTAGTATCCAACAAAGATAATTTGTTACAGTCTACGCCGTTTTTATTTTGCATCAGCCAAGACAGTGCATGCTTGAAGTCAATATTTTGTTTTGTTATTGCTTTATTAATGTTGTAACTGTGAATTGATCCTGTATTTCCCGCAACTTTGCAGCTTATTGACAAGTATATGGATAGAAAATATTTTACACTTTCGGCTTTTTTGATCATCATTATCATAGGTGTTTCCGGATGGGGATACCTGGTACATCGCACGATTGCTCAATTGGCTATTTATGAGTTACCTAAGTCCATGCAACCTTTTTTCTACACCCATAAGGACTCGCTGGTGTATGGAGCTCCAAGACCTGATGTAAGACGCAACCAGGATGAGTCGGAAGGCAGCAAGCATTATATGGATATGGAGTATTTCGGCGACTCGGCTTTCAGTGTGGTACCCCATAAATTCGGAGATGCGGTGGCGAAGTATAGTTTAGATACGCTTCATAAATATGGCACACTGCCTTATGTTGTGGTGGAATACATGGGTAGATTAACGGAGGCCTTCCGTTCGCAGAATGCAGACAGTATTGTGTTTTATGCGGCAGACCTGAGTCACTATATCGCAGATGCACATGTGCCCCTGCATACTTCTATTAATTATGATGGTCAGCTTACGGGGCAAAATGGTATTCATGACTTATGGGAAACAACCGTGCCCGAGGTTGAGATACTGGGCTATAAATTAAGTAGCCGTCACAAGGCTAAATACCTGAAGTCTCCCGAGGAAGAAATATGGAAAATTATCGAACATACCTTCTCTTTATTGCCCGAGATGTTTGCGCAGGAAAAAGAAGTGTCGAAGAATTTTACTGATTCAACCAAGTACCGCTGGGAAGTTAGATGGGGTAAAAACAGGCGTTTTTATACCAGCGCTTTTGCCAAGCAATATTCCCGTGCCTTAAAAAGTTCTATTAATGATCAGCTGATAGCCTCATCAGATGCGCTGGCTGATTTTTGGTACACCGCCTGGGTAGATGCCGGCAGGCCGGACCTGAACAAAATATTGAAGACAACATATAATAAAAGAGGTTTTAAAAAAGAAAAGAAAGCCTTCCTTAAAAATCAACTGGTAGCCAAGAAGATGTTGATTGCTACGCAGAAAATGACAAAAGATTAATTGGTATTGCGGATACCGTATGCCGGGTAACGGATGCCCGATATGGGCAGGCGGGTACAAACGTTTCACTTTTTGGCTTCCGGCTTTTTTCAGCAACCTTACTTCTATGACCCGTATAGGCCTTATTTCAGATACGCACGGCTTTTTGGATGAACAGGTCTTCCCGCATTTTGATAAATGTGATGAGATCTGGCATGCCGGTGATTTTGGAACCGCTGATATAGCAGATCAACTAAGCGCTTTTAAGCCGTTGCGGGGCGTGTACGGTAATATTGACGGAGCCGATATCCGTTCACGGTTCGGAGAGATCGCGGTTTTTAAGATTGAGAATGTAAAAGTGATGATGAAGCATATAGGTGGCTATCCTCCGAAGTATAATACAGAAACCAGGAAGCAGGTGATCGCTGAAAAACCGCAGCTCTTCATCAGCGGTCATTCCCATATATTAAAAGTAATGTATGATGACGCCCTGCAGTGCCTGCATATGAACCCCGGCGCCGCAGGCAAACAAGGCTGGCAGCAGGTGCGTACCCTGATCCGCTTTGTTATTGACGGCAGTGACTTTAAAGATTGTGAAGTGATAGAGATGGGAAGAAAATAGTGAAGGTGAGTAGCAAGTGGGAAGTAGGGAAATGTTCAATGTTCCGTATCTGCGCGCGCCGTGAAAAATAAACGAGGGAGTGTTAATAGTGAAGAAGGGGAATATTCAATACTCAATCTTCAATAAACAAAATTCAATTCTTTGCGTAAATGATCGTATAAGTTTCCCGCATCGGGGTTACTTATCCAGAATCAGGCAGCCTGCATCAAATAACCAGCAGACAGCAGAACTTCCTACTGGCTATTAACTATTCCCTACTCAACTCTACTAAAACCATCCCCTTCCTTGTCCCACTTCTCTAAACGGCCATGGAATCGAAGCCAGCATGATGATAAAAGCAATCACATAAAACAGAACCGTTTTGCGATGTTTGGTAGCGTCGGGGATATTCTTTTTAGCAAAGGACTTCCCCACGTGCACTAAAGCGATCGCTACCAGCATTCCTAAAAGATGTTCTACAGCGAAGAAGCGATAAACCGGGGCTTTCATAATGTCGCCCATGGGCATTTGCTGAAAAAGTTTTAAACCGAAAGTTCCGGTAAACCACTGTACCAGGCCTATTAAAAGATTGATATCGCAGCAGATCATTAACAATAGGCCGGCTGTTGTGTGTCCCTTTGTGAAGGGTTTATTGCCTGCGCCAAGGCTTTTAAAAATGGCAACTAAAAATAAAAGCACAATGGCCCAGCGTAAAAAGCTGTGTAAATGTAATAATCCGGTTTGCATAGCTTCGAGATTTGTGTGAGCGAAAATAGGCATTTGTTGCGGATTTAGTGGGGGCTTACCGCTTAAAACATTTACTTTGCAGCACTTAAACGGTAAATTATGGCTTTGATTGCTCCTTCTTTATTGGCGGCTGATTTCTTACAACTACAGGCAGAATGTGAAATGGTAAATAATAGCGCGGCCGATTGGTTGCACCTGGACGTAATGGACGGCATGTTCGTGCCTAATATTAGCTTTGGCCCCATGGTGATCGAGTTTGTTCGTAAAATAGTGAATAAGCCCTGTGACGTGCATCTGATGATAGAGCAACCCGCGCGGTATGCCGAACAATTCAAGAATGCCGGAGCCGATCATTTAACGATCCATATCGAAGCCTGCCCGATGCTGCACCAGGATATTACACAGATCAAAGCGTTAGGTATGAAAGCTGGTGTGGCGGTTAACCCGCATACGCCTGTTTCTTTATTGAGCGATATCCTGCATGAGGTGAGTATTGTAAACCTGATGAGCGTAAACCCTGGTTTTGGGGGTCAGAAATTTATAAGGTATACCCTTGAGAAAATTAAGCAGTTGAAACAAATGATCCGGGAACGCAACCTGGATGTATTAATTGAAATTGACGGCGGCGTTACTGTTGAGAATGCTAAAGAGATCATCGATGCCGGGGCCGACGTGCTGGTGGCAGGCAGCACTGTTTTCAGAGCAACTGATGCTATAGCGGCTGTAGCAAAGCTGAAGTCTTTATAGCAATCACTGTTGTTGTGAAATAGTTTACCGCCATTTGTTCCCAAAGGTGTCCCAGCTGGTGATCCCTATTTTAAATTGTAAAGGAGCCTGGAACTGGTTGGCAAAAGCGCTGGAGGTATATACACCCAGTTTTATTTTCTGAAAATTCTGAAAGGGTAGTTTGAATACGCGTTCAACCCCCGCGAAGGCCTCAATATAGCGGAGATTTCTTTCGGGGGCGACTAAAAATCCGGCACCCGCCACCTCCCGTAACCCCAGCTTTTTAAAAAGCGGTATTTTGTTAAGGATCGCTCCGTTGAATTCATGAAAATAATGCCCTTCATAAAATCTTTTGAAGGTAGCAAAAGTGGAGTCCATTGATTGAAAGGCTTCCACCGGATTCATGAATAAGATGGGATCACCTCTTCGCTGCCATTTATAATCCACCAGCCTCAGGTCTTTTGTGTTCAAAAAACTTCCCGTTTTGATGTTATACTGGGCATTACCAATCAACCCCATTCTCAACTGTTGTCGCACGCCTAATTCGCTGTAGTCAAAATTGACTTCGCTTCCGAGTAGTCGCGGAACACCTTTTCTCCACTTCATGTAAACAGTGGGCCATTTAGGTTCCAGTACGATCTTCTCCAGCGGCTCTCTCATATAAGGTTGCAAAGGGGTGTAGCTAAGTTCTATATCTGCGTAAAATGCATTGTAAGATATAAATGAAGGAGCCGAGCCTGTGGGTTCTAACAGTACTTTTTGAAAGGCAGCGTCAACAAAGCTATAGGTCTTGTATCCCGCCAGGCTCCTGCGCAAAGCCATGCTTGCACTGGTTTTAATATAAAGACCGTTGACTATTTCCCTCGACCAGCCGGCACTTAAGGCATTGTCGAGATAATAGTTGCTTCTTTTAAGTTGATTGATCCAGGCATCACCTAAAAAAATGGCAGCAAAATCCCTCGATAATCCGATGGTATAACTTCCCTGGTTAAAAGGATTGTATCTCCGGGATAGCTGTATGCGTCCGTTAATATCTTTGTTGAGGTAGCCATAGCTAATATTGGTATGCAGCCATGTGGTTCTTTTAAGACTATCCGTTTTAAAAAAAGAAAAAGGTAACTGCGTTCTCAATCCGCCAAATCCAAAAGCTACGGTAGAGGCTATCGCCGGAAAGTGGTATCGTACGCCCCTTTGGTGGTAGCTTAAGGTTTGACCTTTGTAAAGGATATTTTTCCAGTTGACCCTATTGTTTTTTTGGTCGATCGAATCAAGATAAGCTTTGCTATGTGTTACAACATATACGCTATCGGTGTATTGAATCAACCTCAACTCCTGGTTGCTAAGAGGTTCTGTTCTTACAGAGTTCCAGAATGCGCTGTCGCGGTGGTACGCATCGCGGGCAGCTGCGCTGAGCTCCGGTCCGAAATATTTTCTGTCGAAGGATTGATGCAGTTCATAATCGCGGTAGCTCACGGTTGTTGTTCCGGAAGCTTTGCGGCGTTTGGTATGGGAATGATAGTTGAATACCTGTTTGCTTAACATCCACGCCTGTGTGTCTATTAGCGTGTATTGCTGTGTTACTTCAAAAAAATCGTATTCCGGTAAATGGTAGGACGGGAAGGAGAACCGGGTACTGAGTAGTACCCAGGCGCTGTCATATATAACCATCTCGCCGGATACAGTAGCATTGCTTAAGGCGCCGGGCTTTACACTGATGGTATATATATTATAGTTGCCCCGCTTCTCTGTTTTTAAGGTTTTGAATTTGTAGGCCATTAAGCCGCTGTAGCTAACAGGAGAGAGAAACGGAGTGACTGAAAGTGCGGGTACCGTAACCAGGTTGTCGTAAAAGTTAAAGCGACCTTGCGTAGTGGATAAATAAAACAGGTTGGTGGTGTTGCCTCTGCGGGTTACTCCTGTCCGCTCTTCTTTATAACGAAATGCATTTTCATAGTCAAGACGCAGGTATATTTCACTCATCGACAGTGGTGGCGGTGGCTTTTTATTGATAGTGTCTTTATTGGACCTTTTCTTATGCGGTTTAGGTGTCGTAGCATCTTCCTGCACTGCCTTAATATAGATATTGCAGCTATATGCTCCGGATGCGGCCTGCAATGCATCTTTATGTTTTATTACCTGCCGCACGTACTCCTCTGCCCGGTCTTTGGCCTTCGCTCTGATAGTAATGGCAGATAAGCTGTTTTCTGCCTCTTCTAAAATAATAGGGTGGATGACATTTTGCTTGTTGATGACAACTTTTACGGTTTTGTTGTTATACCCGACCATGGATATAACAAGTTCATGGATACCGCTGTTTAGTTCAATACTATAACCGCCATCCTCTTTTGAAAGGATGCCCGTTGGCCGCCCTTTCACCTGCAGGCTGGCGAAAGCAAGCGGCTCGAGTTTTTTATTGGTTACTGTTCCTTCAAGGCGATATTGCGCAGAGGCCTGGTTGCATAAAATTGTTAAAGGAATAAGCAGTATGAACTTCATCGCTGCAAAAGTGTTATTACTTTTGAATGAGATATTATAAGCATTTCCTAATTAAAAAAGATTTAACAAAATCCACAATTGTTGATAAAATAATTACTGTTCTTTTGATTGAAGAAAGGTATATTTGAGATAGAAGGGCAGGCGTTCTGTAAGTGATTCAGAGCGACGAACAATAAGCCGGTTGGCCCTTTGCCGGGAGCCTTAATGATAAACTATATCCGATTTGACAGAAACAATTATTAACCTCGAAACGGTTAACCCATTAGACTTTTTTGGTGTTAACAATGCAAAGCTCGACATCCTTAAAAAGAAATTTCCTTTACTCAAAATTCTTTCACGTGGCACGCAGATAAAATTAAGCGGCGCGCCGGAGCAAATAAAGACGGCTACGGAGAAAATTAAACTGGCCATTTCTTACCTGGAAAGAAATGGCAGTATGAGTAATAATTATTTCGACCAGATTTTGGGTGGCGATGATGCAGAAGTGATTGACAACTTCATGGAGCGTAATCCGAATGAAGTGTTGGTGTTTGGGCCTAATGGCAAAAGCGTGAGAGCAAGAACAGCCAATCAGAAAAAACTGGTGCAGGAAGCCGAAAAGAACGATGTCGTTTTTGCTATCGGTCCTGCCGGTACCGGTAAAACCTATACGGCTGTGGCCTTAGCGGTACGCGCTTTAAAAAATAAACAGGTAAAGAAGATCATTTTAACCAGGCCGGCTGTAGAAGCAGGTGAAAGCCTCGGTTTTTTGCCCGGTGATCTGAAAGAAAAGATCGATCCTTACCTGAGGCCGCTATACGACGCGTTGGATGATATGATACCGGCTGATAAGCTGGGATATTTTATGACTACGCGAACGATAGAAATTGCGCCGCTGGCTTATATGCGCGGGCGAACACTAGACAATGCCTTTATTATTCTCGATGAGGCACAGAATGCTACTGATTTACAGCTGAAAATGTTTTTAACCCGTATCGGTGCTAATGCAAAAGCGATTATTACCGGTGATATGACACAGGTTGACTTACCCAAGAACCAGCGTAGCGGCCTAAAAACCGCGGCACGCATCCTGCGTAATATACCCGGTATCGGCTACATAGAGCTGGATGAAGAGGATGTAGTAAGACACCGATTGGTTAAGGCCATTATCAAGGCGTACAATGCGGAGCATGAGAGAAGCACAGAAAGAGAAGATTCGAAGTAATAAAGGTAGAATCCATTTTACCTTCAGAGGTATCCGCTTCGGCGGATGCCTTTTTCTTTTTTGTATACTGGCTTGCAAAACCAGCAAAAAATCCAACTTAGAGGAGGAGATAAAAAGAGTTCAGATACTTGCAAAGAGTGGCGATGTGATTGTAAGAAATGGTAACGATGAAGTGAGTGAGGCTGCACGTAATTTCAACAGGAGGGATAAAGCTTACTCTCATTGCGGACTGATACAGGTTGAACAGGATACGGTGTTTGTATACCACGCATTGGGAGGTAGTTACAACCCTTCACAAAAGCTCCTTCGGGAAACGCTAAAAGATTTTTGCAGTGGGAGGGATATTAATAAAGTAGCCGTGTTCCGGTACCCGCTGGATGATGGGGAAAGCGAAAAGCTGAGTCAGTGGATATATGAACGTTATGCGGATGGATTACCTTTTGATCTCTTCTTTAATTTTCAAACGGACGATCAGATGTATTGCAGTGAGTTTGTGTTTAAAGGATTGAACGCAGCAAAAAATGACAGCCTGCACAAGTTACTGCCACAAAACGAAGAAGTTATGTACGTTGCTATTGATGACCTGTACCTGAATAAATGGGTAAGCAAGATAGGTGTGGTTAATTTTTAATTATTGCAGGCGTTAACACTGCGTTTTTGTTTGCTGACATTATAAGAAGCGGGGTGCAAAATCTCTATGATTGTTTAAATTCATGATTATGTATTCTGATCACACCCAACGCAAGATACAATTGTATTACGCATCAAACTATTTATTTGAACTGGGGAAATCTCATCCTGTAGTGATAAATATCTTGTCAGAGTATGAGCCAGATACCGGCTTGCTAACAGAAATGGCTGACCAGGCGATGGTAGATAAATGGCGTAAGATATTCAATGAGACCCAGCGATTGTTTTCAGAGGGGAAAACATACGGGGAAGTAACAGATCAGGTGAGACACATGGAAGCTGACGGGGAAATTCTTCACTTTATTTGTAATAGCTGGTATAGGATCAAAACCTTGTATATCGACCACCTGATTGATGCTCCAACCAATATAACCGAAGGAATAGAAGGGGTCGCTTTTTGCGCCATTGGTGTGTGTGCGGTGTTCTATTTTGATGCTTTTTTGTGGTCGAAAATTGTATGGGCAGGAGGTTTATTAGCCTCATTGGTTACCTGGCTGTACGGCTTACATCAAAAAAGATTTATCAGGGGGCTTAAAAAGATCATCGATGAGGATTATACTCAACTAGCCAATTTAAGATAGCGCTTTTAAATGGAGGGTGCAGGCCCTGCGATAAATTTTCAAAGTAAGGTCTTCATTTAAACTCTTTTCCTGCCCTACTTAATAAAAATGTAATGCTGTTCATGATTAGAAAATTTTTACTGCTGTTGGTTGCTGTCTTAACTGTAAGATTATTGGCTGCTCAGTCGCAGGGTGTACAGGATTCTTTGTTACTGGAAAATGCGTTCAGAAATAAAGAGAGTCAATTGGTCGAGGATCTTTTGAATCGCTGGAGCCAGGACGACGTAGCTGTAAAAGATATAAAACCTACTGATACTGCTTCAGTAAGCGATTCTAGCAGCGTGATCAGCATGCTGTCGAGAACAGGAAACAGATTCAGTGTACTTATTTGAATTTCTTTTTTCATTTTTGTCGTCTGCTAACAGTGGTTCTTATTCATCGTTCACTATATAATTCAACTCTGTTACCCCGCATGCGAACGGTTGCGTAGAAAGCAGCTTTAATTTGATGGGGTCTTTAATATTGGCAAACAATGGAATCCCTTGCCCCAGAATAACCGGGTTTACAAATAGCCAATAGCCGTCTATCAGTTGAAGTTGAATTAATGAGTGAGTTGCCGTTGGACTGCCAAAAACAAGAATATCTTCACCCTCTTGTTGTTTAATTTCATTGATCCTTTCAGCAAGGTTATTGCTGATAATCGTTGTATTGGTCAAATTCGATTCATCAAGCGTATTTGATAAAACCAGTTTATGAACTGTACTGTACCATTGAGAATGTTCAATATCGTGTTTAGATGCATTGGGCTGATCGGCTGCTGTAGGCCAGTAGCTTTCCATCATCTGGTAGGTAGTTCTTCCGTAAAGTGCAGTATTACCCTTGCTGATCTGCTTACCTACATGATCGAAGATCTCCTGGTTGACCTGAATCCAATCCATTTCTCCCTTAGGACCTGCTACAAAGCCATCAAGGGATATATGTACAAATGAGATTAATTTTCGCATAAGATTCTATTTGGGATTACTATTGCGGTTGTCTTTGTTTTTCCAAATTTACATACAAACGCTATGCTCCGCGTTATATCAGGAAGTTTATGATGCTGTTACAGGCCATTGGTTTTAAGGGTAAAACAAAAATGGCCTTCAGCAATGACGGCCATCGACATCTAAAGAAATTGGTTGCTTAGAGAATCAGTAAAGTGTCTTATACTTCTATATCTACTGCCAGGTCGTAGCCGGCAAGAAGACGGGGCATCACTGTCCTGGTAAAACCAGGCTAACTGATTCGGGGTATGTCAAGATCTGAACACCATCTTGACCTCATTTTTTGTTATTTTTTGCCGGTTGTGGTTGCGATAATAATCATTTGTAACTAGGTTGACTTGATATGAGTAACTTTTACCTTGCTTTGCAGCTCCGTAAAGCTTACTAACTGTTACATGCGCGAAGGCTGTATGCACATAACGTTCAAGAGTGCCATTTTTCGTTTTTTTTCTGTCAATCCATAATCCATAGGTCTCGTCATTTTTCCAGGCATGTAGCTGTGCGTAGGTGGGTACAATTTTTTTTAGGGGTGGCGGCGGTTTAATAAATGCAACTTTTTGCTTCGATTGTTGTGCGATACTCATTTGTTTGAAAATTTGCTCAAGACGGTGCTGGTCAAAGGATGATATGTTTTTCTCGAATTTTGTCCACCCAAGCTTTCCGGTTGTGCCATATTTTTCTAAGATGGTAGCATACTCCTTCATCAAATCCCCGCAAGCGCCTTCTTTTGTGGAACCAAGAGATACGCCTATCCATGGTGGTATATTTTGCTTGGAGGCAGACTGGCTTGTAGCATGAAGTGTTGTTGTTAATACGCCAGCTGTTAGAAGATTTTCCTAAAGTAACAGTATTCATTGCACTGCTACCTGCAATGCAGTACCAGTGAGTGACACAACCAGGCCTGGCTATATTCTTCCAGCCGGCACACAAAAAAAATGGCCGTCATTACTGACAGCCATCGATATAGAACGAAATTGGTTGCTTACAAAATCAATAAGGCGTCTCCGTAACTAAAGAACCGATACTTGTCTTTAATAGCTTTTTTATAAGCTTCAACTGCCAGGTCGTAACCGGCAAATGCGCTGGTCATGATCATCAGGCTGGTCTTAGGTAAATGGAAATTGGTAACCAGAGAATCTGCGATATTAAATTCATAAGGTGGATGAATAAACATGTTCGTCCAGCCTTCGGAGGGCTTTAACATCTTTTGAGCGGTGAAAGAAGACTCCATAGCGCGCATGGTAGTCGTACCGATAGAGCAGATACGGTGACCGGTTTCTTTGGCCTTGTTTACAATTTTACAAGCCTGTTCTTCAATGCGGAAGTACTCTGCATCCATTTTATGTTTGCTCAGATCTTCTACCTCGATAGGGCGGAAGGTACCTAAACCTGTATGTAAAGTAATTTCTGCAAAACGAACCCCTTTAATTTCCAGGCGTTTGATCAGTTCACGACTAAAGTGCAAACCTGCAGTAGGGGCAGCTACCGCACCTTCGTGTTTAGCGTAAACAGTTTGGTAACGCTCTTTATCATCTTCGTCCGGTTTACGCTTGATGTATTTGGGGAGCGGTGTTTCGCCTAATACTTCCAATTGCGAACGGAAGCTTTCTTCGTCACCTTCCCATAAGAATTTGATAGTACGCCCCCTGCTGGTAGTATTGTCGATTACTTCGGCTACCAGTTCTTCATTGTCCCCAAAATATAGTTTATTACCCACACGTATTTTGCGGGCAGGGTCTACAATAACATCCCAAAGGCGATTGGGGCGATTCAACTCACGCAATAAGAACACTTCGATCTTGGCACCCGTTTTTTCCTTACGTCCGTACATACGGGCAGGAAACACCTTGGTATTATTAACCACAAACGCGTCCTTATCGTCAAAATAGTCGAGGATATCTCGGAAATGCTTGTTTTCGATTTCTCCTGTATGGCGGTGAACCACCATCATACGGGCATCCTCTCTTTTTTTTGCTGGGTGTTGGGCGATAAGGTTAAGCGGGAGATCAAATTGAAATTGTGAAAGCTTCATGTAGAGAATTCTTTTTAAGGTTTGAAAACCGGTAAATCGGTGAATTGAAGCGGAGACAGGTAGTGAAAAACACCTGGATATCAGATGTTTTTGTGCTGCCGAGCCCCGGTCTTACGGCACCGGTTTTCGATTTTGTGGGTGCAAAGGTAACAAATTCTGAGTGCATGTGCAAATTTATTTTGCTACATTATCTAAATGTTGTATGCGGGTTAGCTTACTTTGGGAATGGCGTTAATGAGCCGCTGTGTATAGGCTGATTGAGGTTTTTCGTAAATATCGTCGGCCGCGCCCATTTCTTCTATTTTCCCTTTATTCATTACAATGATCCGGTCGCTGATGTAACGTACCACGCTCAGGTCGTGGCTGATAAATATAATGGTAAAGCCAAATTCTTTTTTCAGGTCATTCAGCAGGTTCAATACCTGGGCTTGTACGCTTACGTCTAATGCCGATACAGACTCATCACAAATGATAAAAGAGGGTTGTAAGGCTAACGCCCGGGCTATAACGATCCGCTGGCGCTGCCCGCCACTGAATTCGTGCGGATAGCGGTTGTAATGCTCCGGGAGGAGGCCTACTTTCTGAAGCAACGCTGTTACCTTTGTCTTCCTTTCGGTGGCAGATTTAATAATACCATGTACCCATAGCGGTTCTTCTATAGCGGCTCCTATCTTTTTACGGGGATTCAAGGACGAATACGGGTCCTGGAAAATAATCTGCCATTGCTGCCTGAGCGTTCTGAGCCGAGAGGCGGAATAGGTGTTCAGGTCTTCGTTCTTATAAATAATGGTGCCTTTAGCAGCAGGAATGAGCTGCAGTAAAGTGCGGCCAAGTGTTGTTTTGCCGCAACCGCTCTCGCCTACAATGCCCAGTGTTTCGTTTTCATATACGTCAAAACTGACATCGTTCACCGCTTTGGTATAGCTAACGGGCTGTCCCAGCCAGTTCTTTTTTTGGGTGTAGTGCACCGAAAGATTGCAGACCTTGATCAACGCTCCTGAAGCAGGTGGAGGCTTAATATCCTGTATAACCGGCATGGTGCCAGGCCGGCTTTGATCGGGCTCTAAAAAATCGGCCACAACCGGCAACCGGCTTCCCCGTTGATGATTAACCGGGCGGCAGGCGATCAGTGCTTTGGTATAAGGTTGCTGCGGATTAGAAAAAATTTCGTTAACCGGGCCCTCTTCAATGATACTGCCCCGGTACATTACGATGGCTCTATCGGCAATCTGGGCCACCACACCCAGGTCGTGGGTGATGAATATAACACCCATGCCGGTTTCGCGCTGCAGTTCCTTAATAAGCTCCAGCACATTTTTTTGTACGGTCACATCCAGTGCCGTCGTAGGTTCGTCGCATATAAGCAAAGATGGTTTGCAGCACATCGCCAGAGCGATCATTACCCTTTGCTTCTGTCCCCCGCTCAGTTGGTGCGGGTAGCGTTTGTAAATGTCCTCAGGATAAGGCAGCTTCACTCTTTCAAACCATTCAATTGCCTCCTTTTGGGCCTGCTTTTTACTGATTCTTTTATGATGAAGTAAGGCTTCTGCAACCTGCTGGCCGCAGGTAAAAACAGGGTTGAGGGATGTCATCGGCTCCTGGAAGATCATCGATATTTTATTGCCTCTTACCTCTCGCAGTTCCCTGGTGCTCAGGGTTAACAAATCAGATGGCTGCCCGCCTTCTTCA
>JBQGCI010000063.1:0-2798 GCA_052038405.1 Acinetobacter pittii
CGCCTCACCCCTCCTGTTCTGAAACTCACATGATGCACCTTATGTATGGGTGCAAATATGATATTATTATTGGGTTTGCTACCGTTGATGGAAACAGTATATAACCTTGTAGCGGTGTTGAGTTCAATAACAAAATTGTAGGTTTTCCCTGCTTCATATTTCGCTAATGCTTTATCGCGGTAACCAGCTTTGGTAATAATATTCCCGGTAGAATCAAAAGACAAACGCAAACATGGCGTATTGCGGGCATCCTGTATTTCAATATCCAGGCGTCCATTAGCTGTTTGCTGCGGTGTAACGCTAAATGCTATTTTCACCCTGCTGGCTTCCGGCACTACACGTTCTGCTTTGCCCAGATCGAAAGGGTCAAAATCTTTTAATGACAAAACCTTCTTACCACTTTCTTTCACAATGGAAACCGGTGCCCAAAGCGGACTATACAAGTTCCAGTTATCTAATTCCTCGCCGTCTTTTAACGTAGAAAACTGCTCATCCACATCTCCCTGCACCTGGCTTTGGACAGGTATAGGAATTTTGGCCACCCACATATCTTCTTTATTGACACTGTAAGTGACCCAGTTATTCTTTCCGGGGGGCGTTCCATTCATTTCCTGGATGCCGCGTACATACTGAGGTCCGTAGGATTTATAGTTACCACCATAGCGCATAGAAGTAATCTCTCCATTTACTAAAAAGAGATTTTTATAGTTCAAACCGTCATCACTTACAGACAATGCCAAAGGCCATCTGAATTCACTTGGGTTATATACTGTCATATACTTCCCGTCGATCGTTTTCTGTCCCCAGATCTTGGCATTGGAGTTTACAAAGCCAGGCGCTCGGAGAGGATTGTACAACCAGGTTTTCCCATTATCAGCAGACATGCTGGTCAATGCATTCTTCCAGAAACCAATGACGCGGCCATTGGGAAGATGATAATAGCTAAATGCTTTCACCTCTTTCTGCAGTGGGATTAACGGATCATTTCTATCTGCCTCCTCTACCCATTGCTGCATCTGCAGTGGTTGTGCCAATAGTTCATCGCAAGCAGCTATAAAGGCCTTATCCTTTGATTTTTTATAGAAAGGGTAATTAGTAGGCTTCTCGTTAAAGTCGTGATTGTATCTTATAAAATAAATAGGACCTAAACTACCATCTTTATTAATTTCCCTTACCACACGCCCCACACCATTGCCATCATTAGGATCATCTTTGGCATACAGGGCAATACCATAATAACCCAATGCCAGCAACTTATTATTTTTTGCCGTATAAAATCCCATACGCTGATGCATCACGGCATCAATATCTTTGGCAACGGCTGTATCTTCTTTCTTTTTAAAGCCATTAGGCAGGCGATAAACGGGGAACAGATCCATGGGTTTCGACCAGTTATATCCATCCTTAGAGGTAAACAAATAAGTAGCCCCCGGAGCTATATGCTCCCCAACCGGGTTACTCAAAAAATGCATGTAGAAAGTATTGTTCCAATAAGCCAGCATCGGCTGATGGTTATAAGTCCAGTTCATGCCTCCTGCCCACTCGGGATGCTCCCTGTTGGCCCTGAATACCTGGATATTATGCACCCCTACCACCGGTGTTAACTGTCCATGATGGTAATCCACGTTAGACAAGGTTGGCCCGGTATATCGCGCTGTGTCCTGTTGCGCGAAACCCGTAAGTGCGCTAATACTTAGTAAATATGTAAAAAGAGTTTTCATGATGATATTTTATTCAGTTCATGGTTGATAGTTCATCAATCATAGCAAAACCATCAACTATCAGCTATTTTTTACGAATATCCTTTAACAGCTTCTTTACGACTTTCTTCTTCACCGGCACAATGGTGCCGTGCTTATGCCCCTCGGGAATGCTTATTCTGTTATTGGCATTTTCAAAATGAATGAAATCTTTGGTTGCCACTGCTTCGTATGTTTTTTTTCGGTAAGAGTCAAAATAAATCAACCATTCATTTTTTACTTTTACGGTGTTTGGACCTTCGGTAAAATTCTCTGTAAAAGGTTTGGAAATATTTTCCCAGGGGCCCATTGGAGATTTACCAAAAGCCACTTTAACATTCCGCTCGGGCCTGGTATTGTCTTTTAAAATCAAAACGTAGTCATTGGCTTTTCTCTTAACAATTTGCGCATCAATGACACTGAATTTCGGGTCCAGGAATAATTGGGCGGGCGTAAATGTTTGAAAATCTTTTGTAGTGGTGGCATACAGGCGATGATTATTACTATCCGGTTCAATACCTCTTTCGAAACGGCCGGGTATCGTTGTAGCCCAAACAATAATAAACTGGTTTTGCACATCATCATAAAACAACTCAGGTGCCCATACATTTACAGCACCTGGTTCGTGTTCCATTACGAGTACATGCTTTTGAGCAGTCCAATGAATCAAATCTTTTGAAGAAGCAGTGCCAAATCCCTTGTCCTTCTGCCAGCTACTTGTCCATACCAAATGAAACATACCGTCGGGTCCCTGCACCATTGACGGATCCCGCATTACTTTTTGTGTTCCCACTTCAGGTTTCAGAAAAACCGTATCAAAATCCTTCCAGTGATATCCATCATAACTATACAACATTCGTAAGCCCGCGTCGGCAGGCTCATGAAATGAAGTAAATAAATAGGCTTTGTTAGAGCAGGAAACTGCTCCCAAAGCAATCGCGATCAATATGGCTATATTTCTTTTCAAATCGTTTATTTTTTTATGTCGAACCAATTTGCCCGATTACCAGACAGTCAGGTTCCTGCATGTCGTTATTTCTTTAATACCAATACCCAGTC
>JBQGCI010000064.1:0-1946 GCA_052038405.1 Acinetobacter pittii
AGCAGGCCATGGGAAGTCGGGATCTGAAGCAGGTTTAATGAGCTCCCAGTAGCCCGCCGGCGTTTGAGCCATCAGCTCTGAAAATCCGCCCACATGCTGCAAGCCTACTACCGATATAATAACAGAAACTGTGATCAGCAATAACATCTGGAACACATTCACCCGGGCTATTGCTTTCAAACCGCCTGCAAACGTAAACAATCCCGAAAAAGCTACCAATACAATGGCCGATTGCCACATCGGGATCCCTAAGATCTGTCTTACCAACACTCCACCGCTAAACAACCCCAATGATAACCAGCTTACCAGTATTTTAACCAATGCATACCAGGCCAGGATGTTCTGTGTGCTGTCCCCGAAAAGTTTGCCCATATACTCAGGCATGGTAGCTACTTTTCCGGCTATATACCGGGGAGCGAATACCATGGTTAATAGCAAAAGGAACAGGAAGGCATAAAGCTCTACATTAGCCCCCGTAATACCCGTAGTAAAGCCGATCATTGCAAAAGTGAGTAAAGAGGATGGTCCTACATTAGTACCCCACATGTTGAAACCGATATTATACCAGTTCAGGGATTTATTAGCCAGGAACAGAGTTTCATCTTTTTGACGCGCGTTAAAGCTGGCCAGGTATCCTATCACCAGTAAGGCAATTAAGTATACTGCCACGATGGCCAGATCAATTCCCGTTATTTTATCGTATATTTTGTTCACTTCGCTTAAGTATGAGTGATTTGTTCTTAATGATGCTGTCAGGCTGAGCTTGCCGAAGCCTTGAGTATAATTAGTAAAACCCTTCGTCAGGCCCAGGGCGACATCGTGCCATGGTTATCGCCTACCGTCTACAGATCCAGGTCGTAACGCTTCAGCAATTCCTTTACAGATACCGGTTTACCCGTTTTCAAACTTTCATCCATTGCCTGCAATAAAGCCACTGTCCCGATGCCCTCTTTCATATCGGGGTAAGCGGTAAAGCCCTGCTCAATAGCATCAACAAAATATTCCAGGTAATTCTGGTACTCACCTGCATGGTGGCTTTGCCCTTCAAAACGGAAATAATATTTTAAAGTGCTATCGCCCCA
Source organism: Acinetobacter pittii (assembly GCA_052038405.1). Lineage (GTDB taxonomy): Bacteria > Bacteroidota > Bacteroidia > Chitinophagales > Chitinophagaceae > Niabella. The sequence continues at coordinate 1,083 of JBQGCI010000064.1, forward strand.
GGTGATGGTTTTCTCCTCGCCCGTTTTATCAGTAATGGCATAACGTAGTTCATGATAATCGGCCTGGCTGGCCCCCTCGGTACCCCGCAACACCGTCGTCATGCCGCTTTCCCGGTAAGCCGGCTGAATGGGTGAGGTATATACACCACTCACCCTGGCTATTCTTCCGTCAGTGGCTTTAAATATGAAGTGCATGGTGTCTTCATTTTTCAACCCCGCTTTTTTACCATTGGCACTGATCATTCCATACCCCATTACTTCTTCCACATCAGGCAGATACCACCTTATAAAATCAACAGGGTGACTTAACCCGCCATATAACCATTTAAATGTTTTTTCCAATGCCCATTTTTTTTCCAAAAACCAGCGATGATCGGCGTGATAGCTGCTTTCTATAGTGATCAGTTCTCCTATCTCTCCGGCTTCAAAATCTTTACGCTGACGTTTAGCCGGCTCGAAGAAACGGGAACTTTGTCCTACAAATACTTTTCTACCTGTTTGCGCCTGCAGATCCAGTAGCGTTTTTGCATCCTTCAGATCGTCAATAAAAGGCTTGGTGCATACCACATGTTTGCCATGCTGCAAGGCTTGTGTTATGTGGTGCGCATGCAGGTGATCGGGGGTGTAAATGGCTATTATATTAATATCCGGATCGTTCAGCATATCTTCATACCTTGTAGTATAATGATCGAAGCCGAACTCTTTACTACGTTGCTTGCAGGCTGCTTCGCTGATATCGCACAATGTTTTTAATGCCAGCCTTTTACTTTCCAACGCGGCGCTGATCAGACTACGCCCTTCACCCAGGCCCAGTATGCCCAATACCTGGACATTCTCCTTTTTGTTTATATCGTTAAATCTCAT
>JBQGCI010000065.1:0-11784 GCA_052038405.1 Acinetobacter pittii
GCCCGCTTAAAGCCAGTCGTTCTCCACTTAACAGGCTAATACTTAGTGGCTGCTTCCATAACTTTTCGGCACTATAACTAAAATTAAGGCCTTCCGCTTTAAACAAAACCTTGCCTTTATGCAGGTTAGAATCATCAAAGCCCAGCTTCATTTGATCCATATCCGGCATCGCCGAACGTAATTGCTGCAGCTCCTGTGACAGACCGCTTATCTTACCGGCATGGGCCGACTTTAATTTCGATGTACTATTCTCCGCCTGGTTGCGCAAGGTATTCATCATAATACGGGCCACGCCGGCCTTTTCCTGCTTGCCTTTACCACGGGCATCCAGCTTTTGCTGCCGCTCCAGGGTCTCGCGTTCTTTATCTTTAGCTTTTCGCAAAGCCTTTTCCTTGTGCTGCAAATGGTCCAGCAGCGCCTGGTCCGCCAATTGTTTTTGCTCCTTGTAAAAATCAAAATTGCCGCCATAAATGGTAATGCCGCCGGCACCCAATTCCAACACCGTGTTGAGCAGGTTCAATAATTTCCTGTCGTGACTTACAATGATCAGGGTTTTAGAGGTCTGGCTGATAAAATCATACAGTTGTTTTCTGCCCGCGATATCCAAATGATTGCCCGGCTCGTCCATCAACACCAATTCGGGCTGATGAACAGGAATGCCCGCCAGGAACACTTTCATCTTCTGGCCCCCGCTTAAAGCGTCCATACGCTGGTTAACCCGGCAATCGCCCAGCCCCCATAGTTCCATGGCTTCTTTACAACGCTCTTCTATGGTCCAGTCATCGTTCAATAATGCCATATTAACTTCCGACACGTCCCCTGCTAATATATGATGCAAAGCCTGCAGGCGGTCATGTACTCCCAACGCCTGTGCAATGGTCAGATGATTGTATTGGCCCAATACCTGTGGTATATAGTAAGGTACCGCACCTGATTTCACTTCACCGGCAGCCGGTGTTAATTGTCCGGCAATTATTTTAAGCAGGGTTGATTTGCCGGAACCATTGTTGCCGATCAATGCTACTTTCTGACCTTTTTGTATTGAAAAACCAAGCTGACTAAAAAGCAGTTCTTTATCAGGATGTAAATAGGAAATATCATGAAGTGTAAGCATACTTCTTTTCTTTTAAAAATGAAAGATGGAGCAGCGCCGTTACCGCCAAACCCTGTCTCAGTTAAAAAAAGAAGTGGTATTACATGCTTCAGAAATAATTTGCAGACTATAAAGATACGATTTTTTTCAGTATTATTGAAAACTGCACCTTGGCATGAATGAATTCAATACCATATCAGCTTCATTCAGCAGTATGTATCCGAAGACTCAAAACGTACATCAGTAGCCATCTAAAAATATCAATACATGAAAGTATTTATCACTAAATCAATACCCGAAACAGGCATCCGTTTAATCAGGGAAGCGGGGCATGAAGTAACTATACATGATGAAAGCCGGCCCCTGCCCCAGGAAGAGCTGATCGCTCAATGCCTGCAATACGATGCGCTGGTTAGTGCCGGTTTTAATAAGATAGATGCGCATTTCCTGGAGACCTGCAAACACCTGAAAGTGATCTCCTTGTTTTCGGTAGGATATGACAGCGTTGATATGGAAGCAGCCACCCGCTTAAAAATCCCCGTTGGCAATACGCCTGATGTGTTGAGCAGGGCCACTGCCGATATCGCGTTCCTGTTAATGCTGGCTGTAAGCCGTAAGGCATTTTTTAACTATAAGAAAATATTAGATGGCAAATGGCAGGGATTTGAACCTACGGCCCATTTAGGCCAGGAGCTGTATGGCAAAACACTGGGTGTATTTGGCTTGGGTAATATTGGATATGAGATGGCCTTAAAATGTAAAGCGGCATTTGGCATGAAGATCATCTACCATAACCGTAAGCCCAATGCTAAAGCTGATGGGGACCTGGAAGCCTCCTATGTGAGCTTTGACGCGCTATTGGCCCAAAGCGATGTATTAACGCTGCACGCGAATTTATCGGACGCAACAAAAGGCATTTTTAATAAAGATGCTTTCAGCCAAATGAAGCCCAATGCCATTTTCATCAATACCGGTCGCGGTGCGTTGCATAACGAAAAGGACCTGAAAGAAGCTTTGGAGAACGGCACTATCTGGGGCGCCGGGCTGGATGTTACGAACCCCGAACCGATGGATAAGGATAACCCCCTGCTTACCATGCCGAATGTTTGCGTATTGCCGCATATCGGTAGCGCCACACAGGAAGCCCGTGATGGCATGGCAGTTATGGCTGCTACAAACGTGATTGCCGGATTAAAAGACGAACCACTGCCTACCATCGTAAACCCGGATGTTTATCATCAATAATGTATTTTTACGGTTATGAGTACAGAACTGACAGAACAAAGACCCTTACCAGTTTTAGATAGTGAGGAGCTGCGGGTGCTGGGTGCTTTAATGGAAAAATCCAAAACAACGCCTGAATATTATCCGATGACTTTAAACGGGCTTACCGCGGCCTGTAACCAGAAAACCTCCCGCAACCCGGTGGTAAATTACGATGAGCAGATCGTAACCCTGATACTGGATCGCCTGAAACGAAAAGGGCTGGCAGCTACGGTAACCGGGGGTGGCAGCCGTGTGATCAAGTACCGGCATACTATTGCATTAAACTATGAGTTTACGCCGGATGAGCTGGCGGTGCTGTGCTTATTGTTTTTAAGAGGGCCGCTCACGCCGGGCGAGATCAACAGCAACTCGGGCAGACTTTATGAATTTGATGACCTCGCCGAAGTGCAGGCAGTGATCGAAAAACTATCCTCCGGCAACCAACCCTACCTGAAACAACTGGAGCGGCAGCCCGGACAAAAAGAAGCACGCTATATGCACCTGTTCGCTGACGCCCATATACTCGATACCTATACCATAGAAACTGTTCCGGCGACGGCTTCTCCCACTCAAATAAACCTCGAAGAACGACTGAGCGCCGTTGAGCAGGAACTGGCTGCTTTAAAAGCCAGCTTTGATAAACTGATGAAGGAGCTGATGGGGTAAGGAGGGTTACTGGTTAACCGGGTGACAAGTTAACTGAATGATTGATTTAAAGAGGTATCCATGTTCAAGATCAAACCTTGCAACCCCGAACCTTAAACTTTGAATTTTAACCCCTTCTTCTTTCCAGCAAGATCATCATCATCAGGCCCAGGGCAACGCGTTCTTCCTGTGCCGGCTTCATGGGCATGAGCTGCTCAACCATGAAGCGGCGGCCCCAGAAGGATTGTCGCTTCTTAATTTGCGCAACCTTGGTGCCGTGGTTATCGTAAACCGAATAGCTGGGATTGAAGAAGTAACCTGAGAACATGCCCAAAAGGGGAATCTCGCTTAAAAACCCATCCGCTACTTTTACCCAGGCATTATCTTCCGACACATGGAATTCTTTCTGATCCCGGTCATCAAAAATTTCATACGTGGATTTCCACACACTGCGCCAGCCTTTGCGGCCAATGCGGCCTAAGGGCTGGCCGTCATCCGTGGTCATTTGATAACTGGCACTCCAGTCGATCCATTGATTCGCTTTGATATTAAACAGGCGTTGCGACTTCGACTCGTCGGAATATACGTCCACATTATCTTTCAACTTAAAGATCTTCTCCCGCACATAAGCGATCATGTTGCCATGCGCATCTACTGCCTGAAAATCATTGGCGAGGGTAGTAACCTTAAAGGTAAATTGTAAAGGATAAGACAGGTTTCTCACTTCAAAAGGTTTAAATTTTTACGAATATAGAGTCCGGTGGCAAAGGCGCCAAATTAGTTAACAATAAATGATGCAGCAGGGCCATAGCGGTTGCTGATCAATATCCTGTATACAGTTGATCGTAATCAGATGAACCGGGCCGTAATGCTATTACTTTTAAACTACAGGACCGGAACATTCATTCTCAATCATAGTTAGCGTATTAAGAATGGATTTTACACCAATCAAAAATTGATGCTACATGAAAAAAATAATCGTGGCAACAGATTACGCTCCCGAAGCAGAAAATGCACTGCAATACGCAGCCGCGGCGGCGGCAGCAATGGGATATGAACTCGTTCTTTTTTCCCTGCAGAACGCTTCTATACATGTATTGAATGCCAGGCTCCCGGCAGACATTTTAAATGCACATATAACCGCTAAAAAAGAATACCTGAAAGAAAAAGCGAAAATAGTACATCAAAAATTCGGGATTGATGTTACCCCCTATTTCGCTACCGGTGTTTTTTTCGACGAACTAAAACGCTGTATTGCTCATACAGATGCTGACCTGGTAGTAATGGGAATGGCGCCTCATTCGATCGAACAGGATGTAATGGGCAATACTACAACGGCCGCCCTCCGCCAGATCATGGTGCCGGTTCTTGCAGTTCCGACCGGCGCTTCTTACAACGGAATCAGGCATATCCTTTTTGCCTGTGACCTATTAAGAGGCGTACACAAGCAAATACTAAAAAGAGTACATGATATTGCCGGGAGATTAGGTGCCAGGGTAGAAATTTTTAGTGTTGGCGATGTTGTTAAAAAACCAGCTGATGACCACCGAAAGGATATTGATGAATCAATGGCCGGTATCCCGTATTATTATCATGATATAGCTTCAGATGATGTAATAGGTGCTATAAAAGAAGAAATAACAGCGCAAAAGGCCGACCTGCTGATTATGGTCCCCTATCAATATGGGTTCTGGAGCTCCCTGATACACAAAAGTAAGACCCGGCTAATGGCGGCAGGTAACAGTATCCCCCTATTAGCGTTACATCTTTAAACGGGTATATATCAACACAGGGTTTATGGCCAGGCTGGCCGGCTGGGTAACCAGGGCATCACCGGCACTTTAGCCGGCACGCGGTAATAATTGTTCCGGAGCGAATCATTCCATCCATGCGGATTGCTTTTGAAGATTTTGCTGCTGTAAAAAACACTGCCTTCAATACCTGGTGTGTAACGGGCGATCTTGATCTGATCCGGCAACTGGTTCGGATTTCTCCAGGCAGCTGTGGTATTCGCCTCGGTGGCCCTGTAAATACCATGACCAATATATACGTGGCGGCCAAAGCTATGCGCCGCCCACCAGTTCACCATTTTTTCGTAAGGGATCAGGCGGTCATTGATCTCGCGGTATAATTGAGGAGTTACATAATCGATCCAGCCTTTTCGCATCCACAAAAGAATATCTGCATATAAATGGTCATAATTGGTCAATCCGCCCTTACTATCGCTGCCCTGTGTATCATCGGACAAATTGCGCCATACGCTAAAAGGACTGATACCAAATTTTACATAAGGCTTGGTGGCCTTTATAGCGATATTAATATTTTTAATAATAGAATCCACATTGCTTCTGCGCCAGTCATTTTTGCTGAGGCTGGTACCCGAGCGCTGGTAAGCATAATCATCGGGGAAAGGTTTTCCTCCAACCGGGTAAGGATAAAAATAATCATCCATGTGGATGGCATCCACATCATAACGTCTGACTATATCCTTAATGACATCTGTTACAAAACGCTGCACCTGTATATTGGCCGGATTAAAGTATTTGGTGGTACCATAAGTCAGAAACCAATCGGGATGCTTACGCATAATATGGTCCGGTGCAATAGAAGACCGGCCCACTGTAAATTCTGCCCGGTACGGATTGAGCCAGGCGTGAAATTCCATACCTCTTTTATGCGCTTCCTGTATCATAAAGGCCATGGGATCGTAAAAAGGAACCGGTGCTTTGCCCTGCGTACCGGTTAACCACTGACTCCAGGGCTCGTAGGGAGAAGGGTAGAAAGCGTCGCCGGCGGGACGTACCTGCACAATCACTGCATTCATGCCATTACGCTGATGCATATCCAATTGCCTGATATAATCTGCCTTTTGAGCTTCTACACTGGCATTTTGCGGAGGCCAGTCGATATTCATCACGGTAGCGATCCACACACCACGAAATTCATATTGCTGGGCCCGTGCCGGATGAACAGCGGCAATACATAAAACAACCAATAACAGGACTTTCAACTTTTGCATAGCCGCAAAAATAGCCAAGTTGCACTAATGGCTAGGCTTTGGAATGCATTTTATCTAACAGGTTGCTCACAAGCGCAGCTTCCTCCTCGGTTAGATTAGACAGGTAAGCAGCCAGTTGATCATCGGTGTCGTCCAGTTGAGTCAGCAGTTCCAGTCCTTTTTCCGTAATACGCACTTCTACAAGGCGGCTATCTGTTTTACTGGTTTTTTTGGTAACCAGATTCTTAACGATCAGGCGATCAACGATCCGGCTGGTGTCGCTCATTTTATCGATCATCCGTTCCCGTATCTGCAAAGTAGATAACGGGCGTGGCTCACTGCCCCGCAGTATCCTCAGTATATTGTACTGCTGCAAGGTGAGATCATGCCCGATAAAGCGCTTTTTCAAAAAATTCTCCAACCAGCGGCTACTATGAATAATATTGAAAGCCAGTTTCTGGTGAGAACTTACAAATTTGCTCTGTTTAATTTCTTCCTCAATGGTCATAAGGTGAGCATTAAATAATTAGAATAGTGGTAAATATAATCAATTTTGATGTCTCCGTCCAACCCGCCGGGCATATATTGCGGCAGGTATTTTGCGTGTAAAAAAGCATCAAATCATTTGTATATGAATTACAGGCCGGTTGGAAGATCAGGATTGAGCGTTTCGGAGATAGGCTTCGGTTGTATGTCATTGACGCCTGCCACCGATGCCGAAGCCGCAGGTATGGTGCGCACTGCTGTGGATGCAGGCATTAATTATTTTGATACCGCAGATTTGTATGACAAGGGTGCCAACGAAGAACGGATAGGCAGGCTGCTGAAGCCCGTTCGAAGCCGCATTGTGCTGGCCACCAAAGTGGGTAACCGGTGGCGGGCGGATGGAAGCGGATGGGACTGGAACCCTACTAAAAATTACCTGTTAAAAGCGGTAGATGACAGCCTCCGGCGCTTACAAACTGATTATATCGACCTGTATCAGCTACATGGAGGCACTGTGGAAGACCCCATCGACGAAACCATCGAAGCTTTTGAGCAATTGGTACGGCAGGGGAAGATCCGGCATTATGGCATCAGCAGTATCCGGCCCAATGTAATCAGGGCTTACATTGAAAAATCGAATATCATATCAGTCATGCTGCAGTATAGCATCCTGGACAGGAGGCCGGAGGAAACCGTTTTGGACCTTTTGCAAACCAATGGTATTGGCGTTATGACAAGGGGTGCTTTAGCCCAGGGCCTGTTAGCGGGCAAGGCGCCGAAGGAGTACCTGGGTCATCCTGCATCAGCAGTACAATCGGTGGCCGGGCAGCTAAACAAGCTGGCAACGGAACTTAACACCATTTCTTCGGTACTGGCCACCCGGTATGTGCTGAATCACCCCGCAGTAAGCAGCGCCGTAACCGGCATCAGAACCATGGGCCAGTTACAGGAAGCCATTGCGCCTGAGCCCGAAACCGCCACGGCCTGGCAGGAAGAGCTGAAAACCTACATCCCTGCCCGGCGGTACCAGGAACACCGGTAAAACACCCAAAATGAAGTAAATCAGCTATTTGTTATGACTTAAAACTGACAGAAGCGGGGCACTTAAACATTAGGAAACGGTTAATTTTGCAAAAATTTTCAGTCTGTCCCGCAATAGTGAAAATAGGAGCTCAGCCGTCCCGGTAATTAACAGGGCAGTATTTGAATCCCTTTATAATAATCATTGGGAGCAGGTTTATGCCGTTTGTTATAATGTCATTCGGGATGTGGAAATAGCCAGGGAAATCGTACAGGATATTTATAAATCACTTTGGGAACGCAGGAATGAGCTGCAATTGAATAATGCCGAACACTACCTGATCAGGGCTGCCAAATTTAAAACTTTCGAGTATTTCAGAAATAAAGCGATCCGGCAAAAGGCCGGTGAGCTGGCTTCCATCGGCTGCCCGCATTCATCTAATTGTACCGAAGAGAAGGTGTTATTTAATGAATTATGCATAAGAGTGAATTCTGTAGTGGATGGCCTGCCCTGCCAATGTAAGCGCGTTTATAAAATGAGCCGGGAACAGGGTATGCTCAACCGCGAAATAGCCAGCGAGCTGATGATATCAGAGCGGGCCGTGGAAATGCATATTTCAAAAGCATTGAGCTCACTGAGGTTGAAGCTGGCGGGTTTGTAAAAGATGGTTGAATATTTTACGGCGGAAGTGCCTGTAAATTGAATGCTTTAGTCCTGCAAGGACTTCATAATAATATTGCCACAAAAATACCAGGCAATCCGGTAAGGATGGCCCATCAAAAAGATGACACGGAGTTCGTCATAAAAATGGCGGCAGGGTTAGCATCAACCCGGATGACGAATTTATGTACGTTTATTATACCTGGAAACATGATATCACCAGGGACCAGCTAACCCCAGGTTTGCAACGCGCAGGCAACACCGATTTTATTCTTCGCATGGATGCACCGCACCGATAAATAAATATTTTTTTTACTTTTTTTTCGCCGGCGGCCTTCGGTAAAAAGCTACTTGTGCTACTTACCGTATAAAGCACAATAGCAGAATGGTTCGGTTAAAAATATTTTTACTTACAGGGTTTCTTTTCCGGTTTCTCGCAGCACCCGCAAAACATCGTACCACCGTTACCGGCATTGTACCCGATAGAGGCGGTAAATTGATATTGAGTATTACCGGTTGTATGCTGGTTTTTGAGCATGATACCAGGAGCATTACGTCCCCCTGGCTGCCTGTACAAAAGTCCGCCGCAGGCGCGTGTTTGCGAAACCCCGTACCACATAAGGAGATAAGGAAGGCATCTCCGGACAATCAGATCTATTCCGCTTAATATCATGGGCAACCCTGTATCAATAAATATCGCCCTGAGCATGGCGAAGGGCATCCTGGTCGAAAAACGGTTCGTCAGGCTCAGGGTAACATTCGTTTCTTAATCTTTTGCGTCGTAAAAGACCAGCTGATCCCTGCCTGACGCAAGACCTGTTTAAAAAGCGAATCCTGTTTCGAAGCCAACCGGCCTTGAATTGTGCTCCGCTTTTGTTTCAAGGAGAAAGCGGAAATCTAAAACATATAAAAATGATCATGTTCAAAATAAACAGCACTGCAATCACCAAAGCATTTCTTTGCGTATTGGCATGGCTTACCAGCCTGTTCATTACGCATCATGCCAACGCGCAATCCCAGGTAAAGGGACTGGTACAATCCAGCTCCGGTGCGCCTGTGGCTTATGCTTCCATCGCCCTGCATCATTACAATGGACAATCTTTTAAAGAACTGATGGCCGATTCAACCGGTGCTTTTACCATTGCCAATGTGCCCGATGGTCTTTATAAAGTACATGCTTCCAGTGCCGGCTATACCAATAGCGCAGCAGAGCTGCAGGTAAAGAAAAGCACTATACAGATTCCTGTTGTACTAATTGTGTTACAGCAAAGCGAAACCTTAAACAGTGTGATTGTAAGAGGCAAAAGAAGAACCATTGAGCAAAGCATCGATAAGATAACACTCAATATAGAAAATACCATCTTATCAGAAGGCAATACTGCCCTGGAATTGCTGGAACGGGCGCCTGGCGTGAAAGTAGATGATGAAGGGAAGGTATCGCTGCGCGGACGTCCTGGTGTTACTATTATGCTGAATGGCAAACTCACTTACTTATCTGCCGGTGAGCTGGCCAACTTATTAAAAGCCACCAATGTCTCTTCTATTTCTAAAATAGAGATCATTACCAATCCCTCGGCCAAATACGATGCCGCCGGTAATGCAGGCATCATTAATATCGTTATGAAGAAAAACCTGCAGCGTGGTCTCAACGGTACCATCAACACCCATGCAGGCGCCGGTCGCAATGCCCGCTACGGGGCCGGGTTTAATTTGAACTACCGCACGAACAAGGTGAACATCTACGGCAACTATAACTACGCCTATCGCGGGGAAACCGAGTACCTCGATTTTATCCGCCGCTTTTACCAGGATGGCAACCCGGCACGTGTATCTACTCAAAGAACCGAAACCGATGAGCCCCTGCATACTATGAACTTCAGGGCGGGTATCGACTTCACGCCCGATAGCCTTAATAGCTTTGGCTTACTTATAAATGGCAATGATGGCCGTTATAAGCACAATAGCCAAACTACCAACCGGCTCACCTCAGTACCGGCAGTACTGCTGAGCAATACTATCACACAAAACCGCGACCGCCAACACTGGACCAGTCTCACTTATAACCTGAACTATATACGGAAATTCGCCAAAAAAGGCCGGGAGTTTTCTTTTGATGCCGATTTTGTGCCCAACCGCTTTAGCTCCAACCTTACCCTGGATACTTATACTGAGCCTAACACATCGCTGCCTGATGGCAGGATGGATCAGCGGAAAGGCAATATCCCTTCCAGGACCGATGTGTATGTTGTTAAGGCTGATTATGGAGATGTGATCAACGACCAAATAAAATGGGACGCAGGCGCTAAAAGCTCTTTCACCGATGCCGATAATAACCTCAAATATTATAACCGGCTCAACGATCAATGGACTTTTGACGATATGACCAGTAACCATTTCCGCTACAAGGAGCAGATCCATGCCGGTTATATCAACTGGTCTTTTGAATGGAGCAGGTTGAACCTGCAGGCCGGTTTAAGAGGTGAGTATACGCAAACCATCGGCAACCAGCTTACCACCGGTGATGTATTTACCCGCAATTATTTCCAGCTGTTTCCCAACCTGGCTATCAGCCGCCAGCTGGATGATCAGCAAACCCTCCAGGCGTCTTACAGCCGCCGCATCGAGAGGCCGGATTATGGCTCCCTAAACCCCTTTCGCATGTTTCGCGATCCTTCTTTGTACTACGAAGGCAACCCTTATCTCAAGCCTGAGCTTACCCAAAACATCAGCCTGAATCATATCTTGAAAGGCAGGTACACGACTACCTTAAACTATAGCCGTACTACGGATGTGATCACCTGGGTGTCGGGGCAAAATGATGCCACCAATACCACTTTCGAAACGCCGCAAAACCTGCCTTCGCTGGTGAATTACGGGGCCAGCTTCACTGCCCAGTTCAACTATACCGGCTGGTGGTCGGCGACCAGTTTTGTAAATGTATTCAGAAATGAATATGACCTGGGCGATACAAAAAACGAGCAGCTAAGCTTTAGTATCAATACCCAGAACAATTTTACACTGGGCAGGGGCTTCAGCGCCGAGCTCAACGCTTATTACAATTCCACGGCGGTTTACGGCATTATGACCGAGCGGGCGTATTATGCAGTGGCTGCGGCCTTGCAGAAGAGCATTTTAAAAGATAAGGGTAGCGTAAAGCTGGCAGTAAACGATATTTTTCAAACGCAGAATTACCGGCACGAAACACGGTACCAAAACATTAATATGAACAGCAAGATATGGCTGGACAGTCGCCGGGCGATTCTTTCCTTCACCTACCGCTTTGGTAAACAGCTCAGTAGCCGCGAACGCAAAACCGGTAGCGAGGATATACAGAGCAGGATACGATAACCGGATGCGGAAAATGTTGCTCAAAATTTTTTCGAAATTTGTTGTTTAAAATAAAATTATCCCTATTTTTGCAACCCCGAAAGGGAAAACAGGTATTCCTCCTTAGCTCAGTTGGTTAGAGCATCTGACTGTTAATCAGAGGGTCGCTGGTTCAAGTCCAGCAGGGGGAGCTAAAAGTAAAGCAGTTACGAAAATGTAGCTGCTTTTCTTATTTTTGTGCCTACTATGGAAATATAAAACTTTAGCTTTAAGTATTTTTTAAACACT
>JBQGCI010000066.1:0-7305 GCA_052038405.1 Acinetobacter pittii
ATAACAGGAAGTACGGTATAAGCGGTTCTTACCGTTATGAAGGCTCAAATAGGTTGGGCCGATCAAGATCTGCAAGATGGATGCCAACGTGGAGTGTGGGTGGATTATGGAATGTTTACCAGGAAGATTTTTTTGAGAACCTTGCTCCCACATTCTCTTATTTCAAAGTCAGATCCTCTTACGGATTAACAGGAAACAGAGGGCCTTCGAATGTTACCAACTCACTGGTTATTATAAAGAGCTATAGTCCTTGGAGGCCAAGTGTTTCCGATAACGAGTCGGGCTTGGAAATTAGCGATCTGCAAAATATAGGATTAACCTATGAAAAGAAAAAGGAATGGAATATTGGTGCCGACTGGGGATTTTTCAACGGCAGGCTGAATATGACTACCGACTACTATCGCAGAAACATGTTTGATCTCATCGGTGTGGTAGTAACACAAGGCATCGGCGGTCAAATCGAAAAGATGGGAAATAGTGCGTCAATGAAATCTTCAGGTTTTGAGTTTTCAATCAGTGGTGACATCATCAAGCGTAATGATTTTACCTGGAATGCAAATTTCAATTATGCACATGAGAATATAAAGGTGACGGAATTGAATACGACAACCCGGGTTATAGATTTAGTAACCAACACAGGCTTTGCAAGAGTCGGCTATGCGCCTAGAGGTCTATTCTCTATCCCGTTTGTGAAGCTGAACAATGAGGGCCTACCCATATTCATTGATCAGGACAATAAAGAAAGTGCAACCGGACCTTATTTTCAGGAAAGGACTTTACTGGATTTCTTAAAGTATTCAGGCCCGACAGAACCAACCGATTATGGTGGCTTCGGCAATACATTTACCTATAAGAATCTGAGCTTAAATGTTTACCTGACATATTCTTTCGGAAATGTTATCCGGCTCGACCCCGTATTTGGTTATCAATATAACGACCTTACTGCAACTCCTAATGAATTTAAAAACAGATGGGCGGCTCCGGGTGATGAGCTGCTCACCAATATACCTGCTATACCGAGCATTCGTCAAATCAGAGCCTACACCGATCTTAGAATGGCGTATAACTCATACAATTTTTCGGACGTGAGGGTTGCAAAAGGAGATTTTATCAGATTAAAAGATGTTTCGTTGGCTTATAACATTCCTCAAAGTATACTCGGTTCTACAGGAATCAAATCCCTTGGCGCGCGTTTAAATGCAACCAATTTGCTTTTACTTTATGCCGATAAGAATTTATATGGCCAGGATCCGGAATTTATAAACACTGGTGGCGTTGCTGCTCCTATACCAAGGCAGTTTACACTTACTATAAATGCAGGTTTTTAAAAAAACTAATTTTGTATATATGAGAAGTTTTAAAATATGTTTTGTTGGCTTTTCGTTGATAGGGTTATCCGTATTGATGATTGGTTGTAATAAATATCTTGACAAGTTGCCTGATAACAGAGCTGAGTTAAACAATAAGGAAAAAATTGCTAAGCTTCTTGTTTCAGCTTATCCGGCTTCAACGCCTCTTTTGTGTGCAGAATTATCATCAGACAATGTCGATGATTATGGTGTCACCAATCCTAACACAAGCCGGCTTTTAGACCAGTTGTTTTACTGGAAAGATGTTACGGAAGACGATAATGATTCTCCCAAACAGGTTTGGGAAGCTTGCTATGCAGCCATTGCAGGTGCTAACCAGGCACTGTATGCTATAGAAGATCTGGGAAATCCCGCAGAATTAAATCCACAAAAGGGTGAGGCTTTATTGGCAAGGGCCTACGGGCATTTCTTGCTGGTAAATTTGTTTTCGCAGCACTACTCTACAAAAAACGGCGGTACAGATCTGGGAATTGTTTACCTCACGAAGCCAGAGCAAACATTGAACCCCACCTATAAAAGAAATACTGTTGCAGAAGTTTATAATTTTATTGTAGCTGACATTGAAGCCGGTATTCCCCTTATTAATGATGCAGCTTATGGCAGTACTCCAAAATTTCATTTCAATGCAGCTGCCGCAAATGCTTTTGCGGCCAGAGTAAGTCTTTACATGCAGCAGTGGGAGAAGGCGGTTAATTATGCTAACCGTGCAATTGGCTCCGATCCAAGGCCTATCATGCGTGATAATAAAACTATCGCAGCGGTACCCGGAGGCCTAACTGATATTGCCAGATCTTATACCTCCAGCAGTCAGAAGGCCAATTTGCTAATATTGACTCCGGTTTCCGAGGCAGGCGCGAATTTCGGTGCCTATTACACCGGTTCCCGTTATAGCCATGGAGCATTTATGGATACCTCTGAAACATTTTTAAGCAGGAGTGTATTTGGAGCTAATCCGGGTGTGTCAAAGCTTACTTCAGCAAGCTATATACCACGAGTTCTTGTGTATTCAGGAACTAATTTAGACAAGCATTTAGTGCCGCGTATTTCCTATCAGTTTGAAGTAAGGGATCCTGTTTCGCAGACTGGTTTTGCTCACGGCGTTTTTGCAGCCTTTACTACAGAAGAAACTTTGTTGACGAGGGCTGAAGCATACATTCAACTCAAACAGTATGATAATGCGGTAAGAGATATGCAATACTGGGTTAGCAATAACCTGGCATCCCCTCCATCCGATTTTTCCCAGACCAAAATTAATAACTGGTGTGATGCATTGTCTTACCACAGCCCCAGGGATCCGTCTCCTAAAAAACGGTTAAGCCCTGAGTTTGCGATAGATCAGCAACAGGAGAATATGCTGCATGCAGTTCTGTTCATCAGGCGTTTGGAAACTATGCATACAGGATTAAGGTGGTGCGATATAAAAAGATACAATATAGAAGTCACCCGCCGTGTTATGGCATCCGGAGTTGTGGGTTCTGTAGATGAGGCTGGAAAATTAAAGAACAGGGATAACCGAATGGCAGTACAATTGCCCGTTGCGGTTATAGCTGCCGGACTGGAGCCCAACCCACGATAAATCGAATTAGCAATTACTAAGAATTTAAAGTTTATATCTGCTATGAAAAGAATTTATACAATAAACATAATAACTACACTGGTAGCTTTGGTGTTGTTCGCTTCCTGCAAGAAGGAAGATGCATTAAACCCAACCAGTATTTTTGTTGATGAAAATCCCGCAAATTTAAATGCGCTGGATAAATACATCACAGCGAATATAACAACACCATACAATGTTGACATTATATATAAATATGTAGATGTTGAATCTGACATGAATTATAATCTGAGCCCGGCAGAATATTCATCTTCTATCAGAATGACCAGGCTGGTGCAATATTTGGGCATAGAACCTTACGACGTTGTGACAGGCAGCAAAAATTTTAACCGCACCTATTTCCCTAAAATATTGAATTACATTGGATCTCCAGCGTATCGCAACAATGGTACAAAAGTTTTAGGAACAGCTGAAGGTGGTAGAAAAATCACTTTGTATGAGGTAAACTCATTAACTCCTTCGTCAGCGACAAATATTTCGTTTTTAAACGATTTATATTTTCATACTATTCACCACGAGTATACGCATATACATAATCAAACAAAGCCTTATCCCGTAGCTTTCAATGAGGTATCAGGGGCCAGCTATATTCAGGATTCGTGGAATACGGGGTGGGCTAACCTGGCCGCAGCGGTTAGTGCAGGCTTTATTTCTCAATATGCCAGCAAGGAGCCCGCAGAGGACTTTGCGGAATTAATGTCTTTTTATGTTACGTTAACACCAGCAGCCTGGGACACGAGGGTTAAATTAGGCTCAGCAGCAGGTCAGGCTATTATAGCAACCAAATTAGGCCTGGTTAGAAATTATTACGAAACCGCGTGGGGAATCAATATTGATAATTTGAGGGATGAGATTTTGAAAAGACAGGCAGCCCTTCCGACTTTCAATCAAACAGATATTTCAGAACTATAGTTCTGAAAACAAATTGCTATACAGGACCCTATAATAAGATATAATTATGAAAAAAATATTGATGTTTGGAAAAAGGAGATTCTCCGTCTTGGTTATGCTCATTAGCCTTTTTGTAGCAGCTTCTTGTGTGAAGAGTCCGGCAGACGTGTTCGGTGAAAGTGCAAATGTACGTGTGAAAGAAGCCATTGCTAAAGCAAAAACTACCATATTGGCGCATAAAGAAGGCTGGCAGATTGATTACTACCCCAGCGCAGATCTTGAATTTGGAGGCTACACCATCTTCGCAAAATTTCTCTCAGAAACACAGGTAACATTAACTTCTGATGTTTACGAAGATCAAGTTACCAGTTCGTACAATATCATAGCAGAAGCAGGACCGGTTCTTACTTTTGATACCTACAATGGTATTATTAATCTATTTACGGAACCTGGACTGGATAACGGTGGTATTGGCGCAGACGATACAGGAATGAAAGGTGATTTTGAATTCTCGATCCAAAGTGTGTCAGATACCTTGATCGTCTTGCTAGGTAAAAAGTCGCATAATATCATAAGGATGACACCTGTCGGAACCGAAGGTTTCGATGCCGTTTCGGAAGAATACCAGGATGCTTCCTTTGCCTTCGAAGAGCTAAGGGATGCCACATTTAGACTGATAAAGGGTAACGATACCACCAATCTTACCATGAATTATAATACATTTCAGCTGGCTGATGATGCAAACAGTGATTTGCTCTCGTTTCGTGTAGTGCCAGGAGGGTTATCTTTTTTCAAGGAATAAGAGTTAGCTGGAACGAAATTTATTAAGTTGAATTATGTACCTCCTACAGCAAGTTATGTATTAGGATATTTCACCGACAACAGCAATACCTTCAAAATTGTGCCGCTTCCAGCGCCATTAAATATATGGTTTTACAATAATAGTTGGGGATTTGCTTACAGCGGCGTCGGACCTACTGGACGGAGTTATTGGAATACAAGCAGAACTCAATTGACAGCCAATGGCTATACTTTGACCAATTTTAATATAGGCGAGTATTTTGGATATAAAGCAATTTCTTTTGGTTTGAATAACCGTACCATCAGAGGCGGTGTTACATATACGATCACTCCCGTAGCGGGCACTCAAGATGAGGTCACACTTGCATTTGGCGGAGGTTTACTTAATGAAGCAGGGTTTAGTGCTACTCAATGGACTGCGGGATTAAACCAACTTAATACGCCGCTTAATGGAAGAACTTTTAAAATTACGGCCACAACGCTGGATAGACCAACTGAAATTTTATTAACTGATAAAGGCATACCTACTAATACTTTTAGACTCAAATTGGGATTAAATAGTGTTAATGATCCATTTAATAACTAACTATAGAATTATCTAGAGGTACAATTATAATTTGCGTCGGCCATCTAAGAAATAAACTTAGGTGGGCGACTGCTTTTAAAAGGCTGTTTTGAACTATCAACTAAAAACCACAGCTAATGCTTAAAAGAAGCGTAGGTGTTCTTATCACTTCTTGATGTTGCAAATCATCCAATGTCGGGGGCTAACCGATAAAAGTACGCCTCCCTATAGGAATGAAACAGCTGTAGAGAACTAAATTTAACGAGAGTTCAATATTTACTTCATCTCATATTTACATATGAGATATATTAAATAAGGAGTTAATGTCCGGCTCTGTTACCTCCCAGCTCCCCTCAGCTATTTCGGCTTCCAGTTCACCGGTGTCCCAACCGCAGTAGCCGATAAATATTTTGATTTCCTTTGAGCTGAGCTCCTTACTATTTATTTGCTGTATGGCTTTTTGAAAATCTCCACCCAGGTAAAGATCATTTATGACCGGTGCCCCGCCTGGAACCAGGTCGTTGCGGCGATGCACGAAGTAAAGGTGCTCGGGGTCTACCGGGCCCCCTTCGTGTAAAGGAAATGCCGGGCTACTACTAAACTCAACCAATTCATTCAATGCCCGGTTAAAAACCTTGTTGATTACAAATCCCAAAGCGCCCTGTTCATTGTGTTCTGCTATAAAAACAACCGATGAATCGAAGTTAGGATCATCCATGGAAGAGGTGCTGCTCAATATCTTTCCCTGGTAGTGGCTCATGGTGCATGTTTTGCTTTATACCGCAATAATTATTCCATGCGGTCTTACTTTTTTTTCCTGTATTTAATAGTAACAGGGGTAACACCTGCGTTTACCATATCCAATCGCTTTGCTGCCTTCTTGCTTAGATCGATAATTCTGCCCTGCACAAAAGGTCCCCGGTCATTAATCACTACTTTAACGGTTTTCCCGTTAGTCTGGTTTTTAACTTTAACCCTGGTTCCAAAAGGAAGTGTTTTATGTGCCGCCGTCAATTTACTTTGTTTAAATACAGCCCCGCTTGCGGT
The DNA here is from genome assembly GCA_052038405.1 of Acinetobacter pittii. Lineage (GTDB taxonomy): Bacteria > Bacteroidota > Bacteroidia > Chitinophagales > Chitinophagaceae > Niabella. The sequence continues at coordinate 6,290 of JBQGCI010000066.1, forward strand.
TTTACGGCCTGCAAATTTGTCTGCATAAAATGAGGCTTTGCCTGTTTCCACTATTTTCCTGCTACAGCTGCGCAGGAGCATAGCCAGTACTAAAAAGGCCGGTATCCATTTGTTCATACCGGCAAAATAATAATGATCATCCGGATAACAAATTCTTAAATACGCTAAAAACAACAAAGCCTCAATAAATGAGGCCCTGAATGTTGTGTTTGAAATGATTAGCCGTGTTGGAGCAAATAATTAAAATTTACCTGCAAACTTTCCGTTGCTTAATGAGATGTTAGTTTTGGTTGTATTGTTTACGCAGTTGGCATCAAAAGTGCCTTCTATTTCAGAGTCCGTTAATTTAGTGATCGAGAAATTACCAGTGCCGGAAGCGTAAGATTCAACTCCGGAACCGGCATTGGAACTTCCTATAAGTAATTGTGCCTGTGTTGATGCGCTGGCTGTATTCTCGAATTTTCCGGTTATAGCGCTGCTCGCAGTACTGGAGCCTTGCGGAATGATTAACGTCAAAGTAGCCGTACTGAGCCTGGGCAAATTAGCTTCCACACAGCTGAAAGTGATCTGGGTTCTGTTCCCATTAACGGCTTTGATTACCTTCGATTGTTCTTTACTGTTTGATTTAAACTCATTTTTCCCTCCGAAAGAATTGTTGGTGTTAAATTGAATGGAGGCTCCTCCGGAGGAAAGACCGCCACTATCTCCGTCGTCACTATCTTTTTTACAACCCGTTAGGAGAACGGCGCATAAAGCAGTTGTAGCCATACATTGTTTTAATCTCGTACTGATGGTTATCATATTATTTTTGGTTTATTTGAATGCGTATTAATTTATTGCAGCTTTTTCAGAAAGTCTTCTGTGTGAAAGCCGATGAATTTCTTCCCGGCGGCATAAGCACCGTCTATATATATATTCTCGTCCACAGGGATTACCGTGGTCGATGCAGAGCTGGTATTTGCAGGATTATACCAGGTTCCATAAATGGTTTTTGCTCCTGCGAAATCGGTGCTGTT
>JBQGCI010000067.1:0-18574 GCA_052038405.1 Acinetobacter pittii
ATTTCGGCATCTCAAGGATTGCTTTAAGAGACATGGCTTTGAACGGAAAAATTCCAGGACTTAAAAAAGCCAGCTGGTAATTGATTGCGAATATTGAATATTGATTATTTAATATTTACAGTCGAATAAATAAATATTAAATCTACAACCTGCCTGTCGGCAGACAGGTCTTAAATATAGATTATGGTAACAGATCCAATAGCAGATTTTTTTAGAAGAATACGTAACGCGCAAATGGCGGGTCACCGTGTGGTTGATATTCCTGCATCTAACCTTAAAAAACGCATGACCGAGATCTTGTACAAACAAGGTTATATCCTGAAGTACAAATTTGAGGACGACAGCAAACAAGGCGTTATTAAGATTGCGTTGAAATATGATGCAGATACCAAACAGCCTGCTATCCAGAGCCTGGAAAGAGTAAGCCGTCCCGGTCTGCGTCAATATGCAAAACCTGCGGAGATCCGCAGAGTAAAAAACGGTTTGGGTGTAGCGATCCTGTCAACTTCTAAAGGAGTGATGACAGATAAAGAAGCTAAAGCTCAAAACGTAGGCGGCGAAGTTCTTTGCTACATTTACTAATGTAAGTATAAGATGACCTGGAATGTAGAAAATGGTTTCAGGTTATCTCTAAAAATAAAATTGAGTGACAATCTAAGTTCTCTATACGGAAACTGAACACGGTCAATCTACATTTTCAAACTGTTAATAATAATTTTTAAAAAGAAATTATGTCACGTATAGGAAAAAAAATCATCACTGTTCCGGATGGCGTAACAGTGCAAGTGAGTAGCGATAACGTAGTTACTGTTAAGGGAAAAAAAGGCGAGCTGAAGCAAGCTGTTAACCCTGAAATTAAAGTAGAAGTGAAAGACGGTGAGTTGACGGTAAGCCGCTCCACCGACCAGATCCAGCATCGCGCCCAGCACGGTTTATACCGGGCTTTATTGGCAAACCTGGTTCAGGGTGTGACTGAAGGTTTTGAAAAGAAACTGGAATTAGTAGGTGTGGGTTATAAAGCCACCAACCAGGGAAATCTGTTAGATCTTTCTTTAGGTTACTCTCACAATATCCTGGTAGAAGTTCCAAGTGAACTGACACTGGCTACAGAGCAACTGAAAGGTCAGAACCCCATTATTACCATTTCCGGCAGCGATAAGCAACTGGTAGGAGCGGTATGTGCAAAGATCCGCAGCCTGCGTAAGCCAGAACCTTACAAAGGAAAAGGTGTTCGCTTTGTTGGTGAAATTGTAAGGAAAAAAGCTGGTAAGTCGGCTGGTAAATAAATCAACTAACGTTTAAAGTTCAGTATTCGTATTGAACTTTAAACTCTAAAATATTCCTGGCAGCATCAGGAGAAAAATATAAAAAGATGTCAAACGTAAAATCACTAAGAAGACTCAAAATTCGCCACACTATTCGTAGAAAAATCAGTGGTACTGCGCAAAAGCCAAGATTGGCGATATTTCGCAGTAATACGGATATCTATGCTCAGTTGATTGATGACAGCAAAGGTATAACCATTGCAGCAGCTTCTTCAAAAGATAAAGATATCAAAGCCCAAAGCGGCACTAAAAGCGAAAAGAGCAAATTAGTAGGTGCAGCCCTTGCACGTAAAGCCGGCGAACTGAATGTAAAAGATGTGGTTTTTGATCGTGGTGGATATTTGTACCATGGCCGCGTGAAAGCGGTAGCTGAGGGTGCAAGAGAAGGCGGTCTTCAATTTTAATAAATACTATAATTCTAAATAGATATAATGTCAACAGTTACGTACAATAAAGTAAAAGCAAACGATCTTGAGTTAAAAGACAAGGTGGTAGCTATTAACCGTGTGGTAAAAACTACAAAAGGTGGCCGTGCTTTTAGTTTTTCAGCTTTAGTAGTAGTAGGCGATGGTAATGGTGTTGTAGGCCATGGCTTGGGTAAAGCCAAAGAGGTTCAGGAAGCTATTACAAAGGGTATTGAAGATGCCAAAAAGAACCTGATTAAAGTTCCTATTTTGAAAGGTACGATTCCTCATGACCAATGGTGCAAAGATGGTGCAGCTAAAGTAATGATCTTGCCAGCTACACCAGGTACCGGGGTAATTGCAGGAGGTTCTATGCGTGCTGTACTGGAAGCGGCTGGTGTTCATGACGTATTAGCAAAATCATTAGGTTCTGCTAACCCTCATAACGTGGTAAAAGCTACATTCAAAGCTTTGGCTATGTTACGTGAGCCGGTAACTATTGCAAAAACGCGCAACTTAGGTTTAAAGAAAGTATTCCAGGCTTAAAAACGTTTAAAGTTTGATATGTTTAGAGTTCAGTAATCTGATTAAACTTTAAACCTTGAATTTTAAACCTGTCTGCCGACAGGCAGGCCTTAAACATATTCGAAATGAAAAAAGTAAAAATAACATTAGTAAAAAGCCCGATCGATCGCCCGGAAAGACAAAAGCTTACTTTGCAGGCTTTGGGTTTGAACAAAACTAATAGCAGTAAAGAAGTTGAAGCTACTCCACAGGTGCTCGGTATGATCCGTAAGGTAGAGCACATGGTGAAAGTAGAAGAAATCTAATATTTTCCATAGTAAATGTAGAATTTGAAGTGTAAGTGTTATACATTTGCATCCTTAAAATTCTACATTTATCATTTTAAGAAGCGAGCCTCGGCTTTGAGGCGTAAGTTTAAAAAAAGCATATAATGAAATTACATGAATTAAGACCTGCAAAAGGTGCTACTCACAAAGAAAAGAGAATTGGTCGTGGTGAAGGTAGCGGCTACGGTGGTACGTCAACAAAAGGTAACAAAGGTGGACAGAGCCGTGCTGGTTACAAAAGCAAAATGGCGCACGAAGGCGGTCAGATGCCTATTCAGCGTCGTGTTCCGAAAAGAGGGTTTAAAAATCCTAACAAAATCACTTACAAAGTATTTAATGTAGGTCAGTTTGATCACTATGCTGAGGTTTATGGCCTAACTGAATTTACTTTTGACAGCCTTTATCAAATTGGCGCTGTTGGTAAAACCGATAAAGTTAAGATTTTAGGTACAGGCGAATTAAAGGGCAAGTTCAGCTTTAAAGTGCATGCGATAAGCGAAAAAGCTAAGTCGCTTATTGAAGGAGCGGGCGGAACAGTAGAAATTTTAAATTAAATCTGATAAATATATTTGACGCACCGGTCGGGTGCGTCATTTGATTTTGACGATTGTTTAAGTAAGATGAAACTTCTTCGAAGTTTCTCTTGTTCGCAGGGCTCTTCGGGAGACCGGGTATCCATAAAAATTATTCAAGAGAAATCAGGTGAAAAAATTTATACAAACATTAAAGAATATCTGGAGCATTGAAGAGTTAAGGAGTAAGATTCTTTTCACTTTGTTGCTGGTAGCTGTTTACAGGCTGGGTGCGCATATCACCTTACCTGGAATCAATCCAATTGCTTTAGAACAACTGAGTAAATCTCAGTCCCAGAACGGTATCCTTGATCTGATCAATACTTTTGCCGGCGGTGCCTTTAATATGGCGTCTATTTTTGCATTAGGTATCATGCCCTACATTACTGCCTCTATTTTCGTGCAGCTGATGACGGTGCTGGTACCAACTTTCCAGAAAATGCAAAAAGAAGGGGAGAGTGGCCGTAAAAAGATCAACCAACTAACGCGTTATATTACTGTATTGGTTACCGTGGTACAGGCTTTCGCTTATGTAGCTTATTTGCGTCAAACTTCAGGGCCGGCTATTGTTCCTGGTTTTGGCGCCGCTTATTTTACATTAACAACCGTTGTGGTTTTAACTGCAGGTACTTTATTCGTAATGTGGTTGGGTGAAAAGATAACCGACAAAGGTTTGGGCAATGGTACATCCCTCATCATTATGATGGGTATTCTTGCGCGCTTGCCACAGGCCTTTGCCCAGGAGCTGTCTTTCCGGTCTCAACGTACCGGCGATATCCTTATTTTCATTATCGAAATCGCTGTATACATCGCCATTAACATGGGTTGTATATTATTGATCCAGGCGGTGAGAAAAGTACCGGTTAATTATGCCAAACAAATTGTAGGCAACAGGCAGTTTGGCGGAGCACGCCAGTTTTTGCCCTTAAAAGTAAACAGTGCGGGTGTAATGCCCATCATCTTCGCTCAGGCCATTTTGTTTATCCCTACGTTATTTACTTTAGGTAAAAACGGTGGAGATTTGGGACGGATGTTTACAGATCATACCAGTGGCTGGTATATGTTGATTTACTCAGTTGTGGTAATCGGCTTTACCTTTCTTTACACGGCATTGATCTTTAATCCTAAACAGATATCCGACAATCTGAAACAAAATAACGGGTTCATCCCCGGCGTAAAGCCTGGTCAGCCTACTACCGATTATATCGGTACTATCATGGACAGAATCACCTTCCCGGGTGCCGTAATGCTGGCTTTTATCGGTATTCTTCCTGGTTTGATCCAGTTGTTGTTTGGAATGACACAAGCCTTCTCTATGTTCTTTGGCGGTACATCGCTGTTGATTATGGTGGGTGTCGTTTTAGACACACTTCAGCAAATCGAAACGCAGTTGATGATGCGTCAGTACGATGGATTGATGAAAGGGGGCCGTATCCAGGGCAGACAAACCAGTTCTGCTGTACAGATTTAAACAATACTCTAATTTATTGAAATACAAACCCGGTTTTACCGGGTTTTTTTATGAACTTTGCAGGCTATGATTATTATCAAAACAGATGAACAGGTAGAACTGATGCGCAAAAGTGCATTAATGGTAAGCCAGACTTTAACTGAAGTGGCCAAAATGCTGAAACCTGGCATCACCACCTTGTCTTTGGATGAGTTTATCGGAAACTATATTAAAGATCATAACGGTGTCCCGTCTTTTTTAAACTATCACGGATACCCTTTCAATTCCTGTATTTCTGTAAATGATGTAGTAGTACATGGATTTCCGAACAAGAATGAATTAAGGGATGGAGATGTGGTTTCTATAGATGTTGGCATTATTCTTAATAAGTGGCATGGAGATCATGCTTATACATTTGTAATAGGGGAAGCAGCAGAAGACGTACAACAATTGGTGAGGGTAACCAAAGAATCGCTTTATAAAGGTATTGAAAAGGCGATCAGCGGAAATTTTATCGGCGACCTGGCGTTTGCTATTCAGGAACACACGGAGAAAAAACATGGCTATGGTGTGGTAAGGGAATTAGTAGGACATGGATTAGGACAAAGTATGCATGAAGATCCCCAGGTTCCCAATTATGGTAAGAGGGGCAGCGGTAAGAAGCTGAAATCGGGAATGGTACTGGCTATTGAACCGATGATCAATATGGGTAAGAAAGATGTCTTTACCGAATCGGATGGATGGACTATCCGTACCAAAGACGGTAAACCTTCGGTGCATTTTGAACACGATGTATGTGTGAGAAAGGATAAGGCGGATATTCTGTCTAATTATGCTCCTATCGAGGAAGCGGAAAGGAATAATCCCAATTTATTTGTTTGCGGATAATGTAGCCGACAGACTATCTATGATGGTTGCACGGCTGTAAATAGTTGAATAGCGAACTTTAAATCTTAAATCATAAAGCAACAATCCTTACTTGTAATTGGCGGCGGCGCTGCTGGCTTTTTTTGTGCTGTAAACGCAGCCAGGTTGAACCCTTCTTTAAAGGTTACAATCGTAGAACGTTCCAATAAATTACTGTCCAAGGTTAAGGTAAGCGGCGGCGGTCGCTGTAATGTTACCCATGCCTGTTTTGATAAAGTGGAGATGTCGAAGCGTTATCCCCGCGGCTCCAACTTCGTAAAGAAGCTTTTTCATCAGTTTTTTACTGATGATACGATCAGCTGGTTCAAAGAACGGGGTGTTGCAATAAAAGCGGAAGCAGATGGCCGCATGTTTCCTGTTACAGATGCTTCTCAAACGATTATCGATTGCTTGTTAAGAGAGGCCGATCAGTACCATGTGCAGATAAGAATGCATTGTGATATTAAAAGTATTGCCCGTGAGGCAGGTGAGTTTCGCCTCCTGACTGCTAATAATGAAGAACTGAAGGCTACTCATTTATGTGTGGCAACAGGTGGTTTCCCCAAAGCGTCGATGTTTGACTGGCTAGCACAAACCGGGCATAGCTTTTCAGCACCCGTTCCTTCTTTATTCACCTTTAACCTTCCTAAGCACGCGATCACTCAACTGATGGGGGTTAGTGTTCCGGATACGCTGGTAAAGATAGCCGGAAGCAAATTGCAACAACAAGGACCTGTTTTGATTACTCATTGGGGTTTAAGCGGCCCGGGTATATTGAAACTCAGTGCTTATGCTGCACGCGAACTCGCTGCAGGCAACTGGGAATTTGACGCCATCATTAACTGGTTACCCGCGTATAATGAGCAAACATTAAAAGACCACTTTTTACAATTGCGTAATGATAATGGATCATCGTTTTTGTATCATAAAAATCCCTTTGGCTTGCCACAACGGCTATGGGAATTCTTTCTAAAAGAATGCAATATCCCTGAAACCTGCCGCCGCGCTGATTTACAGGCCAGGCCACAAAATGAACTCGTCAAAAAACTAACCAATTATCTTTTTTCCGTAAGAGGTAAAACCACCTTCAAAGAAGAGTTCGTTACAGCAGGAGGCATCACATTAAATGAAATCGATTCCAATACAATGATGAGCAAAATGCAACCCAACCTTTTCTTTGCAGGTGAGGTGATTGACGTGGACGGTATCACCGGTGGGTATAATTTTCAAAATGCCTGGAGCACCGGCTGGGTGGCCGCGCACGCTATTGCCGGAAGCTAACCCCACGGTTAAAGAAAAGCCAGGCATACAATATACCTGGCTTACGCGTCGAATGATATAACCAATGATGGTTTCCTAAAGGACCTAGTCCGCTTTTTGTTTCGTCGTTAGCCTATACACCGTTTTCGTGTAATACTGGTCTCCCGGCCTCAGGATAGTGTCTGGAAACCCTTCAATTCTTATGGCATTGGGATGTTTTTGCGTTTCAAAACAAAAACCAGAGAAAGGCTGATACTGAGTTCCGTTTTTGCCGGTGATTACCGGAGCTCCCACGGCGTTATACAAATGTACCAATGGCTCAGTGGTAAATACCTGCAATTTGATATCCTGTTCGTCCGTGTACGCCTCTGCTGCCACCTTTTCAAGAGAAGGGTTATCTAACGGGAAGCTGATATCTATTCCTTTTTCGGGATTTTCAATTGTACCCGTCTGACTAAAGTTCCTGAAATCATTTCTGGTATGGGCAACACTCAAAATCCTGCCTGTAGTGCAATAGTTGGCATCCTGCTCCAGGTAATGGCTGGCATTGATTTTAATATAATGATCCCGGATATCGCCTTCGCCATTATTTAAGTTGAAGTAACTGTGATGCGTGATGTTAACGGCTGTGGCTTTCGTAGTGGTAGCTTTTAGTTCGTAGCTTAATTCATTACTGTCATTAAGCCTGAAAAGTATTTGCGTTGTAAGCTCTCCGGGGAAGCCTTCCTCACCATCAGGGCTTATATATTGAAGCACCAGCTCATTGGCTAAAGAGGGAATGCGCTCCCATACTTTTTTATCAAATCCTTCTACGCCGCCATGCAATTGAACTGCGGGGTTGCTGCTGTTAAGATTGTAATCGGTTCCATCAATGGTAATAGAGGCTTTATCAATGCGATTGCCATAACGGCCTATGATAGCGCCGAAATAAGGATAGTTAGCAAGGTAGGATTCGCTCCAGTATTGGGCAGGATCGTCGAACCCTAAAACAATATCATTGTAAGTGTTGTCGGATTTCTTTATTTTTATCGCCATGATAATGGCGCCGTAGTTGGTGATTTCTACGACGGTTCCTGCATCATTTTTTAAAGAATAAACAAATATGTCTTTCCCACTTGGATGTTTGCCATGCTGTTGTTCTGATATTTCAACCATACATTTATTTTACATAAAAATATAGAATTGACATGACTATCGATAATCTCAAACTTGAATTTGAAAAGAATTTTAACAAACCGGCTCAACATATTTTCTTTTGCCCTGGTCGCGTAAACCTTATTGGAGAACATATTGATTATAATGGGGGGATGGTCATGCCCTGTGCTATCACTATGGGCACTACCTTGCTGGTGGCAAAAAATGATGATAATATTTTCAGGTTTCGTGCAGTTGACTTTCCCGAGACAACTGATGTAGCTCAACAAAGCAGCTATAGTAAAACAGGCCATGAATGGTTTAATTATCCCATAGGCGTCATTCATGAATTTACGCAGGCGGGCGTTGAATTAACCGGACTTGATTTTCTTTTCAGTGGCAACCTGCCTATTGGTTCCGGACTTTCTTCTTCAGCATCTATTGAAGTATTAACCGCTCACGCATTAAATGAATTATTTAATAGTGGTATGAGTAAGGTAGAACTGGCGCTGCTGGGTAAGCGGGTAGAAAACGATTTTATGGGATTGAACAGCGGCATCATGGATCAGTTTGCCGTAGCTATGGGTAAAGGATCCAATGCTGTATTGCTAAACTGCGATACGCTTGCTTATGAATACCTGCCTTTTGAAATTGGCGACTATGTACTGGCTATTGTAAATACCAATAAGCCGCGGAAGCTGGTAGAGTCCAAGTACAATGAGCGTTTCAATGAATGCCGCACCGCTTTAAAACAATTGCAGCAGGCACTTTCAGTTACCCATCTATGTGAAGTAAGTATCGAAGATTTTAACCAGCATCGTGCATTGATCAATGATGCCACGGTAGAAAACCGCGCCTTACATGTGATCTCTGAAGACCAGCGTGTAAAAGAGGCCAGGCAGGCCCTGGTATCCGGCGATATTCAACGCTTTGGCGAACTGATGTACGCATCGCACGCATCACTACAAAGTTTGTATGAAGTATCAGGGATCGAACTGGATACCATTGTAGATTTCTGTAGAACTTTTGATGATTGCATAGGAGCGCGTATGACCGGGGCCGGCTTTGGAGGTTGCGCCATAGCATTGGTTAAAAAAGACAGCTTCGACGAATTCAGCGGGCAGCTAACACAATACTATCATGAAAAAATAGGTTATAAGCCCGGTGTTTTCTCATCCGTAATTGCGGAAGGCGTGAGAACAATTGTATAAATCATCTTCGCTTTACTACAGGGGCTGCAGCAATTATTTTAATAGCTGCAGCTTTTTTTTGCCGTGATCAGCCACTTACAGCACTATCTTTTTAAATGGAAACCCGATCTTTCTTTCCTGGCCTTCAGCGAGGCCGGAAACTTCAGCGTACAAAGAGTCATTTCCGATTTTAGTATAAGTTATCTGAGTGGGGAAGTCATGCCGGGGATTCCCGAAAACAAGCACTTCAGCATTGGCAAACCTTAATTTAAAACTTACCGCCTCGTTGTCTTTCTGTCCCCTGGTTTTAACAACCAGGTTTATTTCCTGGTTTCTCTGCTCCAGTTTTGCCTGCTCATAAAAAATAGTGTCTTTTTGAGATACAATAAAACTTTCTGCCGAATAAGTAGAATCATTCTCCTTATGCCAGGTTTCTGTTGCCTTACCCGTTTTAGAACTGTCCGTCCAGGTACCTAGTAGCCAGGAAGCGCTGTGCAGCTTTTCGTATGAAATGGTTTCGATTGTCATGGTTTTTTCTTTTGGTGCAGGAGCGCAAGAGAGCATACATACCATAACGCTTATAGGCAACAGGAGTTTCAGGTTCATACAAAGTTAAAGTGAATTGAATAGTGTTATTATTTCCAGGTGCGGGAGTCTGTCAGCTCTTTACATCATCCCGGCCAGCATTTTACCCATCATTGGCGCCAACGCTACACCCATTCCACTTAATCGTACACTGCAAAAACTTCTGTCTGTGAGTTGTTTTATAATAGGTGACTTATCGGCTCCCATAGCCATAATGCCGGCCCAACGTTGTTGAATCGCTACCCGCTGGCCGGGTAATATAACCCTGCTTAAGAAAGCCTCCAATGCCTGCTGGATAGGCAAAGTGGTAAAAGCATCAAGTGTGTATTCCGTTTCAATAGAGGTGTTACGGGCACCTCCCAGCAAAATACGGTTCTTCAGGTTTCTGAAATAATAAAAACCTTCGTCATAATGAAAAACACCGTTGATCTTTAATCCTGGAACAGGTGCTGTTAACAGCATCTGTCCCCGGGCGGGTACCAACGCTATATCGGGTAACAGGGACTTACTGAAGGCATTCGTACAAAATACAATTTGTTCGGTCAACAGCATTCTTTTATCGCTGATCTGCAGGCTAACGGCATGGCTGCTTTCTTCGAAACTTTTTAGTTCGGTTCCGAACATAACCTGTACATCCATGGAAATTACTTTTTGCAGCAGGGCTGTGAGTAGTTTGCCCGGATGCAATGCCCCTTCAAAGCGATTTTCCAGAACATGCGCTATGCCGCCCAATCCAAATTTATCGATGCATTCATTTTTTTGCACAAAGGTTTCCGTACCCTGGGTGATACTGTAAAGCAGGCTGTTGATCTGGCTTAGTTTTTCAAGGGCGGCATCCTGGGTCAGTAATTCATAACCACCTGTGTTGTGATAGTCAATATTGATATCATTAAAATGTTGACGGATGATCTTCAGTCCTTCAAAACGCCAGTTAATTAACTCCAACGTCTTATCTATGCCCATGGTTTGGCAATCGGATAAGATTTCGGTAAGGCTGCCAAAACAGGCGAATCCGGCATTGCGGCCCGAAGCACCGGCAGGTGTAGCGCCACGTTCAATAATGGTTATTTTTTTAGAGGGATATTTTTGTTTTAAATGCAGCGCCGTCCACAAGCCGCTGAAGCCGGCTCCTACGATCACAATATCCTGCGGGGCATAAAATGTTTCTGCTTCCCAAATGCTTAATTGTTGCAAATCCTTTCTACTTTTATGAGCATAAATTTATCACTTAATATTTTTCATTTAATATTTATTATTTTATCATGGCTTATTGGCTAATCAAATCAGAACCGTTTAAATACAGCTGGGACCAGCTGGTAAAGGACAAGAAAACAGTATGGGACGGGGTACGAAACTATGCGGCACGATTGAACCTGAGGGCCATGAAAAAGGGAGACCTGGCTTTTTTCTATCATAGTAATGAAGGTGTCGAAATTGTAGGTATTGCAAAAATTGTCAAAGAAGCCTTTCAGGATCCCACTACTGACGACGATCGCTGGGTAGCAGTTGAGGTAGCACCTCATAAAAAATTAAAAAATCCCGTAACACTGGCACAAATAAAAGCAGCACCTGAACTGGCAGATATGGACCTGGTACGTTTGGGCAGGCTGTCTACGCAATCTGTAAAACCCGAAGAGTGGGAGCTGGTATTGAAAATGGCGGGTGAATAGGTGATGAGTGATGGCTTGCTCAACGGGTAGCCGCGGTGATGATCGCAAACTTACAGTTGTTAGTTTTTTGTTTAATATTGCATTTTCCTGTGCTGTATGAATAATTATAACAACGTTATCATAGACCGGTTACCGCGTCATTTAAGGCAATATATCGTGCCACAGCATTACCAGCATTATACACCGGTTGACCATGCTGTGTGGCGTTATGTTATGCGGCAGAATTACAATTACCTGAAAGATGTAGCCTATTATCCTTATATACCGGGCCTGAAGAAAGCGGGCCTCACGATTGAATATATTCCCGATCTGCAAACCATGAACGATCATCTGAAGCGAATAGGTTGGGGAGCTGTTACGGTAAACGGGTTTATACCCTCCCAGGCCTTTATGGAGTTTCAGGCATACCAGGTCTTGATTATTGCTGCTGATATCCGGCAGATAGAGCATATCGAGTATACACCGGCTCCTGATATTATTCATGAATCTGCGGGGCATGCCCCTATTATTGGAGAGCCTGAATACGCCCGTTATCTGCAGTTCACGGGAGAAGTGGGAACTAAAGCGATGAGCTCCAAAAAAGACCAGGATTTGTTTGAAGCTATCCGCAGGCTGGCAGTGCTAAAGGAGCTGGCGGGCACAGATGAGCAACTGATCAGGCTGGCTGAGGAAGAGGTGATACATATACAGGCAGATATGGGAGCGCCTTCCGAAATGGCTTTACTGGCGCGACTGCATTGGTGGACCGTTGAATATGGTTTGATCGGCGACCTGGATAACTATAAGATATATGGCGCGGGCCTTCTCTCTTCAATAGGCGAAAGTGTTAGTTGTATGAAGCCGGATGTTAAAAAGATCAGGTATACATTGGATGCAGTTAATTATGCTTATGATATCACCCAACCGCAGCCGCAATTATTTGTAACGCCCGATTTTGAGAACCTGGTGAATGTATTGGACGAATTTGCCGATTCTCTTTCCTATAGAAAAGGCGGCGCCTCGGGCTTAAGGAAAGCGATTGAATGTGGTATGCCCTGTACCGCCGTATACAGCTCTGGCTTGCAGGTGTCGGGTGTATTTGTTGGTAACAGAAAAGAGGAACAGCTTTCATATATACAAACAAAAGGCGCTACAGCGTTGGCGGTTAATGATAAAGAACTGGACGGACATGGCAAAGCTTATCATAAAGCAGGCTTCGGATCGCCGGTTGGCAAATTGATAAATACCGATAAACCAATAGAAGCATGCTCGATAAGTGATTTGAAAAGTCTTGGCATCGAGGAAGGAAAGTTGGCGCAACTGCATTTCCTCAGCGGATTGCATCTTAAAGGTGCTGTTGATACCATTCTTCGGCAGGATAATAAAATTGTACTGATCCGGTTTACTGAATGCGAGGTAAAAGATACCCATACCGGCCAGGTATTATTTGAACCAACCTGGGGTAGATACGATATGGCTGTAGGCGAAAAGATCGTTTCGGTATTCGCCGGTGCGGCAGACAAAGATGCTTTTGAGCAGGTAACTTTGCTGCCCAGGGAAATGCCCGTTTCGTCTTATAACACTCATCAAAAGGCACTGCACCGGTTGTACCAAAAAGTAAGAAACGTGAGAGAGGGCAACGCGGTTAAGAGCGAGTTGCTGCCTGTATGGGAGCAAATAAAAGCCAATCATTCGCATGACTGGCTTTGTGCTATAGAAATACTGGAGCTGGTGAAAGATCAGCCTTTATTAGAAGAACTCAGATTCGAGGCAGAGGACTATCTGCAACATTTGAAAGCCAGCCAACCCCTGTTATCAAAGCTTATCGACGATGGTTTAAATACCATGAACCAGATTGATGTATTGCCTGGTAATACGTAAGGCGTATACTTCAGGACTTTATCCGGTCCAGCTCATACCGTAATTGTGATCCTCTATATCAAGCGCCTGCCGGGTAAGCATCAATGGACGAAAGGTGTCTACCATCACTGCCAGTTCCTTGGTTTCTTTTGATCCTATACTTTTTTCAACAGCTCCCGGATGTGGCCCGTGTGGGATGCCCGCCGGGTGCAGGGTTATCATGCCCCTGGTGACATTTTTCCGGCTCATAAAATCTCCATCAACATAATAGATGACTTCATCACTGTCGATATTACTATGGTTGTAAGGTGCCGGAATTGCCAAAGGATGATAATCGAATAGTCTTGGAACAAAGGAACATATCACAAAGGCGCTGGTTTCAAAAGTCTGATGCACGGGCGGTGGCTGATGCACACGACCGGTAACAGGTTCAAAGTCATGGATAGAGAATATATAAGGGTAACAACAGCCATCCCAGCCTACTACATCGAAGGGGTGTGTACCATAATGCAATCCATATAACATTCCTTTCTTCTTAGCCCTGATCAGGTAGTCGCCTTTTTCATCAATAGTTTGCAGGTTTTGCGGCGGACGTATATCGCGCTCACAATAGGGTGCGTGCTCCATTAGCTGGCCAAAGCGACTCATGTACCGTTTCGGATAACGCATGGGCGTAAAGGATTCAACAATGAACAAGCGATTGTTCTCACCGGTAAAAGAAATCTGGTAAATGGTGCCACGCGGCAGCATAATATAATCGCCATAACTAAACGGCAATTCTCCGTATTGGGTATGAACGGTGCCACCGCCTTCATGCACGAAGATGAGCTCATCGGCATCCGTGTTCTTGTAAAAATAATCCCTCATGCTTTCTTGGGGAGCAGCCAGCACAATATGACAATCGTTATTGACCAAAACAGGTATGCGGCTATGCAAAAAATCTTTTTCGGGTTTAATATGAAATCCTTCAAAGCACCGGTGTTGCAGCATTTTCTCTTCTGCTATTTGCGGACTTACGTCTACCTGCGGTTCTGTCTTTATAACTTGCGTGGGAGGATGGCAATGATATAGCAAAGAGTAATCATCGCTAAAACCTTCGGTGGAAAATAACTGTTCGCTGTAGAGCGAGCCATCCGGTTTTCGGAATTGGGTATGTCGTTTATGCGGGATCTTGCCCAGGGTATAATAATGAGCAATGTGCTGTAATTTTAAAATGGAATACCTGGAAAGTAAAACGAAACGCTGTTTGTTTTACTTTCTCATATCAAAGAGGACGGTTGTACATTTTAAATCATCGCGCCATAGCCAGCGTAGCCAGCAGAAAATAATACTTCCATTTTCTCTTGTCAATCCAGTAGGTGAAATTTCTGAAGTATGGCATAACAGCGTGTAATAATAATTTTTAATGGCACATAGGTACAGCAAAGTTACAGGATAGCAGCTAACCGGTGCATTTAATCGACTCTCTCCCAAACTTCGCTCAGGTCGAGGCTTCCGTTAGCAATTTTGCCGGCAATGTACATTTTGTTTTTTTCCAGTTTAATAGAGAAAACAGATTGTGTATTTTGGAGGTTGTTCTTTTCGTCGGTATAAACTATATCTTCAGTGTATTGATCTTTTTTGAGTTGGTAAGTGCCCCCGATTGTTCTTACAGCCTTGCCATTGTCGAGATAAGTGACTGCCACAAAATGATGCGGGCCGAAAATTTTGACATAATTAACCCGGGGCGTTGCTTCAGATACGTTGGCAGTTGGCAGCGAGCCATTCCTGGCAGCAACCAGTTTCCAGGTTCCGTTAATCGACCTGTTTTTTTGGGAGAAACTAAAAAGGCTAAGCATCAGCAGCATGGGCAGGATCAACAGAGATTTCATAGTTGTTATATTTTAGTATTTTAAATATACAATACAAATACGGGAAATTGGTAAAATGATTATCTTTGTATTATCAATGCGGCCAGATCATCCATATAAAATTTTTACCGACAAGCGCGTAAACTACGTACTGCTGGTTGAGGCCCTTGCTACTGATCACTGTTTCTAACCTGTTCCCATATTGCTGTCCCGTAAAGGGAGTTTCCACTTTTTTTTCTTTTAACGATTAAAATATTTGTTATGTCTGGTACATTACAGTCAGCGTCGGCTATGGCTGATGTTGTTGATTTTTTGCCACTTGAAGGCACTGATTATATCGAGTTTTATGTAGGCAATGCCAAGCAGGCTGCCCATTTTTACAAAACAGCATTCGGTTTTCAATCTCTTGCTTACGCTGGTCCCGAAACCGGCGTTAAAGACCGTGCCAGTTATGCAGTCCGCCAGCATCAACTCACTTTTGTTTTCACCACGTCGCTTAAAGGGGATAATGAAATCAGTGCGCATGTAGCGCGCCATGGAGATGGTGTGAAGATGCTGGCCTTGCGTGTGCAGGATGCAACAGAGGCATGGAAACAAACCACCCAGAGAGGTGGGAAAAGTTTTATAGAGCCTGTTCGTTTGAACGATGACGGTGGTGAGGTCATCATGAGTGGTATTCATACCTATGGAGATACGGTACATCTTTTTATTGAGCGAAAAAATTATAAAGGTGCGTTTTTGCCGGGCTACATAAAATGGGAATCTTCTTATAGTCCAACCGATACCGGATTACTATATGTGGATCATTGCGTGGGTAATGTAGGGTGGAATAAAATGAATGAATGGGTGAGATTTTATGAAGAAGTAATGGGCTTTCGTAATATTATATCTTTTGACGATAATGATATCTCAACCGAATACTCGGCGTTAATGAGTAAGGTAATGAGCAGTGGCAATGGTTTTGTAAAGTTCCCGATTAATGAGCCTGCCGAAGGAAAGAAGAAATCGCAGATTGAAGAATACCTTGACTTTTATAACGGAGAAGGTGTACAGCATGCGGCGTTGGCTACCCATAATATTATAGAAACCGTTACAGCGCTACAAAACAGGGGCGTGGAGTTTTTGAAAGTGCCGGCATCTTACTATGATACGCTGCTGGATCGGGTAGGGGAGATCGACGAAGACCTGCTCCCTTTAAAAGAGCTGGGTATCCTGGTCGATCGTGATGATGAGGGATACCTGTTACAGATATTCACCAAACCTGTTGAAGACCGGCCTACCTTATTTTTCGAGATCATACAACGCAAAGGAGCCAGAAGTTTTGGCAAAGGAAATTTTAAAGCGTTGTTTGAAGCAATTGAAAGAGAGCAGGAAGCGAGGGGGAATTTGTAGTTAGGTTGACTGGTTGATTAGTTCATTGGTTGACTGGTTGACGAGGCCACAGGAATTGGCGTTTGTTATTTAATATTTTACATTTTTCATTTATTCATGAAACTTTCACAATTAGCAGAACAGATGCCGGCGCCGGCGCCGCTGGCTATAGGTAACGCCATCAGGGAGCGTATAAGCCAGGGAGCGCAGATCTACAACCTGACCATTGGTGATTTTTCAACTGCTCTCTTCCCGATACCCCGGGTACTGGAGGACGCTATTATACAGGCATACCAAAATAAGCAAACCAATTACCCGGCTCCTGAGGGCAATGCGGATCTGAGATCTGAGTTATCTGATTTTATACGTCATTTCCAGAACCTGTATTATACGCCCGCTGAGATATTGGTAGCATCTGGCGGACGCCCGCTGATTTTTGCAGCTTATCATACTATTATTGACAGGGGGGATAAAGTGATCTACCCGGTTCCTTCCTGGAATAACCATTACTATGTACAGCTAAGCGGAGCTCAGGGCTACGCGATCGAGACCTCAGTAAGCAATAATTTTATGCTGACGGCTGACGATATAAGGCCGCACCTGAAAGATGCGGTTTTATTAGCTTTGTGCTCGCCCCAGAATCCGACAGGCACCTGTTATACGCGCGAACAGATGAAAGCAATATCTGAGATGATTGTTGAAGAGAATAGCCGGCGCGGAGCAAGTGAAAAAAAACTGTATGTATTATACGACCATATCTATAACCTGCTGGTACAAAGTACAACGCAGCGTATAGACCCGGTTTCTGTATGTCCGGAAATGAAGGCGTATACCATTTTTACGGACGCTGTAAGTAAAAACTTTGCTGCTACGGGTGTACGTGTAGGTTGGGGATATGGCCCGCAAGAAATCATCAGTAAAATGAAAACGATCTTAAGCCATGTGGGGGCTTGGGCGCCTATGGCTGAACAAAAAGGATTGGCTGTGTTCTTTCATGATTTATCAGCCGTTGAGCAATACCTGCATATCTTTAAAAGAAAGATCGCCCGTAGCCTGAATAGCTTTTATGATGGTCTGATGGCATTAAAAAGAGAAGGATTTCCTGTTGACGTTATTGCACCGCAGGCTTCTATTTATTTAACCGTAAAAATGGAGATGCCCGGGGACATTTTTGATGAGTTGTTGAATGAGGGAGTAGCTGTAATTCCTTTTTCGGCTTTCGGAGCCCAACAGGCCGATCAATGGTTCCGGTTGAGTGTAGGTACTTGCAAGCCGGAAGATATAGATCCCATTCTGGAAAAATTCAGGAAGGTATTGCAGCAAAAAACGGTAATGGTTTATTAAAATAAAAGCATATGAAACTGGTCTCTTATTTACATAACGAAAAGGAACAATGTGGTGTACTGGCAGGCGGCTACGTATATCCTACAGGAGGAATGAACATGCCTGCAACGATGTGGGGTTTGTTAAACGAATGGGAAAAATGGTATCCGCGTTTGAAGGGTGTTCAGGATGACATTGCAGCTGGCAAATTGGTGACCCAACTGGAGCTGGATGCCGTAGCAATACTAGCTCCGGTACCGCGCCCCGCCTCTTGCCGGGACGGCTATGCCTTCAGGCAACATGTAGCCGCAGCACGTCGTAACCGTAAAGTAGCCATGATACCTGAGTTTGATGCTTATCCTGTATTTTATTTCACCAATCATAACAGCATCAAAGGGCCTGGAGCCATCAGGTGTATGCCCGATCATTTTCAGAAACTGGATTTTGAATTGGAAGCCGCAATCGTTATCGGTAAAGGCGGAAGGAATATCCGTGCTGAAGAGGCCGATGCGCATATCGCAGGCCTGATGATTATGAATGACCTCAGCGCCCGTACCTTCCAAATGGAAGAAATGCTGCTGAACCTGGGGCCTGCCAAGGGAAAGGATTTTGCTACAGCGATCGGTCCCTGGCTGGTAACACCCGATGAGCTAAAAGAGTTCGAGATGCCACCCAAAGAAAACCACACCGGAAAAAACTGGAATTTAAAGATGACCTGCTGCGTGAATGGCATACAGGTAAGTGCCGGCAACCTGGGTGATATGGACTGGACCTTCGCGGAGATCATTGAAAGGGCTTCTTACGGAGTCAATCTTTACCCGGGCGATGTAATTGGAAGTGGCAC
>JBQGCI010000068.1:0-7179 GCA_052038405.1 Acinetobacter pittii
CTGGAGCTCCCTGGGACCTGACGCACAGCCATGAGAAAGTGCGGCAAAAGCCAGACATACCCAGGCAGGAAAAAATTGAACTCCATTTCTAATATTCATATATACATTCATTTTATTCATTTATTGAGCCTGAACTTTACATTATTTATTGTTCGATCTTTTTATATGGATCTCCCGGTTTATGATAGTCATTGCCTTTCTTTTCGATAACGCCTTAGCTTGGTGACCTTTCCAGGTCTTTTTACGGCAAAATGAGCTGCATGTTGCGCGATTTCTTTATAATCTTCCGAAAGAGCAGCAGGCTTGTACGAATTACCCAATACCGGTATACCAAATATTTTCTCAAACCAGGTGCAGGCTACTGTATAGCGTGCATAGGTTTCTTCCAGGTGAAAGCCGTCTCTTGTAAACCGGTCTCCTATAAAGCTGGTTCTCGCATTTTGTATGGCGGTACCTGCGGGTATTATATCATCAGCACTTATTAGTTTCCGGCCTTTTTTATAAGTATTAACGATGGATTCATACATGAGTTGCTGGTTATTCTGATAATTGGCAAAGCCTGTATGACCTGAATTCCGGGCATAAGCCCAGGTTTGGTGTAATATCAGTTTAACACGCGGATTGCTTGCATTTGCTTTTATATATTGACACAAAGCTGGAAGATCTTCAACAAAAGTTTCATACATACCTGAATGATGACTCACTTGTTGCAGGCTGATATAATCCCAGGATTCGCTTTTAACAATCAGCTCGATAGCATTATTAAAGGTTACCGTTTTTTTCCCGTTTGAATCAATCCTTGTGAAAATATACGGCGCTGAATTGTGCTGCAGGTTCGTTATATGATTTGCGAGCGAACCTCCGGCTATAGCTAAATTGCCTATAATTATTTTTTTACCGGAGGCATTAGCCAGATCATACAGATAGTTTTCCAACGCATCGGCCGAAAAGCTGTTACCTATCGCCAACACCCTTACAACATCTTCCCTGTTCGATTGATCCGCATCCTGTTTTTTAAAAGATCCTGTTTCGTCTAACCGGCTATGATGAGCGCACAGCGCTGGTTGCCCTGTTGTTCTGGCTGGCGTTTCGCTTAGATAAGTAACAAAAGCGATACTTAAGATTATCTTTAAAACAAAGTGCAGTTTTTTCATAACGAACCTGTTTCTTTTAGTGGCCAAGTTTATATACAAAGCTCAGCCGCCCCAGGGGCATTACGCTTCCCGAAATATAGTATTCCATTATATCAGAAGGCTTTGCTACTCCGTCTGCCACTTTAAAATAAAACTGTGTCAATGTATTGTTGGCATTCATAAGTCTTCTTGGAATCTCGAATTGCATGAGATGCTGCTGAACGGTAACTCTCACATTCCCTGTTTCCTTTTTCTTCCGGTTTTTATCCAGCATACTGATGAGGGCTACTCCCGTTCGCAAATCCGGCTCGACAATATATTCGTACCCATTCCAGCCTTTGATGGCAGGCGTACCTTTCCCTATTAACAACTGAAACGAACCGGTGCTATCCTGTACTTGTACAAAAGGCTTATCCGCCCTGATCAGGAAATAGAAATTCTGAGCATCATGGGCTACTCTAATTTCCTGCAAATTATTAGTGGGAGCAGGCGCAGTATAAGTTATCTTCTTTGAAGCTCCATAATGATCCCGGCCACCTGCTTTTACGTTTATATTTCTATAAATGGCTTTTGCAGCTGCCCATTGTCCCGTATTACCCGATATATCAACAGTAAGAGGCGCGTACCCGTGATGCTTATCCGTTATTCCTTTATATGCCCTTATATTTTTTATCATTTGGATATAAAAAGCATCTCCATATCCGCCCCGCATGGGTTCAATATCCCTGGAAAACTCCAGGTTAGCGGCGTCGCAAAGCATGTACTCATCACCATAGGGTTGTTTATAAGCTACCCACTCGTTCCATCCGCCTACAAAAACGGTATCGGGGTTGACCGTCAATGCATGATCCCACTGTTTTTGAAAAAAGCCACCGGTGAGCATATCTTCCTTTTTATTTTTTTGAGTGACAGGGTCCCAGCCACGCCCCCAGTTGGTCCAGCCTGACGTGATAGAGCGTGACATAGGCACTTTAGGGTGACTGGCCACAGAAACGCTCATCGTGTTGCCATGCAGCGGCTGCGGATATTTCCATTCGATCCATGGAAATCCATCCGGGTAAACGGCATCTCCGGGCCATTGTGGCTTTTTAAAGTAAAAGAAATCTTTTATGGCCCGGGAATAAGCAACCGGGCGATAGCTGGAGTCGCTCCGGGACAATGCTTCGGCAATATCATCTGCTTCGCTGGTGTAAGCTATGATCATGGGCTTGCCACCTACCCTGTACCAGGCATTAGGGTAAAGATTAGGTTGATACAGGTCATGGTAAAGCTGCCAGGTAGTTTCGAAGGACTTAGAGTGGGTGTAAAATACGGCCTTAGGAACTGCCCAGCCATCTGATTGTAGTTCGGTGATAATACGCAGTACTTTTTCGTATACAGTTTTATAAGTAACCCTGTTAGTCAGATCAAAAACTATAAAGTCAACACCCGCTGTAGCCAGCATGGCCATCTGCCGGCGAATGACCCATTCATCAGCAGAATTATAATATCCCCAAAGTGGCTGACCCCAAAAATGTGCCTGCCCGGTTGGACTGATGGAATCGTTTAAGTGCTTAAAATCGTACAACAACTTTAGTCCATTGGGCATGGCACTGATCACTGTTGCATCATAAATACCGGTTGCATAGGGATGTCCAATCCAGGGCCAGTAAAAAATGCCCACCTGTTTGCTGGTCTGGTAGCCTTCAACGGCTGCAAAGCTTCTGCCGAACTGGTCCACTGCCACTACATCATTGGCATCATAAGGTTGACCAACGGAAGAGGTCTCCTGCGCATGGATAGACAACACCAACATTAATATTGAAAAGCATATCAAAGCACTTCGCATTATACTACCATTTTGATCTGAATACATACTTGCCGGATCCTACTTCGTAAACTGCCGAGGCACCTTCCATCCTTACAAAGCGAATGCCTTCTATTTTGCTTATGGGACGTCCACCCTCAGTTACAGATTTTACATCTTTCGTGGGGATAAATACTGTCGCCACCGCGTTAGGCGGTATGGTTACCTGGTAATCAATTGAGCCTTTTGTTTTTTTCCAGGCCGAGCTCACTTCTCCTTTTACGGACTGATATGTTGCCTGCGCGTGCTGTAAATCGTTGGGTATGTAAGGGCGTAAGATTAATTTACCAAAGCCAGGCGATTCTATATCCGGCAGAATTCCCGCAATATATTTATACAACCAGGAGCCAACCGAGCCCATCATGGGGTGATTATGCGAGTTCATCGATCCTCCCGTTTCGTACTCCCATCGCTCCCAGAGTGTGGTAGCACCATTAGCTAACATATATCCCCAACTCGGATAAGTAGTTTGGGTGGCTATTTTGTATGCTGTCTCCAGTTCTCCATTTTCTGTAAGCGCTTCCAGTAAATACTTAGTACATAAATTACCGGTTGTAAGATGGTAGCCTCTTTCTCTTACATCTCTTACCAGATTTGCTATTACCCGGGGAAGCCGTTCTTTGGTTGGAGCGCCTAAAAAAACGGCAAAGGAATTACAGGACTGGTTGTTAGTACCATAGCCACCTTTCGATTCGTCCCAGAACTTAGCATTAAAAGCATTCATAGTGCGGATGGCCAGCTGCTCATATTGATGCTGGTCATCCACATTACCTGATACTTGCGCCAGTTTCGCCATCACCTGTGCACTGTAGTAGAGATATCCGGTAGACATGAGATCACCGGGAGTGTTTAAAGACAGGGCGCCATAGCTATGGCCTTTGGCTCCAAATTCTGCAGGCGGCGACCAATCACCATAATAGCTGTATTCCAATATACCGGCTTTATTGGTGCGCTTAGTTAAATAATCTACCCATGCTTTCATATGGGAGTAATTCTTGCGGATGATTTCCGTATTGCCATAATACTCATAGCTCTTCAGGGCCAGCAGCAAAAAGCTCACTGATACCGGATCGGCAGGTTTGCCGCCCACTTTATAAGGCGCAGTATCAGTAATCTCACCATTTTCCGATTGCGTATCACAGATATCCTGTATATATTTTGCGTAAAAACGGTGGAGATTGAAATTATACATGGCCTGCTCTATCCTCACCGTGAGATCGTTCAGCCACCCCATTCTTTCATCACGTTGCGGACAATCGGTTGGTATGCTATGCAGGTTGGCGGCCTCAGTCCTTTTTACCATCTGATAAATGCGGTTGAGCAGGTCGTTGCTGCTGCTGAATTGACCGGCTTCTTCCACGTCTGAACGAACTCTTCTTACCGTAAGGTCATCGACAGAAGGCGTACCCGGCCAACCTTCTATTTGCATGTAGCGAAATCCATGATAGGTAAAGCGGGGCTCCCAGGTTTCTGTTCCCCCGCCTTTCAGGATATAGGTATCGGTGGCCCATGCTGTGCGCAGGTTTTCCTGGTTGATGGTGCCATCAGGGTACAAGGTTTCGGCAAACTTCAACGTAATCTTCCTGCCTCTTTCGCCTTTTACTTTTAAAGCCACCCATCCCGCCATATTCTGACCGGCGTCCATGACAAATGTTCCCGGCTTTATTTCTTTTATTGAAACCGGCTTAAAAGATTCGACTACCCTTATCGGCTCCAACTGCTGGGAGGCCATTTTACCACCCGGAGCTTCTAATACGGGGGCCACACCCCAATGTTGACTGGGTAATCCTTTTATGATCGTATCAGAGGGCAGATTCCACTCTGGCTTTTCCTGACGGGCATCGTATACTTCTCCATCTAAAACACCGGCAGCCTGTACCGGCCCCAGGGTCACGTTTCTTATAGAGGAAGAATTGATCACTTCCATAGTACCATCGGTAAAATAGAACTCCATCTGCATGCGTAGCTTGGGCATTCCGTACCACCCGGGAGCTACGGCAATTACCATTACATTATCGTTTTTTAAATACTCTTTAATATCATAAGTACTGTAATAGACCGTTTTTGCAAAATCGCTGGTTGCAGGATCTAATACATGATCGTTTACTTTTTTACCATTGATCTCCATTTCACTGTAGCCAATACCTGCTACATAGGCCCTCGCCCTCGCTATCTCCTTTTGAAACGAAAATACACGCCTGAAATAATGCACCCTTCCAATCCAGCCTGAAGGAAAGCCCACCCAGTCACCGCTCCAGTCTGATTGATGGAGTAAACCTGTTTCAAAATATTCGGTGGCACTTTCGGCTTTTGTGTTGTTCATGCCCCACCAGATCAATTTCCAGTAGTATCTTTTGCGACTCTCCAAAGCCTTACCGCGGTATAATATGCCTACAGAGGCCGCGGACGCTACCTTGCCGCTATTCCAGATATTTCCGTCACCGGCTGCCAGCTGCCCGGGGCTATCTGCTACCAGTACCTGGTAGGCCGTTTGTTTTACATTACGTTTAGAAGTCTTCAGCTCCCAGCTGAATTGCGGGGTTTGGGAATCTACTCCTATAAAACGCACGGCATTATCCACTTTTAATGCGGTAAGACTAACGTCATTGGTCGTATTCAGGTTTTTCGCTATTACCTGTGATGCAAACGGCAACAGGCATAACATAACAAGAAACCATATCCGGTTCCGGAAGATGCAATCGTTCATAAATATTTTTTTAACAGGCTTTGTACTAAGCAAACAATTTGCGCAGAAACCGGGAAGTTTTAACTGCGTCATTTTCCCGGATCAGGGATTCGATTTCGTTGTAATAGGTATCTACGATCTGTTCATATTTCTTTACCCACAAAATGCTTTCTGAAATGGCATCAATGGCATCTTCCCTGTAAGGATACTGATCCATTGAGATCCAGCCCTGATAGCCGGTTTTTCGCAGCCAGAACAACAACTCAACATAAGTGGTAAAATGCACGCTACTTACAATCATATCATCATCCCAGGTACCATGATTATCGTTGAAGTGCATGTGGTATAAAAGGTCGCCGGCCCGCTTGGCAAGCACTACAGCTTCCGACACATTTTCTCCTGCATAAAAGCTATGGCCGGTATCAATTGTAACGCCTACATTGGAACACCCGGTTTCCTTTGCTGCTAATAGGGTATCGGCCATTCTTGCGTGATAAGAAAAATTGCGGGGTTCCTTTGGTTTATACTCTAAAGCGAACCGAAGTGTAGGATACTCTGTAGCTACGGCCCTGGTACACTCCGTCAGCCAATCGCGCTCCTGGTTATAATCGGTTGCCAGCAAATAATCATACCCATCCTGTCCCAGCCAGAGGTTGACAATATCGCAGTTCATGGCTAAAGCTACTTCACTCATTTGCCGCAAATAATCGAGCGCCCGCTGCCTTACCCTGGCATCTATGCTGGTAATGCTGCCTTTCCCGTAAACCGGATCTCCAAAAGTATCAGGAATAATGCTGGCGCAGGCTACCCCGGCATCATCCAGCCTTTTCTTCATGTCTCCGACATTATCCGGGCGGATATCCCAGGTACCCACTAATTCTATACCCTGGATATGCGGCATTTTTTCGAGTGCCATTTTCAGCATTTCTTCGGAGCTCGGATTATTTTTATATCCCTGGCAAAAACGATCCCTGGTATTTCCAAGATTACCTAAAATAATTGCGTACTTATTACTCATGGCTACAATTTTGTTATTAAGTTATTTGATACTTACATTTTCCATTCATAATTCTTCCACCGGCTCATTACTTTCCCTAACTCTTCTATTTCATTATCACTGATAGGAATCATTTCTCCCAAAGATGCGGATAATATTAACGACTTGGCACTAAACTCAGCAACCTCCAGATAGTCGAAGGCCTGCAATAATTTATTGCCTGTCACTATTGTGCACTCATTCTTTAAAATAACAACCGGGGAATCCTGTGATATCATGGACAGCAGGCTATTTTCCTGATCAAACTGGCAACCAAAATCACCTGTTTGCACATCCTGAAGATAGATCCAGGTTTCAGGTATCGTTCTTACATTAAATCTGGCACCGGTAATGGAAAAAGATGTAAGGTAAGTGGGCTGCGTAATAATAATGGCATTAATATCCGGATGTTGCGCGTAAATGGCCTGATGCAGAAGTACAGACTGATCAGGGTTCTTCCCGGCATCCTTTTTTCCAT
>JBQGCI010000069.1:0-4285 GCA_052038405.1 Acinetobacter pittii
GTAGGTTTCCTCGCGGCACTATTGATCTTTCACTTGTTCCTCTACTTTACTATAAAGGATCCGGCCTATCTATACTACTGCCTGTATATATTGTCCTTCGGTATTTATACAATTGGCTACCTAAGCGGGCATATTTACCTACTGGGAGATGCTGTTAAAAAATTTGTTTACAGTTACCCGCATATGTTCCTTTCTTTCGGTTTTGGAACTTCTATTTTAATCACCAACAGGTTCTACAATATCCGATCCATCTCAATTGTTCTGTTCAGGTGGACGAATATATTGCTCGGTGGCCTTGTGGTATTACTGTTGATAAGCGCTTTTGGTTTTAAAGCGCAAGCGGCTACGGGGGCTCAGGTTTTCGGACTGCTGGTTCCGCTAACTTTAATTGTCACCAGTGTTTGCGCTTACTGTGCTGCACGCAAAGCTGTTATTTACCTGGGGGCTGCCTGGTTAACCTTTGTAGGGGCAGTAATGTATTATGTGCTTTGTCTCCAGGGAATATTTACGTTTCAGCCGTATAGTCCTGCCGTCCTTCAATGCGGTATCCTGCTGGAGTTTATGCTACTGGCTCTGGCGCTGGGCCGCAGGTATCAGACTATTCTTGAACAACAAAGAAGGGTAGAGGCGGAACATTTGAAACTCATGCAGCTACATAATGATGAGCTCGAGCAGCAAGTATCTAAACGCACTGAGCATTTAAACGAGGTGATCGATCAGCTCAAAGCTTCTGATGAAGTCAGGAACAGGCTTTTTTCCATTATTGCGCATGATCTCAGAACACCCTTTAATAGTTTGCTGTCTATATTATCAACAGATGTTATTGATCTGCTGGGTGAGGCCGAATTGAAGAAGGTACTGCGTTCCAATAGCAATCACTTTCAGCAGCTAAAGATAATGCTGGATAATATGCTTCATTGGTGCCGGTCGCAGATGGATGAGGTACAGATCAACCGGGAGCATTTTGACATTATCAAAACAACCAACTTCCTTGCAACCATTTATAAGCCGATAGCAGCAGATAAAGACGTAAGTATTGAAATAAAAAGCGCCAACTCATTCCAGTTTTGTATAGCAGATAAGAATCACATCCGCCTGGTATTAAGAAATTTGTTAGATAATGCCGTTAAATATACCAGTCCGTCCAGTCGTATTTTAATAGAAATTGAAAGAGTGTCTGACCTGGTGTGTATTAGTGTTCAGAACAGCTTCACAGACGCCGGTAATGCAGGCAAGACAAGAACTACCGGACTGGGAATTAAATTGTGTGAAGACTATCTAAAGAGGAACGGCAGCTCGCTTAATAAAGAAGTCCTGAATAACCTGGTAAGATTTAGTTTTCTCATACCAGGCGTTGAACTGAATAATCGACAGTTGGATTTATATTAATACCTTATTGGTATCAGAGGGGCCTGTTATAAAAATTAAACGTTCTTGTGAAAGATAAGATTACCTTTGTGTGGCAAATAGCATTGCCTCTATTTGCACCTGGTAATATAAAATGAACCTCAGTAAGCTTATTCTTATTGTAGACGATGACTACGTTTACAAACTAGTTACACGAAGGATGATTAACCTCTGCTGTAGCGATGCAGAAGTAATCCTCGCTGACAATGGCCGGGAAGCCATGGACCTGCTTCAGGGGATTATTCAGGATCCATCCGGGCGCCTTCCGGATATTATTCTGCTCGATATCGAAATGCCGGAAATGAATGGATGGGGATTTTTGAGTGCATTTTCTTCACTATCCGGGCTCGCAGTTAACGGCGTTAGAATATATGTAGCCAGTTCTTCCATTGATGATATAGACGGCGAGCGATTGCGTATTTACCCCGCTGTTAAAGAATTACTGGTTAAACCGTTTTCTGTTAGTAAAATCTCATCGATCATCAACGCCGAAAGCTGATACCGGTTATCTGAAAGTTTTTATTGGCGCTGCAACCGGTGGAGCGTGGTTTTCACCGGTCAGTTTAACGGCTTAAATTTTATCAGTACTCTTTCATCATTGTTTATTGTTTTCTCTTGTCTGCTAAAATAGCCGGTGCGCGATACTACGGTAGTTGATGATGATCTGTATGGCTCCAGCCGGGAGGCATAACAATATATAACCGGTTTTTTATGCCTGGCGCTTCAACTATCATTCAATTAGTATACAATCTCACCGTAGGCATCCGGTATATATTCGGGTTGATCTTCCTCGCAATACCCGATTCAATTTTGATCTCAATGCGTGTCGTCCTGGTAAATTTTGAATACCTTGGAAATCAGAATCCACATATAAAGGGTTGCCGGCATGGTGAACACATGGTGAGAGCAACTAATGTAACTAATGTAACTAATGTTTTTAATAAATAAAAAGGTGCCCTTTTGAGACACCTTTTATTAAGCATGACATATTATTACCACCATCTCGGATCTCCGATGATCCTTCCCTGGGCACTGGCACGTAATGGACTCGCTGCATTTACAGTAAAGTCTCCATTTTCTTTGTCCTTATACTGAGGGTCATATGAAAATGTATATTCTTTTATGGAGTTGGGATTGGCATGGCTGGCATCATTCATAACAAAACCTGGTGACACTTCAGCCCAGATAGTATTAGGGTGCCTGAGTTCCCAGCTATGTATCGGCATGTTCGACGAGTTGCTGCCATATATGGTAGACTTGGATCTTACCTTGTAAAAGTTAGTGAACGTTAACCGCTTTTCAAAGTTATTAGCGGTATAGGCAAAATTCAGAAAGAAATTGCCCCCTGAAGTGAGATTTGAAATGATATTGTTTTCCATAAGAAACTTAGAAGGAGTTTTGACAGCTTTGAAATCAAATCCTCCCGCTGTGAAACTGCTGTCAACCGTGTTGTTTTTAAATGTGAAGTCGATAACATTGTTAGGATTTTTTTCTGCATCAACCGCAACAAAAATTTTGTTAGCCAGGTAAAAAGTGGAATTACTGATTACTGCTTTTTTAAGTTGCGCAGATCCTACATTTAAAACCCCGGTTTCATTATCGGCGCCCAGGTGGTGGAGAATAGAGTTGTTGATGGTTATCGATTCCATTACTTTACCTGTGCTGCCATTCAGATTAAATAAACCTGTATGGTAATTGCGAACAATGCAGTTATCTAAATTCAGCGAAATAGTATTTTGGCCGTTGCTATGATTGATTACCCAATCATTCCACTGGTGATCAGCTGCATCAGGTAGCTCTTGTTTATAACTATCCAGTCTCGCACCAGATATTTCCAGCCCTTCCAGGTTAAGACCCGAAAGCGCTCCCTGTAAAGACAGCAACCTTGTGTAGAGCCGGGGCCTGCCATTTACCCCTTCAGCGGCTTTAATAGTAATGATCTTATTGTTGATAGGTATCTCTACAGTAGCATAGTTGTAAATACCTTCGTTAAGTAACAGAATGTCGTTATTCTTTGCCGCTTTAATGGCGTAAACCAGGTCGCTGTAAGGTTCCAGTTTCCAGGTATTGCCCTCCGGCTGTGCATGGGTCGCAAATGTTTGCGTTCCTAATGGAAATCGGTCATTAAAGATGGTGGCTACATATTGCATGTTTGCTGCCAGTGATGATACGGATGTTTGCCGGGCACTGAGATCCTGCGTTGATAAATTCTGCCTGATAACAGCACCTTTAAAAGGACGAAGCTCAATATGAGTGATCTTGCCGGACCGACTGTTACTGCCATCATACGGGTTGCTCCAGTTTAACATTACACTATTAGCCGTTACTTTTTCTTCTGCAATCGAGTACAGGATATTATTCTCAACCGTTTCAAAGCTTAACATAGTCCAGTCGGAGAATAAACCATTCCGGGCTGAAACAGCACGTACCCTTACATGATAAGTTTCTCCCAGTAGCAACCGCCAGAAGCTATGCTGATTAACATTGCCATTAACTTCAATGTTTTCATTGACTACCGAAAAATCAGCCATTCGGGAAAGCTCCACCTGGAAAGCGTCGTATCCACTACCAGCGGGTTGCCAGGTAAGGTTGACCCTGCCGTCTGATATAGCATATTGGAGGTTGGTAACGGGCTCAGGTTCGAGCGGCGTAGCTACTTCTTTCCGGCAGGAAAAAAGGGACACAAAAAGGCATAGATACAGCGAGAGGCTGTGCAATTTTAGATATTTCATATGTAAATCGTTTTGCTAAAAATATCGCGCACCACCGGGCATTTCAATAGAAGAAATCGTGCAAGAAATGTAAATTATTCCTACAAATTAAAACGGGATTAAGAAACCGGAATCCGCATTAAAAAACACGGTAAGTATGCGGCGTT
>JBQGCI010000070.1:0-2708 GCA_052038405.1 Acinetobacter pittii
ATGCGGGCAATCAGATCAAGCGTATCTTCAAAAGTAGCGGCCCAGTATTCTTTTTTATTCATACCCTGGGCATACTTTTTAGCAAAAGTACTTTCACCCTGTAAGGCCATTACTCCTACCACAAACATGGTCATCGGGTGCGTTTCTTTGGGTAAGGCACTCATCGTTTCGAACACATAGGAAGGTACATGGCTGCGGCGCTGCAATATAGATGTCAGGTTTTCCACTTCTTCCTGTGTAGGAATTTCGCCTACCAGCATGAGATAGAAAAGCCCTTCAGGTAACGGCTCGCTGCCTCCATTGGCTTTAGGTAGCTTATCGCGTAACTCATCTATCGAATGCCTTCTGAAACGTATTCCGTCCTGGGCATCCAAAAGCGATGTTTCTGTAATCAACGCTGTCATGCCGCGCATGCCCTGGTAAACCTGGGCCAGTGTTGTTTGACCAATTACTGTATCTCCATGTTCTTTCAGTATTGCTTTAATTTCTTCGCCCAGCTTATCGGCCTGGGCTTTAAACTTTTGTTTCAGCATTTCCATAACACGTAAAAAATTTGTACTTTGATTATTCGGGTAAGCATTCTCGCCCGTCCGACCTAATCATCCGGGCGCGCTAAAGATAAATAAAGGCAAGTGGTTCAGCAAATTATATTACTATTTAACAGCCATGTAATTACGGGAACGTTTGCGTTATGGCCAGGCGGCTCTAAAAGCATGAAAAACAATGCACACGGCCCCATACGCTTCATTCAATAACCAGGCATATAGCCGGCTGCAGGCGTACATGCCGCTGGCTTGCCAAATCATTCCTAAATTATATAAGACCTTACATTAAGTCTTAAATTTCATCTATTTTTGGCGGCTGAATGAAAATACTTGACTGGTTCATATTAAAACGTCTGCTGGTAACATTTGTGTTTTGCATGTTATTATTCACCGTTATTGCTGTTGCTGTGGATAGTAGCGAAAAAACCGACGATTTTGTAAAAACCGGCTTAAGCAACTGGGAGATCTTCAAGCAATATTATGTAGGCTTCATCCCTTTTATATGGAGCTTACTGTTTCCCCTTTTCGTATTTATTGCGGTGATCTTTTTTACCAGTAAAATGGCCATGCGAAGCGAAGTGATTGCCATACTTGCCAGCGGCACTTCTTTTAACCGATTTCTAAGACCTTATATTATAGGAGGAATTTCGCTTGCAATAGTACTATTTATAGGACGCTACTACTTCATACCCAAAGCCAATGTGCTGTATACTACTTTTATGCAGCAAAAACTGGATAAGCATAACCCGCTCAAAAACCGCCAGGAAACCAGTTGCAGCAATTGCTTCTACAAACGTATTGACAGTTCGTCTTACATGGGAATAAAAAACTACAATCTGGAAACACAAACGAGCGGTACCTTTTTCATGGAGCGCGTTAAAAAAGGTAAAGTGATCTATAATCTGCGGGCGGAGTCCATCAAGTGGGACACCACCAAAAGCAAAAAGCGATGGATCGCTAATAACGCGGTGGAGCGCTTTGTTGACAGCCTGGGTGAACGGGTGAAATTCTACCAGGAAAAAGAAGTGAAGCTCAATATTCTTCCTAACGAATTGATACGGGATGAATACCAAAAAGATAAGTTAACTACCCCGCAGTTGATTGACTTTATAAAAAAAGAACAGTTGCGTGGAACCGAGGGCTTAAACACGCTCAAAGTTGAACTCTACAAACGGTCAGCCACTCCCTTTACGGTATTGCTGCTAACCCTCATAGGCGCTGTTATTGCCTGCCGGAAAACCAGGGGAGGTAGTGGATTGCACCTGGCTTTAGGCATCCTGATCGCTGCAGTATTTATTATCGCCGACCAGTTTTCAACGGTATTTGCGGTGAAGGGAAACTTCTCGCCTTTCCTTGCAGCATGGTTGCCCAATATCGCATTCATGTTCGTGGCATTGAGACTCTACTTTACTACTCCGAAATAAAACTGAAACATATTACCGGATCTGTTAAAGCCTCCCTCGCTTTACATTTCTGTGCCAGGTTCACTTGAGAACTGCTGTATTCTTATCGTGAACAGGTTTAAAAACTACGCAGCCGGCAGCAGTCATATTATCCCGGGATTCGTTACCCCGCCCCTCAATGGTACACATGGTTTATTGGTTACTGACCTTGAGTATCAGGATGCCGCACCCCGCACATTACATAAACCTTACAAACGGGTTTTCAGTTTCACCACCATTTCATTCTTCCAACTGGCGTAATCGCCGGCTATAATATGCTTACGGGCCTCTCCTACCAGCCACAGGTAGAAACTCAGGTTATGAACGCTGGCGATTGTTAAAGCCAGTATTTCCTGAGCCTTAAATAAATGTCTTAAATAGGCTTTACTGTAGTAAGTACTCATTTCGCAAGGCAATCCTTCATCAATGGGCGAAAAATCATACTCCCATTTTTTATTATCTATATTAATAACGCCATTAGTAGTAAATAACATTGCATTACGGCCATTGCGGGTAGGCATCACACAGTCGAACATATCTACTCCCATTCCAATGCACTCTAATATATTCCAGGGAGTCCCCACTCCCATCAGGTAACGCGGTTTTTCAACAGGCAAATGCTGGCAGCACCAATCACAAATCTCATACATTACCGGCTCGGGCTCACCCACACTCAATCCGCCGATTGCATTTCCGGGTGCTTCTTTGGAAGTAACAAACT
>JBQGCI010000071.1:0-8727 GCA_052038405.1 Acinetobacter pittii
GTAATGATCCGCAATTTCGACCGGCCCTTCGAAGATATTATCAGCCAGGGCTGGGAAGTATTTATTCATCCCGATGATTTGCCGGAAGCCTTGAGCCGCTGGCAACGTTGCCTGCAAAATAAACAACAGTACCTGGCCGAATTCAGACTGAAATTCAGCGACGGTGCATACTACTGGCACCTGGCGAGAGCAGTGCCCATGATCGAAAACGGGAAGGTTCGCTTTTGGTTGGGCACTAACACCAATATTCATCAGCAAAAGGTGAATGAAACCATGAAAGATGAGTTTATCAGTATCGCCAGTCACGAGCTCAAAACACCATTAACCACTATTAAAGGTTTCTTCCAATTGATTAAACGCGATGTTAGCGAGCATACCAGTTTAGGCAGCTTTGTTGTAAAAGCGGAAAGGCAGCTGGAACGGCTCTCCCGCCTGATAGAAGATCTGTTAGATGTGTCGAAGATCAATGCGGGCAAAATGGTTTATAACAAAGACCATTTCAATTTTAGCGCCCTGCTGGCTGACACCGTCGAAAGCATTCAACATACCACTACCACTCACCAGATCCAATTGAACTCGGGCTGCGACATTCAGTACTATGGCGATCAGCTTCGTATTGAACAGGTGTTGATCAATTTATTAAATAACGCGATCAAATATTCACCCGGAAGCCAGGAAATTGTTGTAAGCTGCGAAGTAGACAACAATAACCTGGTAGTTTCGGTAGAAGACCTGGGCGTTGGTATAGCCGAAGAGCATTTAAAAAGTCTTTTCAACCGCTTTTACCGGGTCGACAACTCTTCGGCGCGCTTCCAGGGACTGGGACTTGGCCTTTTTATAGCCAATGAAATTGTAAAAAGACATGGCGGCAGCTTTTGGATAGAAAGCGTTCCGGGAATGGGCTCCACCTTCTCTTTTTTGCTGCCGCTCAACGGCCAACAGGAGTTCACAGACCAGGCAACCGATCACCAAACCTACTACGAGGGCAGCTTTATACGAATATATTATCAAAAAGAGCAGCACTATTTAGATGTGGAATGGATCGGTTATCAGAACTACGATTCGGTGGTAAAAGGTTGTGGCATCATGATGGAACTGATGCAAAAAAACAATTGCCACTCTGTATTGAATGATAATAGCCTGGTAAAGGGAAACTGGTCGGAAGCTGCCGACTGGGGATCATCGGTGTGGTTCCCGGCCATGGCGGAAGCGGGGTTAAAGAGATTTGCATGGATCTACTCCCCCAGTACATTTAGCCGGATAGCTGCCAATAAGAGCCTGCCTTCGGGTTATGAAGCCGTTCAGGTAGCCTTCTTTAACAACAGGGAAGCCGCTTTAGGCTGGCTCAACCGATAATAGATCAATGAAAAGAAAATAAAAAGTACGGTATCATGGTTACCCAGAGATGCACTATCTCGCCAATAATGCCGAACTATAACACCGATGAGTAATGGTTGATCAACCTTGCAAAACAAGGGAAATGGATAGATCCCGGAATATAATACAACTGTATGGTATTCATTCAATCAAATAACATGGGCAAACAAATCTATAACAGGCAAATAGAAGTGGATGATATCTCTATTTTTTATCGCGAAGCCGGAAATCCCCAATCGCCATCCCTGCTCCTCCTTCACGGATTTCCCACTTCATCTATTATGTTTAAAAACCTAATGATTGCTCTTTCCGGGAAATACCATTTAATTGCACCCGATTACCCGGGCTTCGGCTTCAGTGATTTTCCGCCGGCCAGTCAATTTGAATACTCGTTTAAAAACATTGCGTCGTTAATCGCGAAATTCATCGATGCCATTGCATTGAAATCCTTTTAAATTTACTTGCATGACTATGGCTGTCTTATCGGGTTACGGATTTGCGTCGACTATCCTGAAAAAATAGAAAGACTGATCATTCAAAACGGCCATGCTTATACAGAGGGGCTTGGACCCCAATGGCATGAAATGATTGAATACTGGAACAATCCCACCGAAGAAAAAAAGAAGAAACTATATGGTTTCCTTAGTAAGGAAGGAACTGAGTGGCAATACCGGGCAGGGCTATCCGAAGAGCTGCAAACGAAAGTCAGCCCCGAATCCTGGATCCTGGATTGGGAGCGCATGGAAAGGCCTGGTAACCTTGAAATGCAATACAGTTTGAACTGCACTTACAACAGTAATTTCGATATGTTTCCTGTTTTCCAGGAATACTTCCAAAAGCATCAACCCCCGGCGATTATTATCTGGGGCCGGTATGATGTATTTTATGATTTACAGGAAGCCTATTGCTACCAAAAGGATTTGCCAGATGCAAACATTCATGTACTTAACGGCGGACACATGGCCCTTGAAACCAACTTTGAAGAAGTATGCGAACTGGTAGATAGTTTCATGTCCTCTTAAATAGATATCATTGCTGCCGGTTTATTAAAATGCATGACGCGTGAGCAGTAGGGTCTTTAATGTATAAAGGCAGAGAAAGGGCTCGAATAAATAAAGCCGCAACCTTTCAATATTGCGGCTTCATTATCAACATTACAGCGCTACAGCAAAATGCACCATCACCCGATCTTCGGCCTTTACGATACCATTCGCCAGGTTTTGTGAAAAAGGTTTCTGGTAATTGGCTCCGACAGCGAACCTGCCAAACGCGGTTTCTACACCTACCGTACCCAATAACAAGCGGCCGCCTGAAACGGTAACATTAATATTGCCATCCCTATCTGTTTCAGAGCTTTCAAATTGCACACCCGTATTCGGCGCAATCATCACATCTGATTTAGTGCGAAACTTATAATATAACTGCCCGTTCAGATTCAACTTATTACCATACTGGTATTCATATTTGTTGGCGGTATTCATTTTGTAATTCCCATTCATGTTAATGCCTGCATCCTGCAAACGCAGGTCATACATGGCATTTAGATTAAAATCATAGCTTCCGGTTCCCAATTGAAAAAGATTGGCCGATTGGCCTGTTAATGATTTATCTGCGGGGTTGTATTTTCCGG
This sequence comes from Acinetobacter pittii, assembly GCA_052038405.1. GTDB lineage: Bacteria > Bacteroidota > Bacteroidia > Chitinophagales > Chitinophagaceae > Niabella. Next base: position 3,008 of record JBQGCI010000071.1, read on the forward strand.
TGGCCAGTTTTACACCGCCGCCCACCCAAAGACTTTGTACCAGCAATTTTGTATTGGCTTTTCCCGATACGGTGTTACGGGTATCAAGCAACTGGTAAAAGGCAGATAGTGAAACATCCCCTATCCCATTTTTCCTTTGTGTGTTACCCTGGTTCTTTTTTTCATTAAAACCATAAGGTATTGATGCCATAATTCTTACTTTATCAGTGATATTCCAACCACCCCAGGCTTCTGCAATATTATACCGTTCCCTGGTTGTCAGATAGCTGGTGGCACCACCCACTCCTACATGAGATAACATGGCATTATACCGGTAACGTACACCAAAAATATGTTTATGAAATTCGGGCAATATGCCAATATACCCGTTACCTGCTCCGCACCCGCATATATCACAGGCCAGCGCAACTACCGATAAACTCAATGCTATTACTATGCTTACTATTCTTTTCATAAAAGATTATTCATTAAAACTAAAATTAGTGATGCAACTCGTGTTCCGGCTTCGACGGGGATGCATCAGTCAGCAGCGACACGAACGCCTGCTTACAACCAGCGCTGCAAAAACCATATATTTTTCCCTGGTGCAACATGGTATCAGTGATACCGGCGGTTAGCGGCATACCGCAGGAACTATCTATATCTAAAGCTAAATGGATATTACGAAATCCAGCGGTATCAGGAGTTGCCCGCCTGCCCTTGGGCAAACTATCTGCGCTTTTGTTATTACTGCCCATCTGTTGATTCTCTGCAGCTGAATGATCGTTACAGCCAGCTAATATTGCTGCGAGAATCCCGAATACTAAAAACCTTCTCATACTTTTAAATTATTGCTCGGACAGGAGCCTGTTACTGATAAAATTTTTATCATTCAATGTATTTAGAAATGCCAGTACCTGCTCCTTTTCGACTGCAGATAAAGCAAGATCACTTTGCAACAAAGGATCCAGATTGGGGGTATGCTGTATATTATGACTATACTGATCTAATACTGCATCCAACCTGATGAATCGTCCATCGTGCATATAGGGGCCCGTATAAGCCAGGTTGCGCAGGCTGGGCACTTTAAACTTATATCGATCGGCGGCATTCAAAGTAATATCATAACGCCCCATGTCATTATTTGCGCCGATACCAATTCCATTATTTCGAAAACTATTGTCGGTGAATAAGGGTTCTTTGTGACAGCCACTGCATTTTTGTTGCACCAGTTTATAACCGGCTTCTTCCCGGGCTGTAAATGCAACTCCTCCAATCTTCTGCACTACACTATCGTACTTGCTCTCCGCGCTTACACACATGATCATAAACTGCGACAAAGCCTTCATAAAATGAGTCGTTGTTATCTGATCGGTCCCAAATGCTTTTTTAAACAAAGCCGGGTAGTCTGCATGTGCCTGTAGCTTGCTGATCACATTCGCAACAGACTCATCCATTTCCTCGTGAGCCGTGATAGGAACAATGGGTTGCAGATCCAGGTCAAAAACACCTCCATCCCACATAAAGCCGGGCATCCAGGCCAGGTTCATGATCGGTGGACTATTACGCCTGCCTAAACGGTCATCTATTCCATGACTCACATCATGACCATGCTGTGTAAAAGCAGACGATTGTATATGACAGCTACCGCAACTGATCGTATTATTCCTTGATAAACGTGGCTCGTAAAACAATTTTCGGCCTAATTCAAATCCTTCTTTACTAACTACATTACCCGGGATATTATAAGCAGGTTCCGGAAAATGAGCCGGTTTCTTAAAACCTGCAAACAGCGGTTCGATAACTACATCTGCTTTGCCGCAGGCAATAATTGCTATCATCACAGATAGGATGATCCAAATTTGTTTTGTGCCCATCAGCTTAATTTTCAGTGTGATCGTGAGTAAACATAGTAGTAAAGTTGTTAGCTACTTTTACACTGAACTCACTAAACATTACCTGCGGATTAGCCGCAATGCTAAAAGCATTCAAACCGCTTAGCACTTTATCAATGTCTGTAAATAAATGGATATTAGCATTCCTGTTTCCACGCACCTGCGCAATACCGCGGGCTGTGAGGTCAACGGTAATTGTTTTTATATTATTAATAGTGGGCGCTGAATATCCACCGAAACCACCGATGTGAAAGCGGTATTTATTCGTCCCCGTAGGATCTATAGGAGCCTGAGGGCTGAGACCTTCCATTTTGAAAAATATATAACCACTGTTCCATCCCCAATACATACCGCTTTCCATACCTCCTGCCGGATCTAATACACCGGTTCTTTTACTAACATCCATGGTACTGCGCAAACTATCTACCCCTAGGGTAAATGTTAGTTTAGTATAGTCGCCTTCCGGAACAGCCACGCGGGCAAACCGGGAATCAGGGTTAGCCTCGTTGATTAAAAAATAGCTGCTACCCTGTGGAACCGTATAGCGGGTACCATCTGCTTTGGTTACAATAATGTTGCTGATGAAATATTGCAGCAATTGTATATTATAGGTTTCGCCCGTACTATTTTTATAATTTGAGGTATTCAGTATTAAGTTCTGGCCGCCTACAATATTATCAAACTCTATGGATAAAGGCGCCAGGTTACCCAGGTTGAATTCAGGTTCGGAGATATCTTTTTTACAGGAAAAAAAAGCGGCCATTAAAAATACGGCCCATGCAAAATGTATTTTGTGGATCATGTTCGTTGATTATAAGGATTAAAAATTGCATGCCTGGCTGCGGCCATAAGCTTACAGGCATCGTTAACACTGTTGGCAAACACAGCAGCTCGGCAAGGCCCTCGCAGGCAATTGCTGACAATAAAGAATAAATACCGGCGGTGAGGAACAGTTTGCCCCTTAAGCCGGGAACTCATCCTATCCAATACAGGGGGGACGAAATAGGGAACGCGGCATTTTCACCTCCGCCTGAGATACCTGTGTATGGAAATACCGGGATATTCTGATCGTGAAATAATCAACCGCCAGGAAAAAATGTTTTGATGAAAGGCTATAGTCTATTTTAGGAGCTCCTTTTTCTGCCTCCCGCTGCTTTTTAGTTTCTTCTTCCTGTATCTTCTTTGCGAGCTGGCACTTCCCGTTACATTGCAGCATCGGCCGGGCCTTGTTAACGCAGTTCTCAGCATATTTCTCCAGGTTAATTTTATAGTCAACCCATAGCCATACATTTCCAAAAGATTGGGCTGCAAACACAATTAATAATATGGCTACCAGAAAAGGCTTCACTGATTGTTGCAAAATTAACGGGTGGTACATCATGCCTGTTTACATAATCATGACAGGTATTTATACATTCATGCCATTTAAGTATTCAATGTGCTGCGCCTTATGTATTAACGGCTCCGCCTGAATGTTTCCGGTGTCAGGCCGGTATTCTTTTTAAAAAACGTTACAAAATAAGAGAGGTTTTCAAATCCCAGCTCGTCGGCTATTTCGCCGACCGATAAAGTAGTATGATGCAATAACCGCTGCGCTTCCAAAACAATGCGTTTCCGGATCAGCTCGCCTGCTGTTATACTGCGGTACTCCTGGCAAAGCTTGTTCAAATAATTCGTAGTTATATAAAGTTGTGTGGCATAAGCTACCGGTGTTTTCCATTCGCAGTAATGTTCTTCCACCAGCCTTTCAAACTGAATCACTTTGTCTAGCCTCCCGCTTATCTTACCGGCAACATGTATGTCATTGCTCCGATCCAGTTCATTCAGGATGATGTTCAAATACGATCTCAGCACCTGTTCACTGCCCTCTTTTTGATATTCATCCAACATCAGCGCATTTAATGATTGCCACTTTTCAGTATCATTTTCATGGAGCATTAACCCCGCCCCGGCCTCCCTGTTGAAGAAGGAAAATCTTTGCAGTACATTGCTATTGTACCTGAGGGAAAAGAAGTTCTCTGCAAAACTGATCCAGTACCCCCCGGATGTACCGTTGATAGCTGCCTGAACGATACTGCCCGGCTTAATACAAATAACCTGTAGCGGACCAAGATCTATCTTTTCATGGTCAATAACTATATGACCCGCCGGCTCCGGCGCATGAATCAGGGAGTAATACATTTGCCTATGCGGTAATAGCAGGTGCGGATAATTTTCCTGAATGCCGCATAAGGATCCCATCCAGAAAAAACTGGTATCTGTAGAAAACACATCAAGCCTATACACAGGTATCGTGTTTGAGTTGGTAGCCATCCCAAGTATTTTTTAATTAACACTGTAGTTATAAAATGCTAACCAATCGATATCGGGGGTTTCAGAATGGAAGACAGGGCGCCCTGTAACAAAGTTGAATTTTGCAGAACGGGAAATACCAGGTATGCGCTTGCTATGATGGCAGGATTTTCTATATCTACTTTCCGGTTGTCACAAAAGAGGGCAATTTCCTTCCACTTCAATTCGGGTTCATCCTGCTGCCGTTGTTCATTATCGCTCAGCTGTTTTTCGAGATAGCAGGCTCCTTTACAAACAGGAATAGCATCGAACCGGTTGACACATAAGTTTTTTGAAATATAGTCCCTGTTTAAATGGAAGGCAGCCAATATAACGAGGCCGCTTATGGCCTGAAACAGGAAGGCTGCCAATAATGATATCAGGATGATTTTCCTCAAACCGGGCAAAGGTACACTAAAATTGTTCGCGGAGCAACCGCTTAATATCTGCCACCAAGCGATCGGTTTCTTTAGGCTCCAAACTGTTATAAACACCCCGTATATGCCGGTTTTTGTCGATCAGCAAAGAACCGCCGCTATGTACAAATCCCCCCGGCGCCGTGCTATCAGCATTTGCAGCTGCGTAATAGGATTGTTCAGCCAGTTTCATCATACTATCCTGGTTGCCGGTAACAAAATGCCATTTCGGAGCTGATACGCCCAACGCGTCGGCATAAGCCTTCAGCCGGGGAATCGTATCCCGCTCCGGATCTATCGTGTGGGAGATAATCGAAACCCGGTCATCTGCCTGGTAAGCATCGTATACTTTCTTGAGCTGCCGGGTCATAACAGGACAAATGGTAGGACAGGATAAAAATATAAAATCGGCTATATATATCTTATCCTTAAAACTGGCGTTAGTTACATGATGCCCTTCCTGGTTAACAAAATCAAAATCTGCAATGACCGGATACACGTTCTTCCCATCGACTACAGTAGCTTCTCCAAGAACCGGTAAAGTTTCCTGCTCATGGGCACAGCCTGATATTGCCATACTTATACAACATAAAAAAAAGAAACGCATCATCCTATAAAAATAACTAAAATGCAAATGCAGACCCCATATGACCTTTAAAACAGGTTTTAACACCATGCTTCAAAAAAATGGCAGCAGGCTTTCACCTGCCGCCTTACTTGTTACCCAACAGGTTCAGCACTTACTTTTTCGCGCACCGTGCGGGCGGCGGCCACCATGTTTTCTAATGCTTTTCTGGTTTCGGGCCATTTCCGTGTTTTTAAGCCGCAATCGGGGTTCACCCATAAATGCTGGGACGGAAGCAGGGTGGCAGCCTTTGTCAAAAGAGCAGTCATTTCCTCAACAGCGGGTACCCTCGGCGAATGAATATCGTACACACCCGGGCCTATTTCGTAAGGATATTTAAAATGAGCGAAAGCCTCCAGTAATTCCATTTGAGAGCGGGATGTTTCTATAGTGATCACATCGGCGTCCATAGCCGCCACATGTTCGATAATATCGTTAAATTCGCTGTAGCACATATGTGTATGTATTTGCGTT
>JBQGCI010000072.1:0-7742 GCA_052038405.1 Acinetobacter pittii
GTCAGTATAAGCGACCATTATGTCAATAGGCATAGGCATACGGCCAATTCTTTTCAGCACAATCTTGGTAGCATTGCCGTCTTCATTTACTTCAAGGCTGTAATCAATTGTGTTGGTGGTCTGTGTCCAGTCAGTAAGGTACCAGTCAAGTTGGGCGCCGCTCACTTTTTCCGCTGTACGTTTTATATCATTAGGGGTAGGGTGTGTAAACTTAAAATCGGCATAGTAGCGCTTTAAGGTTTCGGCCAGCTTGTCCTCCCCAATAAGGTAACCCAGTTGCGAAAGGAAAATTTCGCCTTTGCTGTACGATGCTATGCTGTATAGTACATTCTGGTCAAAACGGTCAGAATAGGTTGACAGAGGCTGTTCTTTTCCTGTTGAAACCATATATCTGTAGTTGCTGTAAGCGCCCATAAACGGGTTAGGCTCTTCTTCTTTTTTATCTGATGGCATTAGTGCAGCCATGGCAAGATCCTCAATGTACGATGTAAAGCCTTCATCCATCCATCCATATTTTGATTCGTTGCTTGCCAGCACATGCTGAAACCATGAATGGCCAAACTCATGCGCGGTTACCTGTACAAGGCCTTCATACTTGCGACCGGTAATGAGGGTACACATGGCATATTCCATACCGCCATCGCCACCCTGAATTACGGAATACTGCTTGTATGGGTATGGACCAACATGCTTATTAAAAAAAGAAAGTATCTCGGCCGTTTTAGGCTGCAGTTTTTTCCATCCGTCCTGGTTTTCAGGTGTGTTTTTATAGAGGAAATGCAGCTCAACGCCGTTTTCGCCTATAATTTTATCGTGTGCATAGTTGTTATCGGCAGCCCAGGCAAAATCATGCACCATAGGTGCGTTAAAATGCCATGTAAGGGTTTTGGCTTTTTTAGGATAGGTTACAGTAACGCCTTGGTCTTCATATCCTTTTCCTATTTCATTCTTGTTTTGCAGGTAACCTGTACCACCTATGGTATACTCCTTATCGATGGTTATTTTCACATCAAAATTACCCCATACACCGTGAAACTCACGGGCAATGTAGTTGTTGGCGTGCCAGCCTTCAAAATCATATTCTGCCATCTTAGGATACCACTGTGTCATTGAAAGCGCAACACCCTCAGCACTGTTACGTCCGTTTCGGCGTATCTGTATTGGCATCTGGCCTTCAAAATCAAGTGTAAATGTAGTAGCCTTGCCCGGGAGTAATGGTTTCGGCAGGTCTACTATCAGGATAGTACCCGAAACGGTGTTTTTTGCTGCTGCACCGTCCTGCTTAAGGTTATTTATTTTCAGGTAGCCTATTTCATTTGGCTTTAGTGTGCTGATACGGCTTTCGTAAGTGGTTTTATTGCCGGTCTTAAAGCTTTTAGCCATCCTTTTATCAGGATCTGGAATACTTTGCAGGCGTGCATCCATTTCACTACCCGGCTGGAATGCATTGTTGTACAGGTGATAAAAAACACGCTTAAGGGTATCAGGCGAATTGTTTGTATATACCAATTGCTGCTTACCTGTATACTTTGATGTTTTTACATCCATGTTTACCTCCATCTTATAGTCAACATGTTGCTGCCAATAGCCCGGATTAGGATTTTTTTGAGCAAATGCCGTTGTACATACCGCAATTGCCATTAAGGTAATTTTTTTCATAGGGTTAAAAATAAAAAAATGGAAGGGATATACCCTTCCATTCAATCAGTTATGATAAAATTATTTTTTCTTAGACATCTGTTCGGCCATAATAAGTGCGTTATAAGCATTCACTATTTTACCTGTCCTTGATAGTTCAGAGAAATCTTTCAGGTTTTTTTCATCACCTCCGGCAGCAACTTTCAGGTTGATTGCCACTCCTGATTCCATTATAATGCGTTTAACCTGAGGCGCTGTAAGGTCAGGATAGTATGAACGGATAAGCGCTGCTACACCTGCCGCATTTGGCGAAGCCATTGACGTACCCTGAAGGAACTCATAGTTATTATTAGGTGTTGTAGCATAAATCCTTACACCCGGGCTGTAAACGTCAACATCAGTCTTACCGTAGTTAGAGAAATCTGCAATCAGGGCTTCGTTAAGCTCATAGTAAATAGCGCCTATTGATAGGAAATTGTCTGAAATTTCCGGACCGCCATTTTTGTTATCATTAGGGTAACGCTCTACACCACCCGGCTGGTTCAGGTCAGTACCTTCATTACCGGCAGCGCATACAATAAGTACGTCTTTTTCGGCAGCATATTTAATTGCATCATATACCCAGTCGCTGTGTGTAGAGAAGTATTTACCGAAGCTTCCGTTTATAACTTTTGCACCATTATCTACCGCATAGCGTATAGCAAGCGCAACATCTTTATCATACTCGTCACCATCCGGCACTGCGCGTACTGGCATGATCCATACATTGTCTGATGCTACACCGTCTCCGCCAAGGCCGTTGTTGCGCACTTGTGCGATGATGCCTGCAACGTGTGTACCGTGCTTAGCGCCATCTTTTACCGGGCCAATAACATTACCGTTACCGTACTTTCTGTCATTAAAATTGTTAGGATCGTCACCTACAACCTTACGGCCGTCAAACTGAAGGTTAAGATTGTAGTTCAGCTGGCTTTCATAATGTTCTTTAGCACCCTTAAGCTCCTTGTCAAAATCTTCTTTAGGGATATTGCTCAATATCTGTATAAAACGTCCTTTTACAGCATTTAGCGTAGGATCGGTAGGGTTAAAGTTCTTAAGGTCTTCCGCAGTATAGTTCTCTTTTTTAAGTTGTTCTTTTATCTGCTTGTCGGCATTAAGTATAAAATCTATCTGCTGTTTGCCAGCCATAGCCTCCTGATACTCCTTATCATATTCCGCTTTCGCTTTTTTGTAAGTTTCAGAACCGTCGTTGCCTTTTTTTACGATACGTACAAACTCCAGGTTTTCATGCTCTGCATTGCCCAGAAAGTTCCACCCGTGCACATCGTCAATATATCCGTTGTTATCGTCGTCGATACCATTGCCCGGAATTTCCTTGCTGTTGGTCCATATTACAGCCTGAAGGTCAGGATGCTCAATATCAACACCTGAATCAATTACACCTACAATAATTTTATCGGCTTTTTTACCTTTCAGTAGCTCATAAGCCCTGTCAACACTCATTCCCGGAATAGTATCTTTAATAATATCCAGGTGGCTCCAGCGTTTTTCCTGGTTGTCGGCTAGTGGTGCTTTTTTAGCTACAATGGTGGCCGGTGCGCTTATTGGCGCAGCAGTTATTGATTTTGTTGAGCTGCAGCCTGCTATGGCAAGTGCCAGTACTGCGCCCAGGTAAAGATTTCTAAATTTCATATGATGTTTAAATTTTACAAAAATTGGTCTAAAAGTATCTGAATTTGTTACAGGTATACGGAATATTAACATTACATTAAGACATCCTCGGAGCGTAAAACTTCTTTCAGTCTTACACCTTTTTCGGTGTTCTCTACTGTTATAATATGGTTGTGCGCATCATGCTCGAGCCAAAGATAATATCCTTTTTCGGCAGCAGCGGCCATAAATCTGGCTTTTTCGTCCAATGTCAGCAGTGGGCGGGTATCATAACCCATAACATACGGCAGCGGAACGTGTCCAGCAGTTGGCAGTAAATCGGCCGTGAATACAATAGTCTTGCCATTATAATTTATATGCGGAATCATTTGTTTTTCGGTATGTCCGTCAGCAAAAAGTATCCCAAAACCCAGCTCACTTTGTTCAAGATAATCACCGTTAGGGCGTTCAATAAACTTAAGCTGTCCGCTTTCCTGCATAGGCAGTATATTTTCTGACAGGAAAGAAGCCTTTTCGCGGGCATTAGGCTTTGTTGCCCATTCCCAATGTTCTTTATTGGACCAATACTGCGCATTTTTAAAAGCAGGCTCATAACCGGTCCTGTCCTTATTCCATTGTACACTTCCGCCACAATGGTCAAAGTGCAGGTGTGTCATGAAAACATCGGTAATATCATCACAATGAAAACCATGTTGTGCCAGGGATTTGTCGGTAGTATGGTCTCCCCAAAGCGAATAATGCCCGAAAAATTTTTCATTTTGCTTATTGCCCATCCCCGTATCAATCAGTATGAGGCGGTTGCCGTCTTCAATCAGCATACAGCGTGCGGCAATATCTATAAGGTTATTTTCATCCGCCGGATTGGTCCTGCTCCACAGTGTTTTAGGTACTACACCGAACATAGCGCCGCCATCAAGCTTAAAATTTCCGGTCTCAATCGGGTAAATTTTCATGAAGTATATTTTAAACCGCCAAATTACTGATTTTATAATAAATGATTGGTATAGGTATTGCTTATAATACCATACAGATAAAAAAGGTACAGATTATTGCATTTTTCAAAAATGTGGTATCTTTGCCAATTAATTAGACTAATTATAAGTTATGATAAAAGTTTCTGATTCAGCAAAGAAAAGAGCAGTAATGCTCATGGAAGAAGATGGCTTTGATACTACTACCGGTTTTATAAGGGTAGGCGTGAAGAGCGGAGGGTGTTCAGGATTGTCATACGAACTGAAATTTGACAATACGCTTGGCGAAAATGATAAGGTATTTGAAGATAACGGCATTAAGATAGCGGTTGATAAAAAAAGCTTCCTGTATCTTGCCGGGACTGTCCTTGAATATTCGGGAGGGTTAAACGGAAAAGGATTTGTATTTAACAATCCTAATGCACAGAGAACCTGCGGTTGTGGAGAGAGTTTTTCTCTGTAAAATAGTTTAAGGTTTCAGGTTTAAAGTTGTCTGGCTCCTGAACAAATTAATATATTGAATGGTTTTTTTTCAGTGTTAGAGTGATAAACTTTAAACCTGGAACTTTAAACCTGAAACAAAACAAAATGAGTAAGTATACTGAAGAAGAATTAAAGATCGAGCTCGAAAATAAAGAGTATGAGTACGGTTTTTATACAGATATAGAATCGGAAACGTTTCCAAACGGGCTTAATGAGGACATTGTTCGTGCGCTTTCTAAAAAGAAGGAAGAGCCGGAGTGGATGACCGAATGGAGGCTGGAAGCCTACCGCGCATGGGTGGAGATGACTGAGCCGGAATGGGCTAACGTAAATTATGAGAAGCCGGACTTTCAGGCAATATCATACTATTCTGCGCCGCTTAAAAAAGCAAAATATGAAAGCCTTGATGAGGTAGATCCTGAACTTCTTGAAACCTTCAAGAAGCTGGGCATATCGTTAGACGAGCAGAAAAAGCTTGCGGGTGTTGCCGTTGATATTGTGATGGACTCTGTTTCTGTTGCAACTACTTTTAAGAAAACACTTGCCGAAAAAGGCATTATTTTCTGTTCAATCTCCGAAGCTATTAAAGAGCATCCGGAACTTATTAAAAAATACATTGGGACTGTAGTACCGCAGAAGGATAATTTCTATGCAGCATTAAACTCAGCTGTTTTTAGTGACGGCTCGTTCTGCTATATCCCGAAAGGTGTTCGCTGCCCTATGGAGCTTTCAACGTATTTCCGTATTAACCAGGCAGGTACAGGGCAGTTTGAGCGTACGCTTGTAGTAGCCGATGAAGGTAGCTATGTAAGCTATCTTGAAGGCTGTACCGCGCCAAGCCGCGATGAGAACCAGCTGCATGCTGCAGTGGTGGAACTTATTGCGCTTGATGATGCCGAAATTAAATACTCAACGGTACAAAACTGGTTCCCGGGTAATAAGGAAGGCAAAGGCGGGGTTTACAACTTTGTAACCAAGCGGGGCCTTTGTGAAAAAAACGCCAAGATAAGCTGGACACAGGTTGAAACAGGGTCGGCTGTTACCTGGAAATATCCAAGCTGCGTATTGAAAGGGGACAATTCGGTAGGGGAGTTTTACTCTATTGCCGTTACCAACAATTACCAGCAGGCGGATACGGGTACAAAAATGATACATCTTGGTAAAAACACTAAGAGTACAATTATTTCAAAAGGTATTTCGGCAGGCAAATCACAAAACAGCTACCGCGGACTGGTACAAATTGGAAGCCGTGCTGAAAATGCGCGTAACTTTAGCCAGTGTGACTCGCTGCTGATGGGTAATAACTGTGGGGCGCATACCTTCCCATACATAGAATCGAAAAACACGACAGCTAAAATAGAACACGAGGCTACTACTAGCAAGATTGGTGAAGACCAGGTGTTTTACTGTAACCAAAGGGGTATCCCAACTGAAAAAGCCATTGCGCTTATCGTAAATGGGTTCAGTAAAGAGGTATTGAATAAGCTGCCGATGGAGTTTGCTGTTGAAGCGCAAAAGTTATTGGAAATAAGCCTTGAGGGGTCAGTAGGATAAGTATATATCCCAATGAAAAAGGTTATAATCTTCATAGTAGTTGTAGTTGGATTACTTTTTTTAAGTGATTTTATCTATAAAACATACAGACAGAATGTGCTGACAAATGATAAAGCAGTATTGTTTGTATATGTAAATCTTAACGATGAGGATATAAAACATTATTTCGGGCTGGATGAAGCAACTTATGAAGATGTTATAAGTAGTAATTATTCCATTAGTTGTGTAATTCCGGAAGAAAGGCAGCTGCACCTTATCAATGTAAGGCATAATACACCTGTAGACTATATAAATTGCGAACAGGAGTTTGATGTTATGAGCCAGCTGGAAATGCGAAAAAGTTATCATAACGGATACAAACTACGGCTTGAACTCCGTAAGCCGGAAAGTTCCAAAAACATTGCATACAAAGATGTATATGCACCATGGGATTACGGAAAAATTAATCATATTGTACTGGATAAAGACCGTGCATATAAATATTGTTCTAAATAAAATTTAAAGTATCAAAATGCTAAGCATAAAGAACTTACACGCAAGGGTAGAAGACAAAGACATATTGAAAGGTATAAACCTTGAAGTTAAAGCCGGAGAGGTACACGCTATAATGGGCCCTAACGGTTCGGGTAAATCTACCCTTTCATCGGTTATTGCCGGGAAAGAAGATTATGAAGTGACCGATGGAGAGATCCTTATTGAAGGTGAAGATATTGGCGAACTGGCTCCGGAAGAAAGAGCGCATAAAGGTGTTTTCCTTTCGTTTCAATACCCTGTAGAAATACCGGGAGTATCAGTAACTAACTTCATGAAAACCGCGATTAATGAAAGCCGTAAGGCACAGGGCCGTGATGAGATGCCGGCCAATGAAATGCTAAAGCTTATCCGCGAAAAGAGTGAGTTGCTGGAAATAGACCGTAAGTTCCTTTCACGCTCACTAAACGAAGGTTTTTCGGGTGGTGAGAAAAAGCGTAACGAGATTTTCCAGATGGCAATGCTGGAACCGAAACTGGCTATACTTGACGAAACCGACTCAGGCCTTGATATTGATGCGCTGCGTATTGTTGCTAATGGCGTGAACAAGCTTCGCAGTGACGATCATGCCGTGATTGTTATTACACATTACCAAAGGCTTCTTGATTATATTGTGCCTGATTTTGTACACGTGCTTTACAATGGCCGTATAGTTAAATCAGGAGGTAAGGAGCTGGCTTACGAGCTTGAAGAAAAAGGCTACGACTGGATAAAATCGGAAAATTAATTAAGTCGGAAAGTTAAAGGTCGGAAAGTCTGAAAGTCCCAATGAGTAAGTTTAGTTCTTTCGAAGAAATTAATTCCTGGCAAAAGGCCAGAGTATTAAACAGGAAAATATATTTAATTACTGATGGAGATTCTTTTAGGCGCGACTTTGATTTAGCAAGACAAATC
>JBQGCI010000073.1:0-5058 GCA_052038405.1 Acinetobacter pittii
TTAATGAGGCTGTATTCGGTATTGGATCTTAGTGAGTATTTTCTGAAGAAAGTATGTATCTGCGTTCCTTCATTGCCAAAATACCCCATTGAAAAAAGGCTTTTAGACCTGTCGCTGCCTTTCGAAACCGTCACCTGGTGCTCGGTCATAGTGGCCGGTCGCAAAATTTCATCCAGCCAGTTGGTATTGGATCCTCTTACGGTCTTATCTGCATTCAGCCATTCTGCGGGCTTTACTGCATCCAGAACCGCCCTTCCGTCGGCATCCCGGTGCCAGGTAAAATCGTAGGTGGCTGGTAAATTCAGGGGGGTGCCGTATACCTGCTCATCATAGGCATAAGCACGGAACATGGCGGTGCCGTACTGCTCGGCATTCATCAGCTTGGGTTTTTGAATAACCTTACTCAGCGCCAGGCTGCCGGAGTACTCTACTCTTGTCTGACCGCTCTTTGCCTTTTTAGTTTGAACTAATATTACCCCGCCCGATGCCCTGGCCCCATAAATACTGGCCGATGCGGCATCTTTTAGAACCTGCATAGACTCGATGTCGGCCGCATTAATATCACGAAGATTTAAGTTCTCGGTAGGCATGCCGTCGAGTACAATCAGAGGCCGCACACTTCCCGAGAGCGATGAAAGTCCCCTGATTTGCACGGTTACGTTTTCGGCAGGGTTGCCGCCATTGGTATTAATAAATACACCCGCCAGTTTACCCTGTAAAGATTTCATCGCATTGGCAGACGGATTTTTGGCGATATCTTTATTGGTGGCCATGGAGATGGCGCCGGTCAGGTCCTTTTTCTTTTGCACCATGTAGCCCACATATACTTCTTCGAGCAGGGCGACTTCGTTTTCCATGGTTACATCCATTACAGATAAGCCGGCCACTGCCTTTTCCTCAGGCTTCTTTCCGGCATAGCTAAATACCAGTACAGCGTCGTTTGAAGGTACGGCAATTTCATATTGCCCGGTGTTATTGGTAACTGTTCCCCCGGCAGATCCCTTAACACTAACGCTTACTCCACTTAAAGGTTTTCCCGTTTCCTGTTCAGTGACGGTGCCTTTCACTACTATGTCCTGATACAAATTTGCCGCGTGAGCGGATGCCTGCAAATAGAAAGCCTGACAAAAAAGTAAACAGGCGATGATCATTTTGCACTTTACATGTATTGTTTTCTTCTTCATAATGTTTAAGAATTGGTTTCCCGTTCTTTTAAATTAAGTTTCTGTTTTCCTGCTATTGTTTACTTAAAGGCAGCTATCCGGTTAGGTATATAGCCGTTTGATTGCAAATACCGTCGGGGCTATGGGTTGGTTTCCGTCTTCTCATTTTCTCTTGTTTTTTATTTTTTTTACAAATTCGTCAGGAGTCAGGGGGCTAATGCCGAAAACAAAGGTGCTGCCCTGGGTGAATGGGGCTTTTAATTCAAAGTTTTCATAGGCGATACCTCCCGGAATGGGCGACTGGCTGGCCCAGTAGGTATAACGGCCATTTACCAGGCCTTCCATTTCGGGGCTGTAGCGGCTGCTATACCAGTACTGGGTAGCCTTTTGCCCATAATATTTCCAATGACCGTTGGTACCGTTTACATAGGTGGCCTGCGACGGGTTTTTCTCATCCGGAGCCGCAATAAAATAGGCCAGGCCATCCCTGTCTTTTATAAAGCCGCTTTGGGAAAAACGGGCGTGGGCAGTAAAACCATCCTCTTTATAACCGGGCCAAAGCGTTTGCGGGGATACTGTTTGCGATTGCAGGTAAAGATTTCTGAGACGCGCATAATTTCCCATGGTTGCGGTAACAATAAAATAGTCGAGAGCCCTGGAGTGCGGCGTTGCGTAAGTAGTGATTTCTACCTCGTGGGGTTGGTGTTCGTAGAACCGGAGCCTGGCATAAACAACAGCTCCATTATCGAACGGCTCAGAAAATACGTATACTGTCAGTGTTTCCTTCCCGTTTATTTTTTCGATAATGCCGGTTGCGGGAGTCGTTTCCGGGGCAGGATGAGTGCCCAGGGAGTCGTTGGCGCTCCAGAATCTCTTTCCTCTCTGGTTGTCCAGTTTACTTATTTCTAGTTCAGACAATCCGCGATGGTGATCGCCCTGTACTATAGGTTCAAAAGCTATAAAGTTCATTACTGCTGCCTCCCGGTGACCCAGATACGGTGTATAAATGCGCAGTAATCCTCTTGGTCCGGGAAAGGGCGACAAGCCCACCTGTAAGCCTTTCGAATGGCCCCAAACAGGTTGTGCGGGAGCGCCCTGTGACGGACGTACCCACCGGGTTCCCTTTTGGGGCGTCGCCAGCTCTTTCCAGTTTTGTGCACTGGCTGCCGCTTCCATGAGCAAAAGGAATATGCCCGCGATGGCGAAAGTATACCACTTCTTCATATGGGCTATTAATTTTATCGTTTGTTTATCAAGCCTGGCGCCGTCTTCAGACAATCATTAAATAAGCCTGCAGTTCACCGATGTACCATAAGGCGCTTCCAACCGGGTGTCTAAATACTCATTGCTTAATCGATTAAGCATTTCTTAAAAAAATATATTTCAAGCAAACGCCTGACAAAAATAGTGCTTAAACGTTTAAATTGGCAAATTTTAGTCTTTAAAAATAAAAATTTTACTGCAGCGCGGCTACCAATCGCTCACGTACCTGCGGGAAGCGCGTGTAGGGCCCCGCAACCGGCACTGGCAGGAAACATCAGGCAGTTGGTGGATTCATAAAGGAGTACGGTGGCCGGAAAATACCGGCTCAAGCGCCATATCTTTTGTTTTATGAACATCGTTGCCCTGACAACCGTTTTGAAAGGCCTTCCATAACTATCTTTGTCACATGAGTTTTAATTACAGGCCTGCAGAAAAGTTTCCCCCGGCAGTTAAAAACCTGATCCTGATTAATGTGTTGGTTTGGGTAGCACAGTTGTTATATGATCCTAAGTATAATCTTACGGCAATAATTGGTTTATGGCCGGTAAGTGACGACCATTTCAGGCCCTGGCAACTGGTTACACACATGTTCGCCCATGCATCTTACAATACCGATGGTTTTGGAAATCCGGTGGGTGGCATCGTTTTTTATCACATTCTTTTTAATATGTTCGCTTTGTGGATGTTCGGGCGTATCCTGGAAAGTGTATGGGGTTCTAAACGGTTCCTGATTTTTTACATGATATGTGGACTGGGAGCGGGTCTGGCACATTTACTGACCGATTCCAGCATGGCAGTAGGGGCTTCTGGTGCCGTGTTTGGCATATTGGTTGCGTTTGGAATGACTTTTCCCAATACCGAACTGTATATTATGTTCATCCCCATACCAGTAAAGGCCAAGTGGGCGATAATAGGGTTAATAGCCATCGATCTTTTCGGCGGCATCTACCAGGTGCCCGGCGATAATATTGCGCATTTTGCCCACCTGGGTGGCGCAGCAACCGGCTTTATTTTGCTTAAAATATGGAACAAAAACAACCGCAGAACGTTATATTAGGAAATACAGGCAGATGGGCTGCAAATTGTAAAAAGAAGATTATCTATGGCGATTTCAGATAGAGATTATGATTCACGACTTTCTTTCGGAACCAAAATAAACCCCTTAATAGTTCTGATAGGTATTGCCATGATCATTTTTGTGGTGCTCACCTTTTTCAGGGGGTTAACGTATTTAAGACTACCGGAGGGAGGAGATGTGACGGGAGTTTTTAATGAAAAAGTATTATGCTGGTTTGCATTGTCAGGCGATATTTCGAAGGCCATGCAAAAACCCTGGACCCTTATAACCTATTCTTTCGCGCACACGAATATCTGGCAACTGTTTGCCAGCATGATATGGCTTTGGAGCTTCGGATTCATTTTTGTAGATCTCACAGGCTTCAAGAAAATTGTTCCTGTTTTTTTATATGGAACCGTAGCGGGTGCTGCGGCTTTCCTGGTAGCAAAAAGCTTTCTGCCAGTTGCTCTGCCGGGTACCGGGTATTTGATGGGCGGAGGCCCCGCTGTATTGGCAATTTGTGCTGCGGCAACAACCATCAGCCCTAATTACAAGATATTCCCTATGTTAGGCGGAGGAATTTCGCTATGGATACTGGCTGTTGTTTATTTGGCCATCGATATGGCAACACTCCCGGTTAATAGTCCTGAGACTTATATAGCGCACCTGGCCGGGGCTTTAATGGGATGCTTGTTTATTCTTTTACTTAGAAAGGGCTGGGATGGCAGCGAGTGGATGAATAATTTATACGATTGGGCATTCAACCTCTTCAACCCCGAAAAGCCGCAACATCGCAGGAACCAGATCAAATCTACTCTTTTTTATAACGCTGCTAAAGCGCCTTTTTCAAAAACATCCAGGCTGACCCAGCAAAAACTTGATGAAATTTTAGATAAGATCCATCAGCAAGGGTATGACCAATTATCCGAAGATGAGAAGGAACTTTTAAAAAGGGCCAGTAATGAAGATTTAAAAGGAAAGTAAAATTTATAGCTTCGCCGGTGAATTCTTCTTTTACTTTTCTATCTTCCGGTTGCAAACTATATCATGGGACTTTTTGCAAGAATAAGCAATCGGGTACTTTTTGTAATAAACAGTATCATTGTCCTGGCCTTTTTACTGGCTTGTATCAACCCGTATATTAATCCTGCAGAGGCGCCGCTGCTATCTCTGATCAGCCTCGCTTTTCCCTTTTTGCTGCTATTGGTTATCGTTTTCCTCATCTGGTGGCTTTTTGTAAGGAAAAAATGGGCGCTGTTATCGGGTATTGCGTTATTGCTGGGCGGCGGTGAGATAACCAGTTTTTTTGCTGTCCATTTTTTTACCTCCTTCGACGAAAAAAAGGAAAAAGACCATGTGCGGGTGGCAACCTGGAATGTTGCCCGTTTTATAGAGATGGTTAAAAACAACAATATGGGCAGCCAAACCCGGTACCGTATGCTTAAGCAAATTGGCCAGGTAAACGCAGATATTTTATGCTTCCAGGAGTTTTCATCGTCGGTAAGGCACGACTGGTATAACAATATTGTTGCAGTTGGAAAGGGATTGAACTATCCGTATCATTATTTTTCTCAC
>JBQGCI010000074.1:0-11375 GCA_052038405.1 Acinetobacter pittii
TGCCAGCGCGGCCATTCTGGTAGCACGTCCGTACTCAACAAACTCCCGCCGGGCGGGGAGTAAAGCCGCAGCCTTATCACACTCTGCCACTACAAAAGCAACGCAATCATCGTAGGGAGATCTTTTAATTTTCGTATAATCATCCGCAGTTGTAAGCGCCCTGTCCAAAATAGAAACAGGCCCGTGTACCCGCATTTCAATAAAATGATAGAAGGCCCGGAGAAAATGTGCTTCTCCTTTAAATTCCTGTTTTTGCTGCTCACCTGTTCTGCCTGTTGCCGAAGGCTCGCGTTCAGAGAAATCCGTTTTATCGATGTTCTCTATGAATATATTTACCTTACGGATTCCCTCCCAATATACCCTGTAGATGTTCTGTTCTACTGTAGCAGCGTTCCAGTTACCGGTATTCATCTGGTTACCAAATACGCCCCAGGTGCATTCCAGGTCATCGGATGCTGTTGTAAAGGGATTACGTCCCCACCACTCTATCCACTCTGATTCTTCGGGCAGGGAGAAGTAGGCCGAGCTTAAGAAACGTTCTGCATACTGGGCATTGGCAAATACAGAATCGATCGTCAGGTCCTCATCATATACTTTGTCGAGGAACCCTTTCTTACAAGAGGTCAATAATACTGAACTGAGAAAAATAGCTAGTAGAAATTTTATATATTGTTTCATTTTCTTTCTTTTTATGGCGATTAAGTAAGGTTGTTTAGAAATTAACCTGAAGTCCGAAATTAATATTACGTGTAAGCGGATAACGTCCTGTTCCATTATCAGACTCCGGATCAATGATCTTTACTTTATCCCAGGTAAGCAGGTTCAACCCGTTTACGAAAAACCTTGCCGTAGAAATTTTATACTTATCGGTAAGACTTTTAGGAATAGTATAACCTATTTCAGCATTTTTAAGGCGAAGAAAACTTCCGTCTACCATATACAGGGTATTATTCCACCTGTAATTATTTTCGCTGATCATATCTATCACCAGCGGATATTGGGCCCCTGAATTATCTGCCCCCGGAATAAACCGGTTGTCATAGTATTCCCGTATAACATTGTTTACTCCAAAACCTTCATTAAATGCGTACATGGATGGCCCCTGCAGGAAAATATTAGTTTTAGCTGCCCCCTGGAAGAACATGCTCAGGTCGAAACTTTTGTACACAACAGTACCACCAAAGCCAAAAATCATTTGAGGCGTTCTTGCAAAACCGGTATAAACCCTGTCGTTAGCATCAATTTTACCATCGCCGTTCACATCCCTGAACTTGATATCACCTGGCCGCACAACAGACTGAAATGTTTGAACAGGACTATTCTTAATCTCCTCTTCGCTCTGGAACAAGCCGATCGCTTCGAGTACATAAGGCTGCCCTATCATGGTACCATTAGGATGCTGATAAGGATAACGGGTGGGTGGAACCGCTGATTCAATTATCTTATTCTTTGCATACGTGAAGGTTCCTCTCAATGAATAAGAAAGGTCGTAGGCCGTGGTGTTTTTTAATTCGATCATACCATCAAAGCCCCGGTTATTGGCTTTACCCAGGTTCCCATAAGGGATAGTCCAGGGATAAATGCCCGTGAAAAAAGGCAGATCTGCCCTTTGAATCAGAATGGCTGAGCGGTCTTCGTTAAAGAAATCGGCCTGTACTACGATCTTGCCTTTTAGCAACTCCACATCCAGACCGATGTTCGTTTTGTCGGCCACTTCCCATGTCACGTTGGGATTACCAATCCTGTTTTCATCGATTCCCGGATAATTGATCATATCTCCCCCAAACATGTAAGACTGGGCCGATGATGTATTTACAGAAGTAAGGAACAGGAAGCGGGAGCCGCCGATGGCATCGTTACCTACTTTTCCGTAAGATCCTCTTATTTTTAAAACAGAAATGGGATTATTATCACCCCAGAAATTTTCCCTGGAGACTACCCAACCTGCAGACACTGAAGGGAAAAAACCATATTTCTGTCCGGGAGGAAAATTCTCCGAACCATTATAACCAAAATTACCCTCGATTAAATAGCGCTCCATGTAGTCGTAAGTCAACCTGGCTGCGTAACCACGGCGGCGATAAGGCACACTATTCATACGATCGGTTGTCGTAATATCATTAAATTCGTTCTGATTGAACAAGAGTAATCCCGACACTCCGTGAACACCAAAATTTCTGTTGTAGTTTAGTTTCGCTTCATAATAAACATTTTTATTAGCTGTATTTCCTACACTCAAACCTAGTGGTGTTTCTTCTCTGATAACCTGATATCTATCCTGTCCGTTTTCTTTATAATATCTTCGCATTGCGAAGTCCTTCGCACGCACTTTATTCGCGAAATAGTAATGATCATATCCAAATCTTCCGCTCATTTCCAGGCCCTTTGTAATGAGTTTTGACAAGTCCCACTTTGCTGACAAAGTTCCCTGGAGGGTGCTTTTATCCTGCTGTGTATAACCCGAGTAACCCACCAGGCCCCACGGGTTGGCGTTTACTGCGGAGCCTGCGCCTAAAGAACCATCAGGATTAAACAAAGGGAAGTTCATAGGAGTAACTTTTCGGAGCGCGCTTAAAATGCCGTCGCTTGATGTGCCCGGATAGTTTTGGCTTTCAATAATGCTTCCCAGGCCCAATTCCAGTACAAAACTCTTCGATAAATTCATATCAATATTTGACCTGAAATTGTACCTCCTGAAATTAGCATTGGTATTGTATTTGCTGTCTTCCGGCTTCTTCCAGATACCATTTTGCTCAGTATAACCAATATTAGCAAAGTATCTTACTGTTTCACCACCTCCCGATACATTCAGGTTATTAATGGTTTGCCAGGTTCTCTTGTTCATCACCACATCCGTCCAGTCTACATTGGGAAACAGATAGGGATCCGAGCCGTCAATATACTTATTCACTTCCTCCTGGGTATACTCAGGTCCCTTACCCACATTGGTACGTGCTTCGTTCATTAAAGTAACATACTCACCCGCGTTTATATAATCAGGCAGCCGCTGGGCATACAGGTTGGCATACTCCGATCTTAAAACCACACGCGGTTTTCCTGCCTTACCACGCTTGGTTGTAATCAATATAACGCCATTGGCGCCCCTCACCCCATATACAGCGGTAGCTGAGGCATCTTTTAGAATAGAAAAGGTCTCTATTTCCATGGCATTGATATTATTCAAAGGGCGCTCTATACCATCTACAAATACCAATGGTGCCGTACTGGCTCCGGCAAATGTGGCAACACCCCTGATAAACACCTGTGCGGCGTCGGCGCCCGGTTCGCCACTGGATTGCCGGGTTATAATACCGGGTAATCTTCCGCCTATGGCATTAGACAGCTGTGCTACTGCCGAGCGTTCAATATCCTTAACACTAACGGAGGATACGGCGCCGGTGAGCGTAGTCTTCTTCTGCCGGCCAAAACCTACAACTACCACCTCGTCCATCTTTGCCCTGTTCTCATCATAAATGAGCGTAAAAGTTCTTTCACCCTCGGTACCCGTCAATATGCGAAGGGTGATGTAACCCACGTTGCTGATGATAAGGCTGTCAGTAGGATCATTCACTTCCAGCAGGAACTTCCCGTTAGCATCTGTAACAGCAGTCTTATTCGTTCTTGGTATCAAAGCCGAAGCACCCACCAGAACATTCCCGTTACCATCCTTTACATACCCGTTCAACACGTAAGATTGCGCGCTGGTTCCCAATGAGAAAAAAAGTAATATAGCTGTTATAATTTTGAATCTGCGATTGGCAGGATCGAATGCAAAAAGCAGTAGTGCTGGCAATATGCCAGAATAAGCAACTGTCCGGTTTTTGAACATGGCAAACAATTTTTCGTTAAATGATGCACAAATATATTTTTGACTTCAAAAGCCTTATCGAAATTTCATCTCATTCTTTCATCAAACCGTCTCATTTTTAGAAACCTTCCCATTCTCCAAATGAAGTAACCGTCACTTGCCTGTTTCAAACCTCCAGTGATCTCTAAGTAAAAAATTGTATGTTTGGTTAAACAGATTGCGGTGAGAACCTTCTTTATCCTGATATTTTTATTAGTTAATATAAGCCTGCTCAAGTATCGGTCTTATGCACAACGCTACTATTTTGAACAATTCCAGGTTGAACAGGGAATTTCCAATAATACCGCCAGCTGCATCATACAGGATCAAAAAGGATTTATCTGGATAGGAACCAAAGACGGGTTGAATCGCTTTGATGGATATAGTTTTAAAATATTCAGGAATGAAAAAAAGGATAGCACGAGCCTGGGTAATAATTCGGTATGGAAGTTATTTGAGAGCAGCAACGGCACCATATGGATTGGGACTGAACATGGCGTGTTTGCCTATGATCCTCAGCTGGAAACCTTTTCCCATACAGCCGGAACACCCAAACAACTGGTAAGAGCTATTGCTGAAGATGCAGATGGGAACATGTGGTTCATCATAAGCTTCCAACTCTATATGTTATCAGCTCAAACAAAAAAAGTAACCGCTGTTCTGGGAGCGCACCTCGACTTCTGCACTGCGATAACATTATCCCAAAATAAAGAAATCTGGGTTGCCACTATGTATGGAAATATTGGCCGGTACGATGCCAATAGTAAAAAATTTAGTTTCTTCTCAGTTTTCGATCATTCGCCCGCACCGGTATCTCCCTGGCTGGAACGTATATTCGACACAGGAGAAGGGTACCTGCTGATAGGCACCGCTACACAGGGAATAAAAAAGTTTAACCTGGAAAATAATACTTATGACGATGTGCTGGTATATAATGCTGACAATACAGAAATATTTGCCCGTGACTTCCTGAAGATAAAGCCAGATGAATACTGGATTGCTACAGAAAGCGGTATATACATCTATAACACGACCCGAAAAAGTTTCAGCAACCTTAAAAAAGATTATCAAAACCCCTATGCCATCAGCGACAACGCCGTTTACGCTTTCTGCAGAGACCGGCAGGGTGGTATATGGATAGGCACGTACTTCGGGGGCATTAACTATTTACCGAACCAGAGCCTCGTGTTCCAAAAGTATTTTCCCCAGCATGGAGCAGGCACGCTCCAAGCGAATGCAATCCGTGAAATGACATCGGATAATCATGACAATTTATGGATAGGCACAGAAGATGATGGCTTGTACAAGTTCGATCCGAGAACAGAAAAATTCAGTAATTACAAGCCTACATCAAAAGGCAAAGGCATCGCCCATACCAATATCCACGGGCTGGCTTTTTCGCAGGACAAACTTTGGGTAGGCACTTTCGAGCACGGCCTCAATGCAATGAATCTGCCTGAAGCTACCATAACCGACCATTACACCAGTAACTCCTCCACCGGCCTCAGAAGTAACTTTATACACAGTTTATATAAAACTGCAGATGACCGGTTATGGGTAGGTACTTCCAATGGCATTTACATCTACAACAAGAAGCATAATAATTTTATAACACCCGGTTATTTTCCCAAAGAAGCATTTTACTCCTCTATTCTCGAATTATCGGACGGTTCGGTGCTGGCGGGCACTTTCCAGGACGGCCTGCATTATTATTCCCCTGCAAAAAAAGCCTATGGCCGTATTCAGATTACCCAAAACAATACGAATCTCCTGGCCGAGAATCGTATTACCTACCTTTTTGAATCAAATGATAAAACAATATGGATTGCTTCAGAAGATAAACTATATAATGTAAATACTCAAACCAATAATGTATTGATCTTCTCTACCAGTACCGGGCTGCCCAGCAACATGATATATACTATCGTAGAAGATGCACAGCATAATAAATGGATCACTACATCGAAAGGTTTGGTATTAATGGACCCGCAGTATAAAATACTGCGCATTTTCACCCGGATGGATGGTCTTCTCAATGACCAGTTTAATTATTCGTCCTGCTATAAAGCGCAAGACGGCACCATTTATTTGGGAAGCGTAAAAGGACTTGTAAGTTTCAATCCCGGTAATTTAAGACTGGAGCATTATTCGCCACCGGTATACATAACCAACATTTCTTTTTTTAATAACTCTTTATCGGTGAATCCTGAGGAAGGTCCATTACGTCAATCTGCACTGATTACTAATGAAATTACGCTTCCCCATGATCAATCAACATTTCACATAGACTTTGCTGCGCTTCATTTCACTTCACCCGGCAATATTGAATATGCTTACAAACTGGAGAACCTGGATAAAAAATGGAACTATATAAAAAAAAGCCGGCGCGTATATTTCACCAATTTATCCCCGGGCTCCTACCTGTTTCGTGTACGGTCTACCGATGGCAACGGCGAGTGGTCGGCCAATGAAAAAACATTACTGATCAAAATACTGCCGCCCTGGTGGCGTACCCAATCGGCTTACCTTATTTACGCCCTCCTAGCCGCATTAGGAATTTATGGCATCGTTAGATTTTATCACAATCGCCAGTCTGAAAAGCAACAACGCAATATGGAGTTGTTTGAACGCATCAAGGAGAAAGAAACCTATGAATCGAAGATAGACTTCTTCACCAAAATAGCTCATGAAATCCGAACACCGTTAACACTGATAAAAGCCCCGCTTGAAAAACTAATGCGCGGCCTGGCTTCTACCGACCAAAAGGAGAAGTACCTGGCAGTGATGAACAAAAATACAGACCGGCTACTTAACCTGACCAATCAGCTGCTCGATTTCAGGCGTGTAGAAGCCGGCGCATTTGCGCTGTCGATGGAACCCAAAAACATTAATAACCTGGTTAAAAATATATGGAACAACTTTCACCCTTTGGCAGAAAGCAAAGGGATAAAAATGGAGTTTACTGCACACGGCGTTTATACCTGTAAAATTGATGAAGAAGCTACCACCAAGGTTGTAAGTAACCTTCTGGACAATGCAGTTAAATATTGCCGGCATATTGTTGTGGTATCCATAGGCCATGAGGCGAATGGTTTTGTAACGATACAAATCAGCAATGACGGTCCTTTGATACCGGCTGATTTGAGAGATAAAGTATTTCAGCCTTTCTTCAGATCTAAAAAAACAGATAAAATAACAGGTACAGGTATGGGACTGGCTTTATCAAGATCGTTAACAGAGTTGCAAGGGGGCCGCTTAGTCATGCATGTAGTCAATCATTTAAATGTTTTTGTGCTTAATTTGCCAACTGAAGTTTAATAAATAATGGAAGCAAATTCAGAAAAGCCTGCAATATTAATTGTAGATGATAACGAGGACATACTGGACTTTTTACAGGATGACCTGGGAGCGCTCTATGCCATTTTCACGGCAGCTAATGGTATTCAGGCATTATCCGTTTTAGATAATCAGGTGGTGCAACTGGTGATAAGTGATGTGATGATGCCGGAAATGGATGGCATTGAATTATGTGAGAAAATAAAATCCAGCTTCGAATTAAGCCATATACCAGT
The DNA here is from genome assembly GCA_052038405.1 of Acinetobacter pittii. GTDB lineage: Bacteria > Bacteroidota > Bacteroidia > Chitinophagales > Chitinophagaceae > Niabella. Next base: position 7,420 of record JBQGCI010000074.1, read on the forward strand.
CATATTGCTCACTGCCAAAAACACATTGCAGGCAAAAATTGAGGGACTCAATACCGGGGCAGACGCTTACATCGAAAAGCCCTTCTCGCCCGAACACCTGGCGGCACAGGTTTTTAGTTTATTAAATAACCGCAACAAAATAAAAGAGTATTTTGCCCAATCGCCGTTAGCTCATATCAAAAGTATGGCACATTCTAAAATAGACGAAGAGTTCCTGGAAAAAATGAATAATTTCATTATCGAACATATTTCAGATGCAGACCTTGATGTGGATCACCTGGCAATGGCAATGAATATGAGCCGTGCCACCTTCTACAGGAAAGTAAAGTCCATTTCCAATCTTTCTCCTAATGAAATGATTAATATATCCCGATTGAAAAAAGCTGTTGAACTGATGAACACCCGAGTATTACCATTAAGTGAAATAGCTGAGCGGGTAGGCTACCAGACTTTAACTCAATTGGGAAGAAATTTTCAAAAACAATTTAAGCTTACTCCCAGCGAATACCTGCAATTACAAAAGTGATCGTTTATTTACGCAAAGCTTTTAAGCGTTCCGAAAACTACTGTAAATGTACTGCCCTCGTTGACCTTGCTTTCAACATGTATGGTTCCACCTAAAGACTCGATCTGGGTTTTGGTAAGATAGAGCCCTACCCCCTTACTGTCCATACCCTTATGAAACACCTGGTTGAGCTTGAATATTCTGCCGCCATATTTTATCATATCAATACCAAACCCGTTATCGCTCACCTGCAGCGCGATAGCGCCCCCCTCAACTATGCTGGTACTGATCCATATTTTTGACGCTACAAGAGGATTAGAGTACTTTACTGCATTGCTTACCAGGTTATACAAAATACTCTCCAGGTAAGGCCTGGGATAATAAATCTTTCCTGCGCCAAGATGTCTTTGAATGCTTATATTCCTTTTCAGTATATCGCCGGCAAGCTGGTCTACAACTGCATTAATCGCTGTTTCAAAATCGCAGTCATCAAACGGCACTTCCCGGTTTAACCTGATCTCTGCTATATTCAATAAGGTTTCGAGGCTGTTGGTCATTGATAAACCTACCGTATCGAGCAAAGACGCCAGTTCGTCAATAGTAAATGAGCCGGCTAAAATATTCGCATCCTCATGATCAGAAATCCTGCCGCATTTAATATTTAATACGCGGGTCAATAAATTAATATTTTTCGCTGGTCCGCGGAGGTTGTGCGCAATAGCATGACTGATCTCTTCCAGTTCCTTCACCTTACCCAAAAGTTTTTCCCTGGCACTGTTAAGCTCTATATTTTTTGACCGCAATTCGTTGGTAAGGTCTTTTCTGGCAGTGATATCTACCAGTTGGGAAATAAAGAACAAAGGATGCGATTGTGCATCTCTCACAACAGAAGTTGTCAATAATATCCAAATAACCCGCCCCGATTTAGTGATATACCTTTTTTCAATATGATAGTTGTCGGCCTGGTTGTTCAGCACCTTCTTCATGAGATGCAGGTCCCGGTCCAGATCTTCAGGATAAGTAATATCCTGGAAGGTCAACCCAAACAATTCTTCCTGTGTATACTCAAGCATCTTACACAGGGCATCATTTACTGCATTCCATTTTCCTTCAGGACTTACTACCGCCATACCGGTACCCGACAAATTGAAATAGGTGGAAAAAGTCTTTTCACTGGCACGTAATTCGGCTTCGGCATGCATGCGATCGCTGATATCCTGTGCAAACGCTATTACATACCGCTCCCCGTTAGGGTTGCTGAATACATAGTTTTTATAGAGCAGGTGTTTGATACTTCCATCGCCGGCCAAAACGCTTAGCACTCCTTCGGCAGTTGTTTTTTTCCTGATCACATCCAGGTATTGCACCTGTACATCGTTTCTGAATTTCTCCGGAACAAGATCAGCAATATTCCTGCCTTTCAATTCATCATAGGTATACTGAAGCAATTGAGTTGCATAGGGGTTTACGTTCAGCACATTTCCCTCCAGATCGTGTGTACAGATAGCGGCCAGGCTATAATCAAATATTATTTTATACTGTTTTTTATCTTCTAGGTGGGCAAGGTCGGCAAGCTTTTTCTCATGAATATCTTTATGGGTGCCAATAAACCGCAAGGGCTTGCCATCGTCGCTGAAAGCCGTTATTACTCCCCTGCTCAATATCCACCGGTAACTACCATCTTTACGCTGAAACCTGATCTCGGATTCATAAACAGGCATTTTCCCCGACACATGGTCTTCCATGGCTTTTTGGGAAACCGGCAGGTCTTCCGGATGTATCTTTGCGGCCCATTGCCCGGTGGTTACAATTTCACTTTGCGAATAACCAAATATCTCTTCCCATTTCGAAGAAAAGAAAATGCGCCTTGTTTGCAAATTCACATCCCAAATGCCATCGCCCAAGGCATCCAAGGCCAAACGCCACCGGTCTTCGGTCACTTCCTTTACCTCTGTCCTCTCTACTACCACCAGGGCAAAGTCGTCGTTGTATGAGGCGGGCAGTATCTTTATGGTAAACCGGGCAGATTTCCCATCAAAGGCTATATTGTAGTCAAAAAATTGCGGTTCGCCCTGCTGAAATAGCTTGCGGATGGAAGACACACATTCCCTGATGATGGTATCATTATTAATATCAGAAGCGTATAAACCTAAGTATAAAGTACGGGTCCGTTCTTCATCTTCACTATTTCCGGCCCACACATTCGTAATTTTTTCATCGCGTGAAACTTCAAAAATGCGGAACGCAAATGTTTTGAATGCCTTTATAACGGCATCTCTACTTGCATTAACCGGGTCGCTATCCATGAAGCAATCAATTTGATAAGGTTACCTAAGCAAAAAAACTGGAGATCGCAGTTTCCTGCTTAGAAAACAAATGAGGTTTCCGGGGTGATGATTTCCAGTGATTTATCTTCTGAAGCTTCCACGCGGCCAATTTTTTGTGCCTGAACGCCCAATTTTTCAGCAACGCCGATAATGGCATCGGCATCGGCTTCATTGGTATAAATTTCGAGGCGGGTACCCATGTTAAATACCTGGTACATTTCCCGGGCGTCGGCGCCGCTGGCCTCCCGGATAATATCAAAAATAACCGGCGGCTTAAACAGGTTATCTTTTATAATCTTTACCTTATCGGGCATATATTTCATGCACTTGGTTTGCCCTCCGCCGCTGCAATGGATCAATCCGTTGATCGCATCAAAATGCTCTTCCAGCAATACCTTCAGCACCGGTGCAAAAGTGCGGGTAGGGCTCAACACCAGTTTTCCGATAGTCGTTTCAGTGCCGTCAACCGTTATTCTATCCGTAAGGCGGTGCTTACCAATATATACCACGTCGCTGCTCAGCTTAGGCTCAAAAGTTTCGGGATACTGCTCTGCATAAAACTTGTTCAATACGTCATGCCTGGCACTGGTTAAACCATTGCTCGCCAGGCCGCTGTTATATGCTGTTTCATAGCTGGCCTTACCAAAAGATGCCAGCCCTACAATTACATTACCAGGTTTAATTTTTTCGTTGGTGATCAATTTTTCTTTAGGCCACCTGGCTACCATTGTGCCATTGACAGCCATGGTGCGCACCACATCTCCCACATCCGCAGTTTCTCCGCCCATAAAAGTGATATTCACCCCCCAGGCTTTCATAGTATCAAAAAACTCCTGGCTGCCATTGATCACTTCACTCAGCACTTCGGCCGGAATCAGTGTTTTATTCCTGTCAATTGTTGATGAAAAAGCAAGTTTATCGTAAATACCCACGCAAAGCAGGTCATCCAGGTTCATCACAATGGCATCCTGGGCGATGCCTTTCCAGATACTGGCATCACCGGTTTCCTTCCAATACAAATAAGCCAGGATACTCTTGGTGCCTGCTCCATCGGCATGCATTACATTTACCCAATCAGGGTCACCTACCAATACATCAGCATAAATTTTACAAAAGGCATTTTC
>JBQGCI010000075.1:0-2792 GCA_052038405.1 Acinetobacter pittii
CATGAGAAAAGAATACGAACCTAAAGGACTGCGTTGGATCGTAGATTATGACGCCAAACGGGTGCGTACTTTTCTTACACAAAATGCTGCGGACATCACATTAAAAGATATCACCTTTAAAAATGCAGGCTTCTGGACCGTACAGCTGCTATATTCCACCCGATTAACAGTGGACGGCGTGGTCGTAAGGAATAATGAAGATGGTCACGGTCCCAGTACGGACGGCATTGATGTGGATTCCTCCAGCTGGGTATTGATAGAGAATTGTGATATCGACTGTAACGACGATGACTTTTGCTTAAAAGCAGGAAGAGACTGGGATGGCCTCCGCGTAAACCGTCCTACTGAATATGTAGTGATTCGAAAATGTATAGCCCGTAAAGGCGGAGGATTGCTGACACTTGGCAGTGAAACTTCAGGTGGTATTCGCAATGTATTGGCTTACGATCTGCAGGCATTTAAAACAGGACAAGGCTTCCATATTAAATCTACTAGCACCCGGGGCGGTACGGTTGAAAACATCTACCTGCATCATATCAAAATGGATAGCGTTCGCAATGCCTTTCATTTTACCATGAACTGGAATCCTGCCTATAGCAACTCGTTGCTTCCTGCCGGATACAATTATGATTCAGTTCCTCAACACTGGAAAACATTACTCCAAAAAGTAGATCCTCCGTCAAAAGGCATTCCTGTTTTCAGAAACATATACGTTTCCGGTATAAGAGCCACAGGAATTACCAACCATATCATTTATTGTAACGGCATTCCTCAATCGCCGGCAACTGATTTTAATTTTTCCGACATTGATATAACCGGAGCCAAAGCAGGTACGATCAGTAATGCCAAAGGCTGGATGTTTAACAACGTGTCAATAAAAGGAAGCGATGGTGTTCCATTAGCCGTTGAAAAATCAGAAAATATGCATTTAACGCTGGCTAAATAAATTTAGTTGATATGAAGTTTTCAATCGCAATCTTATTTCTTCACTTGCTCCTCGGCATATCAGGAAATAGCCAGGTCAGCGTACCTGTGAATAATCATGACCCCGTAAAAGCGTTTCCGGAGGCTGAAGGCTTTGGCAGGTTAGCGCAAGGTGCCAGGGGTTATCACCAACCATCCGTATATGTGGTTAGCAATTTAAACGATGACGGGCCGGGTTCATTCAGAGATGCGGTAAGCAAACCCGGAAGGTTTGTTGTTTTTGAGGCAAGTGGCATCATTAGGCTGCGATCTAATATAACAGTGGCACCATATAGTACTATTGCGGGTCATACAGCTCCTGGTCAAGGTATTAGCCTGTATGGCAGGAAGGTTTCTTTTACCGGGGCCGATCATTCGATCGTACGGTACATCCGGATACGGCTGGGGGCAGACGGAGGGGCAACACGTAATGACGATGCATCGGGTATTGCGAATGGCAAAAACATCATCTTCGATCATGTATCCTTCTCCTGGGGACAGGATGAAGTGTTTTCAATCAACTGGGACCGAAGAGGATTTGAACCGGACAGTATCACCCTGCAATATTGTATTGTAAGCCAGGGACTGAATATCCATAATCATTCTGCAGGCGGATTGATCCAAACGATGAACGGGCATGTGAGCATTTTAAAAAGCTTATACGCCAGTAACAAAACGCGCAACCCTAAAGTAAAAGGCTATAACGAATTTGTGAACAATGTAGTGTACAACTGGGGTAACGCAGGCAATACATACGGGCATTCGGTTTCAGGCGATGGCTATATCATGGGAGGTTCGGCAGGCGTATCAAAAGTAAATATCATGAACAACTATTTTGTAGCCGGTCCCGCCACCCCACGCAGGGAGTCTCCGTTATCACGGGGAACCGGTACTTTCTATCTTTATGCCGCAGGCAACTACTATGATGATAATAAAGACGGAGTACTGAACGGATCCCTATTAAGTGCTGATAGCAATGGCTATCCGGGTCTGAGCGATTCCAATTTTGCCAGAGAGCCATTTTCTTATCCTTTTAGTAGTAATATCGTCAGTGCGAACGAAGCATTCAACCAGGTTATTCAGGAGGCTGGAGCTGTTCTTCCGCTTAGAGATGATGTCGATAATTCGATCATAACTGAAGTTCAATCTAAAGGTAAAAAGGGCACTCTGGTCTTTAAAGAAAGTGATCTGCAGTTGCCTAACGGCGGACTGGGTACTTTCAAAACTGGTCAACCTTTGAAGGATAGGGACCAGGATGGCATCCCGGATGAGGCAGAGAAAAAAATGGGATTGAACCCTGATAATGCTTCAGATGCTCTGCAGATGAGTAAAACACATAGCGGTTATTACAATATCGAAGTATACATTAACGGGCTGGCTATAACAAAGCCCGCCACTAAATGAGGCCGATGAAACGAAGAGATTTCATACAACAAAGCAGTTTAGCGGGGCTGGGTCTTCTCACGTTACCGCAGCAATTGTATGATACAACGCCCCCCATTAGCGAGTTTGCGAAAAAACTAAAACCGGTAGGCAGGGCGCTGGAATTGGAAGGCTACTATGTCTGGTGCAACACCCCCATCAAAGGACCTGATGGTAAAATTCATGTTTTCTTTTCGAGATGGGATGCCAAAAAGAAAATGAGTGGCTGGATCAATGGTTGTGAAATAGCCCATGCAGTAGCCGATACACCCGAGTCAAAGTTTACCGTTACAGGAACCGTATTGCAACCAAGGCCGGGCAACTGGGATGCCACTACCTGTCATAACCCCTTTATCACATCATTTAACGGCAAATATTATCTTTATTATATGGGGAACAGCAATGGT
>JBQGCI010000076.1:0-2361 GCA_052038405.1 Acinetobacter pittii
AGAAGCCTTTGCTCAATAGTGAACTGATCCCGAGCATGTACTAAATAACACGCCAAAAGTTGGTGAAAGCCAGCAATAATAAATAACGACATGAGCCGATTGCATTTTATTGATTTTGCCATTATCATCCTCGTTCTGGGAATTACGGTATTCCTGGGATTCAAATTTTCTAAAAAACAGACTTCCACTCAAAACTTTTTTTTATCTAAAGGAAATATTCCATCCTGGGCATTGGGTTTATCATTGCTGGCCACTTTGATCAGTAGCGTTACGTTTCTGGGTTATCCGGCGCAGGGTTATACCAGCAACTGGATCCTGCTCGTACAGGGGCTAATGGTTCCGGTGGTGCTGTTGGGGTGTATATGGTTTATCGTTCCTTTGTTCAGGAAATCGATTGGTTTAAGTACCTACGAATACTTCGAGAAAAGATTTGGTAGTTTTGCCCGTTATTACAGCTCCCTTTCATTTATTATCAGACAATTTGCGGGTATGGGTACCGTGCTCTTTTTGATTGCAATTGCCATTAAGGAAATGATCCATGTCAATCCTTTTATCGTATTGGCTTTAGTTGGAATCATATTAATAATCGTAAATCTGAAAGGAGGTATTCAGGCTGTAATATGGCTGGATGTGTTTCAGGGCTTTATGCTTTTCTTTAGCGGTATCGTATGTTTGACGGTATTGCTCAGTTCTATTAAGGGCGGTATTCCGGAGGCAATCAGAATTGCCACCGAAAACAACCGCACCGGTTTCGGGCCCTATGATTTCGATTTTAAGCAACTCACATTGGTCGTTATGATCATTAACGGTGCTTTTTATGCGATACAGAAATACGCGACCGATCAAACAGTAGTACAAAGATACCTTACCGCAAAAACAGATAAGGATGCGATTAAAGCCTCTTTCCTGGGCATCTCGCTAACCGTGCCTATCTGGACCATGTTTATGCTGATTGGTACGGCTTTATTTGCGTACTATAAACAGAATGGTGCCCCGGTTGGTATGAAAGCAGAAGCTGCCTTCCCACATTTTATCATGACCCAGTTACCCCCCGGTGTCATCGGGTTTATTATTGCGGCCCTGTTATCTGCGGCTATATGCAGTTTGAGTGCTGACTTGAATTCGCTTGCTGCAGTAGGCGTTGAGGATTATTATAAAAAGATCGTTCCGGGTAAAACGGATAAGCAGTATTTGAGAGCCAGTAAACTATTTGTCGTGATCTCGGGTCTGCTCACTGTGGGGATCGGAGCACTTTATATCCTCTCGGGCGATGAAGGTGTGTTGGGAATTATTTTTACCATTTATGCGATCTTCTCAGGTGGTATCGTAGGTATCTTCCTGCTGGGCCTCTTCAGTGCGCGTGCCAACCGCCAGGGTGTTAATATTGGAATTATCACCTGTATTCTTTTTACGGCGTATGCCTTTCTTACCTCTACGCCTATTGGTTTAAAAGAACCCAAGTTGTTGCTCGATCTGGGATCCTATAATTTTACACATAATAAATTGATGTTGGGCGTATACAGCCATTTAGTGTTAATTGGAGTGGGGTATGTGGCCAGCCTGTTCTTTCCTAAGCCGGAAGTGGCGCCCAATCTTTTATTCAGCACCTGGAAGAAGAACAGGAAGCTGGAAACAAACGAAAAATAAAATAAATATGAAGTCATCTTTTGAATATGCAGGAGCGGTTTTGCCCCTGTCCGCCGTGGCCGGTCGCACACTGGTACCAATGTTAATACTCCTGGTCTGTTCTTTCACTTCGATCGCTCAATCTAATAACAGCGACGGGGCCTATGAATTGCCTTTAAAAGATGTTTTAAAAGATATAGAACAGCATTATGGTGTTACGGTTCGGGCCGATGAGAAACTGGTAGCCGGAAAAAACCTGAAATATGCCAGGTGGCGTTATCGCACAGATGTCGATGAAACATTACAAAATGTACTGGCGCCTTTCGATCTGAAAGTAAAGCCAGATGGGAATAAGAAGTATAAAGTAAGCGAGTTTGAATATTATCGTTGGCCGGTGGCCGAAGGATGGGCCGAGTTGGACCGGATTGCGGCGCAATACAAGAATGTTAGGGAATGGGAGGCACGAAAGAAAATGCTGCGCCCCTGTATCATGGAAGCGTTACAGTTATCAAAATTGCCGGCTTATCCTATAAGCAAGCCCATTATTACACCCAAAAGAAAGCATAACGGCTACACAGTAGAGAATATTGCTATCGAAATATTAAAAGGCGTATGGGTCAATGGATCTGTTTATCGTCCTGCAAAGATCAGGGGCAAGGTTCCGGTAATTTTAAACCCCGACGGACATTGGGCCGACCACCGTTTTCGTGCCGATTGCCAGCTGCGTTGTGCAGC
>JBQGCI010000077.1:0-5503 GCA_052038405.1 Acinetobacter pittii
TTAATGAGAACATAAAAGCCAATGGTGGCCAGCTAAATACAAAAAGATTTGACAATACAACGCGAGCCACCGGTTACAAGAGCACAATACATAATTTAGTGATTGTTGATAAAAGATAGTTAACAAGAATACTGTTACATCAAAAGATCAGTAGTTACACGGCTGGGGGAATAATTATCCATAAATAGTTGCCGGTGCATTGGCCTCCAGCCAGGTACGTACTTTAGCCAGGCTTTTGTATAGCGGACTATCTTCTACAAATTTTGGAAAGATATTCCGGAGGGCATCATATACTGCTTTTGTTTTAGGTGACATTTTCTCCTGGCACTCCAGGTAGTCGACCGCCTGCAACAGGGTCATGGCCTGTATAGCTACAACCTCATAAGCATTATCAATCACCTTTTTGGTAAGCTGAGCGGCGTTGAAACCCATACTTACGATATCCTGGTTATCGTTATTATTGGGAATACTATGTACATACATCGGGAATGAAAGTGTCTGGTTTTCAGCTGTAGTAGAAGTGGCTGTAAACTGTATACCCTGCATTCCGAAATTAAACCCAAGCACGCCGAGGTTTACAAAAGGAGGAAACTTTTGATTCAACCGGCTATTGAGGAAATAGTTCAACTGGCGCTCGCTTAACATCGTAAGTTTGGTAATAGCGATCTTTAATTTATCCATTTCGAAGGATACATAATCGCCATGGAAATTACCTCCATGAAATATATTCTGGTTGGCAACATCTACTACCGGGTTGTCATTCACCGAATTGAGTTCGTTAACCACGGTATTTTCAGCCTGGGTCAACGCATCATATACAGGTCCCAATACCTGGGTTACACAGCGAAGCGAGTAATATTCCTGCACCTTATCTTCAAACACATCGTGCTGGATATTTTCGGGGTTGTATAAATGCTCGGAGCGGCTGCGAATCATCTGGCTACCTGCCAGAATATCCCTGAAAGCAGCAGCGATATAATTTTGTCCCTTATGATGTTTTACAATGTTTAATTCATGCGAGAAATGATCATCATATACTTCCATCAGCTCGTTGGTGATGGCGGAAAGCGTTACTGACCAGTCTACCAGCTTATGTGCACGGATAATATTCAATAGCCCTACGCCTGTCATTGCCGAAGTGCCATTGATCAGCGACAGGCCCTCCCGTATATGAACCTGCAAAGGTTTCAAACCAGCCAGTTCAAACCCCTGTGCGGCAGGCATTAATTGTCCCTGATACCATACTTCACCTTCCCCTATTATGCCTAAGGCCAGGTGTGCTAACTGCACCAGGTCGCCGCTGGCACCCACCCCTCCATGCTCATAAATACAGGGCACCAGGTCGGCATTGATCATGGCTGACAGTAACTCCACCAATTCTAAATGTACCCCCGAGTAACCCTGCAAATGATTATTTAACCGGGCAATCATAACTGCGCGGCCCAGTAAAGGATTTAACACGGTGCCCCCTCCGCTGCTATGGCTGCGAATGAGATTATATTGCAGTTGAAGAATGTTATCGTCACTCACCTTGTATTGAGCCATGGGCCCGAAGCCGGTGTTGATGCCGTAAATAAGTTTATGATTAGAGAATTGCTTTAAAAAATCAAAGGATGCCTGTACTCTTTCAATAGCAGCCTTATCCAGGGCAATCGGCTTTTTATAAAGAAGAATTTCCTCGAAATCTTTCAAAGACAGTTTTGTACCGCCCACCTGTATCATTATATGTAGAATTGATTAAACAAGGTAGCAAAAGAACAAAATATATAAATCGCAGCCAAAAATATCCTTCAACAGTACTATTCGCCAATTCGGGTGAACTTATCAAAATAGTTTGTATATTTTGCCTGTGAAAAAAGGGATCACGATAAAGGACCTGGCGAAGAAACTGAACATGTCTGTTTCAACGGTTTCTAAAGCGTTAAGCAATCATGTCAATATTAGTGATCTGACAAAAGAGCGGGTGCAACAACTGGCCCGGGAATGGAACTATGTTCCCAATGAAGCAGCGCGGCATTTCAAGCAGAATAAGTCTTTTACCCTGGGTGTGGTTATTCCAGACCTGATTGACCAGTTTTTTGTTGCAGCCATACGCGGCCTGGAAGAAATAGCGGGTGAGCACAGGTACCAGGTAGTTATAGCTCAATCACATGAAGACGCAGACAAGGAAGAACGGATCATCAAAAACCTGATCAGTAACCGGGTGGATGGCGTGATCATTACCATTTCTAAAAGCACCAAAAAATCGGAGCTATTTACACGGCTGGAGCAAAATGGCATACCCGTGGTGTTCCTGGCCCGTTCTTTCGGTCAGCCACTTTTTAATAATGTTATTGCCGATAATATACAGGCCGGCTCATTAGCTATCGATTATTTATACCAGCTGGGGCACCGCCGTATTGCCCACCTGATGGGGCCTAACATATTAAGTACCAGTCATGAAAGATTCATGGGTTATAAAAAAGCATTAAAAAAGCTAAAAATCGATTTCGATCCCCATTTGTTACGGGAGGTTGATTTTTCTGAACAAAAAACCCATCAGTTAATGAAGGAATTACTTACTGCCGACAATCCCCCCACTGCATTTTTTGTTTTTAAAAGTTATGTAAGCCTTGATGCCATCAACTATATTAAAAGCTACCATCCCGGGCTGCTTGATACAATAGATATCATAGGTTTCGGCAACCTACCTCTCATCAAGTACCTAGACGCCAAGCCCAGGGCCTCACTGGATGAAAACGCTTACGAAATGGGGCTAACGGCTGCAGGCCTGTTGATGGAACTTATTAATAACCCCGCAGAATCGACGCGGCCGGTATCGATAAAAATACCCTGCGAGCTCATCATTCATTAGCAAGAAGGCTTATTAATACCTGACGGGTTCATTGAAGGAAACCGCGTAGGACCTGGAAAAATCTATTTTCTTAACGCTGCCTGCAACGTACGCTATACCACCCATGATATGCTTTAAATATACCGGGTCGGAGTAATCTTTTTTATCATGGCCTAATGTAGTGCACCAGGTGACACCCCCATCAAAATTGTAATACCAGGCACTGGGAAAATACCTTGCAAACGCCCCTGCATTCTTGTTCAATAGTTCTTTCTGCTCCGGGTTACTGGTATCGATAGTGGAGAAATCGTTTACCATTACAGCTGTTGGTCCCGGATATAGCTCTTTTGCAAAATAACATTCATCGGCCTTATTCCACACAACTGGCGTACCTTTCATTGAAGGATGTTGGCTATCTATTACCCGTACCGTAAACGTTTGAAAAGAGGCATGCCAGGAAAAAGTGCCTCCCAGCATCATTTTAAACCATTGCCAGTTACGTTCGGTACCGGTTACCGAGTGGATGCCAACAAATCCGCCACCCGCTTCAATATACCGTCTGAAAGCCAGTCGCTGCGCATCTGTATCAAAAACATCGTTATTAGTGCTTGTAAAGATCAGCATCCGGTACTGCTTTAAATGATCCTCGGTCATTACCGAAGGAAGTGAAGATGTGTCTACTTTAAAGCCATGCTTTTTTCCCAGGCTGATGATAGCTTGTGCTGCATAGGGAATATTATCATGTACATACCCTTTTCCATTTTTCTGGTAAACTAAAACCTTTACTGCTTTCCAGTTAACCGGTACTTGCGCCCGGAGGAGATCAGCATCAATTATTAAAAGCAGCAATAGTACAATACTCACTTTTAGGTGCATTCTATTTTTTAACATCGGTTCACACTATTTAGACTGTTACTCATTTTTGAACCATCAGTTTTGGCGGAAGTGCAAAAGATTGCCAGGCCTCTTCAGCCTGAACCCTGTTGAGTTGATTATCAAAAACCAAAAAGCGGTACTTTAACCAATAGCTTTTACCGGGCTCCAGTAACCAGTTCTTGTTTTTAGTAGGAGAAAAATTCAAAAAAACATCGCCACGGCCATTCGAATTTTCAGGCCATACTCTCAATGGTTCGGGATGGTTATAGTTAACAGGATGACTCATCATCTCTAATCCGCCGAAGTCATTGCCCAGGCTTCCCTGAGTGAGGCACCACCGGGCAACGCTGCCGTCGGCACCTTTACGGTCTTTTCCTTCTGAAGTTAAAGTGGTGCTGTTTTTACTATCCCATTGTTCTGTAGCGCGGATGCCGAGACCGCCGTAACGGTATTCCAGCAATAATACCGGGCTTGAACCGGCACAGCTCAACTGTGATGTTATATCGAGTATATAATAGGGGGCACCGGGTTGGGCTTTGTAGATCTTTACCGTTTGCACTTCATTAATAGCAGTTTTCTCGGTACCGTCTTTTTTAAATACGATATGTTCATGCAAGGCGCTAAAGCCCGAATAAACACTCCCCGCCTCTATCTGGTTAAAACCTGAGAAACGAACGGTTCCTTTCCTGTCTTTAAGGTTCCAGAAATCGACGGTATCCCTCTCAAAAAGCACATGGGTCCAAGGATTCCATAAGCCCCAGTGATGGTAATGATCGGGAGCGTTAATTCGGGTTAATACATGACCCGATGGTGTGGTTAGCGGATGTATAAACCCGCTACGTTTATATGCAGTATCAATACCCTTTGGAGGATATACCGTTTCAAAATGATACTGCAGCAATGATTTCCCGTTATCACCTATTGTTAATGCGCCCCTGCTTTGATCGGCATGCATTACCGGAAAATCAGTTGCAGACGCCACCCGTACCAATTCGAATACACGATTTGTTTTTACGGAAGGCATTATCTGCCAATATAAATCTCTTCCATTGATGTTGGAACTTACCTGGAAAGGAATAGTAACTTTCTTACCATCGCGTATCTCCACCAATTGCAGGCTGCTATCAGGCAAGGTTGTGATGGCGTCCAATGCCGTCTGTATAGGAATACTAAACTGTTCTTTGCCTGTTGTTGTAGCCCTCAAAGTAGCAATACGCTGCGCATTTACAGTAATGCCCGTTACTACATTAAGCAGCAGAACAAGACCCACGCGTAGCATCCTTTTTTTGATCCGGTATCTTGACTTCATTTTATTTCTCAGAAGATTTTTTTGCCATTTCCAAAGCAGATGTAGTGATGTAATATTTGGTAATCATGTTCGGCACTTCCCAATCGGGCAGTTTACCTTCTTTTAAATATTTCAGATAGCTTTCTGTTACTTGTCCGAAATGCGCCTCATGACCGGTATTGTATTTTCCGGGTACAAGAACACGCCATCCTTTTACTGTTTTTTCAATACTTATTCCCGCGAATTGCGCCTGTATGGTCTGTAGTGCGGCATTCAGATCTTTTTCAAAACCGGCATCTTTCTTATTAGTAGGCTCAATATACAAAACGGGTTTATAGTTTTCTTCTTTACCTTGCCTGATAATGAGGTTAGCCCGGGTGCCGCGCATAACAGAATAATGCGTATCGCCGGTACCATCCGGGGCTTTGTAGCCCCAGGTAACAGACACTTTAGCATGCACGCCTTTTAACGTATAATCAATCTCCCCGTTACTAAACACTCCGATG
>JBQGCI010000078.1:0-2759 GCA_052038405.1 Acinetobacter pittii
ATCCAGGCTTCCATCTTTACCAGGCAATCTCTTTCTTTTTCCCATTGCAGGCGGTCACGGGTTTTATAACGTTCGTGGCTGCCCGAGGTACTATGCCCCTGGGGTTGTGTCAGCTCTTCAATATGGAAGATAACAGGTGTATGGGTTTCCCTGGCCAGGCTGATGCCTTCATTAAATACTTCAACCATGCCCATGTAGTCCCAGCCTTTCAGTGCCGCAATATAAAACCCGTTAGTACCTTCTTCTTTTTCAAAGCCTTTCAGCGCTTTTGATATAGAACCTTTCGTAGTTTGATATTCTCTCGGCACAGAAATGCCGTAACCGTCATCCCATACAAAAATGACTAACGGAACCTGAAGCACACCCGCAGCATTTACTGCCTCCCAGAAGTGTCCTTCACTGGTAGAAGCGTCGCCTATCGTACAAAAGCAAACCTCATTCCCGTTGTCAGAAAGGTGTTTGAACTGTTTCAACTCGTTCACCTCCCTGAATAGTTTGGAGGCCAGTGCCAGGCCAACGGCACGGGGCATTTGGGAGGCTGTGGACGACATATCGGTGCCGGTATTCTTAATCGCTACCAGGTTTGCCCATTCTCCATCAGGGAGCGTATTGCGACTCGTATAATGGCAGTTCATTTGGCGCCCGTGACTGAATGGCTCCCGTTCAGGGTCCGGGTCAGCGTAGAGCTGTGCAAAATATTGGTTGGGGTTTGACTCGCCGGTAGCAAACATCATCGTTTGGTCGCGATAGTATCCGCTGCGCCAGTCTCCCGGCTGAAAAAATTTGGCAGCGGCCACCTGGGCTACTTCCTTACCATCTCCAAAAATTCCAAACTTGGCTTTACCTGTAAGCACTTCTTTACGGGAAAGTAAACTGGTTTCCCTGCTTAAACATGCGATATAATAATCGTGCAAAACTCCGTCTTTAAATTTCTCAAAAGACAGCATTTCGTTTTGCTCTGCAAATCCGGAGTTGAGTATATCCATTCGACAAAAATAGGTGAGAAGCTTTAATATGTCAATATAACGGATTAATATGCATTTTAGTGTGGCGGTTATGTGTACAAAATATGTATAATCAAAGGTTTTTGGGGCCAGGGAAAGCCGCAAAGTGTAATTAAATGTTTAAATGCAACTTTAGTACAACTAATTGCATCTTTTTAAATACTTTTGTAATCCAATTTAGTAACAACGAAAATTTTTGTATGAAGAAAATCAGTCTGATCCTTTCCTTACTATTTGTAATGTCTGTTAATTGGGCAGGCGCACAGTCGGCCAGCGTAAAATCAGTGGCAACAGGCGCCGATGCTGCTATCACTATGGTAAAAGAAAAGTATGATATTGGTAAAGTGAAACAGGGCGATCCTGTGACTTTTTATATGGAGTTCGTTAACCAAACTAAAAAGCCCTTGGTGGTAAAAAATGTAATGGCAGGCTGTGGTTGTACCGTGCCTGAGAAACCAACTGAGCCTATTATGCCTGGTAAAACCGGAAAAATAAAAGTTTCTTACACTGCGCCCAGCGCTGGACCTGTAAATAAAGATGTAGAGATTTACCTGGCCGGTTACAACGAGCCAAAAATCGTATACTTTACGGGCGAGGTGGTTGCAAAGAAATAAAAAGCTTTAATAAAATCTTTTTTAAACCCCTTCAAGCTTTGAAGGGGTTTAATTTTAATATAAACTAACAAATAGTAGTATGCTTACAGTATCGAGACGTGGTGTTGAAATGCCTGCTTCGCCCATCAGGAAGCTGGTTCCTTATGCAGATGCGGCAAAGAAAAGGGGGATTAAAGTTTATCATCTGAATATTGGCCAACCGGATGTGGAAACACCTCCCGCCATTATGGATGCAGTAAGAAATGTTAATATGCCGATTTTAGAATACAGCCATAGTGCCGGTAACGAAAGCTATAGGAACAAGCTGACTGAATATTATGCGAAAGCTGGTATACACGTTAATAAGGATGAGATACTGGTTACAGCAGGTGGCAGCGAGGCGATAATGTTTGCTTTTTTTGCATGCCTGGATGATGGCGACGAAGTGATCATTCCCGAGCCGCTCTATGCGAACTACCTGGGTTTTGCCTGCCAGACAGGCGTTAGGGTGGTGCCAATAAGGTCGGCTATTGAAACGGGGTTTGAATTGCCGCCGCTGAACGAATTTGAAAAAGCGATTACCCCGCGTACAAAGGCTATTTTAATATGTAATCCTAATAATCCAACCGGTTATTTATATAGCAGGGATGAAATGCTGGCCATCGGCGAAATTTGCAAAAAAAATAATCTCTACCTGTTTAGTGACGAAGCTTACCGGGAATTTTGTTATAGCGAAGAACCGCATACCAGTGTAATGCACCTGCCAGGTTTGGAAGATAACGCCATTTTGATTGATACCATCAGTAAAAGGTATAGTGCCTGCGGCGCCCGCATCGGCGCACTGGTGACAAAAAATAAAAAAGTGTACGATCTGGCCATCAAACTGGCGCAAACCAGGTTAAGTCCACCAGGCCTGGAGCAGGTTTTAGGCGAAGCTGCGGTTGACCTGCCGGATCATTTTTTTGATGAACCGAGAGCTGAATATTTGCGGCGCAGGGATTTACTGGTAAGCCGGCTAAATCAAATGGAGGGCGTGTACTGTCCCAATCCGGGTGGCGCGTTTTATGCAATAGCCCAACTGCCTATTGATGATTGCAACCGATTTTGCCAGTGGTTGCTGGAAGATTTTTCTTATAATGGTCAGTCAGTGATGTTGGCGCCT
>JBQGCI010000079.1:0-4575 GCA_052038405.1 Acinetobacter pittii
CTGATTAAAGCCTAATTCAACCCTTTTCCAATTCAAAGAAGAGTAGATACCCGGGGCCGGACTTCCATTGACGGTAAAATAGACTTCCTTATTGATTGCTTTGATATCTTCGACATGCTGACTGCTATTATTCATCTGATAGAACTGATGGACTTCTCCACTGTAAGTGTTAGGTGATAGTTTCGAAATGGTCGCGTCACCAGCCCCTATATAGAGATATCCATCTGCATCTATAGCTAAACTATATACCTGAGATCGCCGGTACTGATAGTCTATCAACGGCCTGCTCCAGTTATTGCCCTGGTCGCGGGATATAAAGATATTATGCCAGTCATCTGCCAGATATAAATTTCCGTTTGGATGCCTGGTAATCTGATGTACCCGTTGAGAACTATTCGAGACAAAAAGCTTCCGCCAAAAGTCACCATTGTTAGTTGTTCGATAGGGACCGTCAAAATAGAAACTTACGTACATTGCCGTATCCTCTACCAAAAATGAGGTAGGCATACGATGATCTAAAAGTCCGTTGTTAATAAATGTCCAGCTTTTCAGGTCCTTTGAATAACATATCCCCTGGCTATAGGTTAAGAGATAAAGCCACCCCTGACTATTGAACTGCGCATCGACAATGGATTCCCAGAAAGGCGCTTCCATCTTCACCCAGTTCACACCACTGTCTGTTGAGCGGTATATACCACGTGAGATCAGATACAGTGTCTTTTGATCATGGGATATTATTTTAGCATTAAAGAAATCCAGATAGCTGACCCCGCAAGCACGCCCCCATCCTGAGGGTTTAGCACCGGTTGCATCCACTACTATGGAGTCCATAACATGAACAGCATCCAGGCTAGCGTACTGGCCCGTCAGGGTATCAGCATATATTTTAAATTTAACCTTTTGAAAATTTTGATCGCAACCCAGTTTCCAGGTAAACTTCCTGATATCATCCCTACCAATAGCCGGCGTATATATGTAACTCAAATCTCCCTGCTCTTGCACTTGCCCATTACCCTGTAATATTTCGGGTTTGATAACATACCTTTTAAATGGTGCTTTCAGACTTACCTTTACGGTAAGTGTATCCGAAAGAAATTCACCCATTATTCCCTGCTGGCCTGCCCCTTTTATTATTTCAAATGATCCGTACCTTTCTGGTGGGGCATCCGCATCCACCTTCTTACTGCAGCCTGTTATTACAATTAAGAATAAAACAGCGCTAATAAAATTTAGATATTTTTTACTAATCATTATCTATGACATATTTAAATATGGAGCCCACCTGCAGTCCCAATATGGTGTTGCCCCGAAGGAACACCTTATTTAATTGAAATACCCCATAACTATCTCTATTGATCAAAGTCCAACTCCTGCCTCCATCCACAGTCCTGGCTATTTCCCCGGCTGAAGAAACAATATATCCCGAAAGAGCAGAAATAAAATGTATCCCTACTATGGTAAAACGCATTCCTGTTGTTATCAGCTGCCAATTATTACCTCCATCTGTTGTGCGGATCAGCGAACCGTATGTACCTCCGGCAAAGCCCAGCTTATCATCAACGAAGGCCATAACCCTCAAATCATTATTCAGCAAAATTTCCTTTTCGATCCAGGTCCGACCCCTATCGCGGCTTAAAATTACTTTACCTATCGAACCGCAAGCGTAGCAGGTATCCCCCATACAGGTTATATCATTCAATGCTGTATGGAAAGTAAACCTTCCATACGTCGTCCATGATTTACCTGCGTTCTCCGTCCTGGCTATACCCCCTGACCGGCTGATGCTTAGCATTTCGCGCCCGCTATACATAAAATAATCGGCAGAACTTTGGTGCCCTACAAACGGAGGCGTCCAGTCAGCTGTAAAAAAAGATTTACCACCATCATAGGTAAACATAGCCCAGTTGTTGGTCAGGACGGCTATCCCGGTATCTGCACCGGAAAAAGATAGCTGGTAGATATCATTTCGTCGATGCTCCAGGTAGGACCAGGTGTTTCCACCGTCTTCGGTTTTCAGGTAGCCGGGTGTAAAGGGTAAATCCCCAACAGCAATCCCACTGCTACTGCCTGAAAAATGCATGTCATAAAGTGTCCAGGGATCCCCGTTAAATATCTTTATCCAGGGCTGCTTTACCGGGACTGATAACTTTACAGAATCCAATTTCCTGCAAGTGTCAGTAAAGGTGAAGTTTTGACACTTTTCTTTCAGATAAAAAGTTAATTCCTGTTTTTCATATTTATTACCCAACTTCCAGGCTACGCTAATATACCATTTTCCATCTCGGATAGCCGAAAGATTGAACATGGTCAATGGGGGGTGTGAAGTGCTGAAACTGTAACTGTATTTTTCGATATCCTCAGGCTTCGGAGGAACAATTTCGAAAACAATCGAATCACTGAGGTAATGCGAAGCGAAACCTACCTGGTTATTTCCCCTGATAACATTAATCTTTGGGACCGCCAGCGGCTCTGGTTGGGTTGGAGCGGGTGGATTTACTTCTTCTTTCTTACACCCAAACGAAGCTAAAACGAATAGCAGGATATATACCGGTTTCATAAGTCAGTTGTGTGCTTTGCCAGTTTTGAAAATTTCCTGTAAAAGTAGCATTTGTACACCACTTTACGGTCAGGGTCCGGGCTATTTTTAAAGAATTGCCCTGCCATTTTTTAAACTTTCCGGCAATCAGTCAGCGTCGGTTCCAGCAAGGCAGAAATCTCAAATCTTTCACCTGACCGCCAAAATTTTAATTTATTGTACACTTTTTATCCTGCTTGTTCTAAATGAATACTCAAATATAAAGGGTGATGCTTCGATCAGGCGTTTGTATGATCTTACCAATTTAGAACCTTATGAAAAGTGAGGGAACCGGGATCATGATGAAAAACAGGATACATATAGCCGACATCTGACTCCACCATTAATTCAAGGTAAATTCAGCCAGTTCATAGTTCGCATTTCTCCCCTTTTCATCCGTCAGCTGTAGTATGCCTTTTTCAACCAAGTCTTTTTTATCCCTTAAAGCGGTGTCTGTGAAAGTCTTAGCTATAATGGCCAACCAGCTTTCGAAAGATAAAAAGACCATTCAGCTGATGGAATCCTGGGAGCACAGCCCCTCCCCGCTTCAAAGACGCACCTTTTGGTATTACCAGGCCCGCCTGCGTTGGATGGGACAGCCGTCACCACCGAATACCGAAGCCCTGTTAACCGCCATTGAAGAACGCATACAAAACGAAGCATCCGAAGTGCAATGGGCCATGAATTTCACCGCCGGGCAAATTGGGGTGTTCCAGCCGGAACATCGCGCACGATGCATCGCTATTGGCAAGCATACGGGCTTGTACAAAGAGGAGGTAGTGGCTAAAAATTGTACACCAAGTTACCTGCCTAAATTTATTGCGATACAGGTTGAGAAGCTGGGTAAGTGAAGAGCGCATTTCTTCGCCATCCCAATTGGGACGGTTGCCGCTCGTAATCGTCATCCCGACTAAGTGAAGTGTAACGAAACGCATCGCCTGCCCGGACGAACATTGTTTGGACGGGGAGGGATCTCACATTACGGAGCAGGATTTGGCTTTTAGTCGCCGTCACCCTGAGCGAAGTGCAACGAAGTCGAAGGGTCACATTACGGAGACGGATTCGGCTTCTCGTAATTGTCATCCCGACTAAGTGAAGTGCAACGAAACGGATGGAGGGATCTTGCTTACGAAGCGAGATTGGCACTGCGTAGAGGTTCCTCCGCTACGCTCCTGCGTCGCTACGGTCGGAACGACGGCTTGAAGGGATCGGCAAAAAAAATTGGTCACCCCCCTAAACAATCGTAATATTGCAATGAAACGATCAAGCAATGGGTTTAACCAAATCAGATATCTTCACGGCAGAACAAAATCATTTATCCGTACTGTTTAAAGCGCTGGCCCACCCCGCCCGCATTGCTATTCTTCAGTATATCATTAAACAAAATGCCTGTATCTGTAACGACCTGGTGGCGGAGCTGGGACTGGCCCAGGCCACTATTTCGCAACACCTGAAGGAGCTTAAAAATACCGGGATCATCAAAGGGAATATTGAAGGAACCAGCGTATGCTACTGCATTGATGAAAAAGTATGGGGGCAATTCAGGAAAGAACTCAACGCATTTTTTGCAAACAACGTAGCCGCTCAAAAATGCTGCTGATCTTTTTTATGCCCTAATTAATCGCAATATTGCATTATAACAATTAATAGGAACATTATGAAACTTTCCGAATTAAAAGAATTGCTGCCGCAGCTACAGAACGTAGCTTTTGAGCTACCCAACGGCGGATGGGTACCCGAACATTTTCATGTAACAGAAGTGGGCCTGGTAACCCGCCATTTTATTGATTGTGGCGGCACCATCAGGAATGAGCAGGTGGTTAACTTCCAGCTCTGGAATGCCAACGATTACGAGCACCGGTTAAAACCGCAAAAGTTGCTGAACATTATCCGTCTTTCGGAAGAAAAGCTGGGCATTACCAACCTGGACATAGAAGTGGAATACCAGGGCGATACTATCGGCAAATACGGACTGAGCTTCGCCAATGATCATTTTGTGC
>JBQGCI010000080.1:0-4290 GCA_052038405.1 Acinetobacter pittii
TGGTGCTCGCACATGCTGTATAGCTCTATATCTTTTACCACGATCATTTCGCTTACGTCTTCATGAAACTTAGCTGAATTGATAATGGCATGTGCATCCAGTTGATATCCCTGTGTCAGATATTGCATGGCTTTGGCCTGACGCTCCGGCGTTTTCAATAATCCTTCCCTCTCGTCATCTTCGCCTAAAAGCTGTAAAGCTTCTTTATAGTTTTTGATAAGGCCCTCCGTAGTGGCTTCATCATATGTCTCAATCTTTTTGTAGGACATGGGTATTAGTTATAGATGTCAATATAATATAAAATAAAATTATTCATTTGCCGGATATTCTACAAAATTTCTGGGCGTTTCATAAAGGCGAACCTGCAAATCTAAGGAATGCTCAATATGGGGCCTTAGCAGATTATAAGTAACAATGGCGATATTCTCTGCAGTCGGATTCAATACCTTAAATTCTTCAGTGTCGAGGTTCAGGTTTTTATGATCAAATTTTAACAATATTTCCTTTTTAATAATATCACTTAGTTCTTTCATGTCCATTACAAAACCTGTTTTAGGGTCGGGGTTGCCGGTTACCTTTACCACGAGGTCGTAATTATGGCCATGATAATTCGGATAGGCACATTTGCCGAAAACTGCAGCATTTTTTGCATCATCCCAGTCTGTATTATAAAGCCGGTGGGCTGCATTAAAATGTTCCTGTCTGTATACAGATACTTTCATGGTAATGGGAGTAAAGTGAAATAATGAATGATAAATGTGCGGGGACTATATTATTCGCCGAAATACTCCACATAAATGCGTGGCGTTTCGTACAATTTTATGCAGTGCAGGAGTATGCCTGCAGGAATATGGGGCTCCAGCTGCTTCCATATCTCTATAGCGAGATTTTCTGTACTGCACATTTTCCCACTCATGAAGTCAACATCTTCATTGAGGTTCTTATGATCGAGCTTTTCTGTTACATGTTCCCTGATGATGGTGCTCAGTTTCTTTACATCAAAAACAAAACCTGTATCATAATTAGGTTTTGCTTTAACAGTCACCAACAGGTCGTAATTATGACCGTGCCAGTTAGGATTCGCGCATTTGCCAAACACTTCTTCATTTTTTGCGTCGTCCCAGGCCGGGTTGTACAAGCGGTGGGCGGCATTAAAATGTTCCTGTCTCGTAAGATATACCATCCGGCAAAGGTAATATTTAGACAGAATAACGACATTTGTCGTAATATTTTTTTTATGAGGCTTTTAATTGTGTCAGCTACAAAACTGGAAATAGCGCCGTCGTTACCCTTTTTGCGGAAAGGAAAAATACCTGTGGTATTTACCGGGGTAGGGGCCCCTCAGGCGGTTTATTCAATAACCAGGGCCCTTCAGCGATACCAGCCCCAATTGATAATACAAGCTGGTATAGGAGGCTGCTTTGACAAAAGCATGAAACGGGGCGAGGTTGTTGCTATTTCGCATGAATTTTTTGGGGATATGGGAGTACAGGAAGGTAACAAGTGGCAATCGCTGGTTGATATGGGTTTTGCTGGAGCCGATCAAAAGCCTTTTAAGAAAGGCGTTCTTAAAAATCCGCATAGAAAAGTACTGCATATAGCCGGGCTTAAGGCAGTGCCCGGAGTGACGATCAACGAGATATCTACGAACAAAAAAAGAATTAATTTGTTAAAAGCCCAGGGTGCCGTAATTGAATCGATGGAGGGCGCTGCACTGCATTACGTTGCATTGATGGAGAAAATTCCGTTTCTGCAAATCAGGTCGATCTCTAATTATGCGGGGGAGCGGGACAAAAGCAGGTGGAACTTTACAGATGCCATTGGTAATTTAAACCAGGAACTGGTTAGGATAATTGGGGTAATGGTGACTCCCTAACCGTGCGCAAAAGGAAAGGGTATCTCCGGCATCCGTTTTAATTTTGATTTTTCTTTTAATATTTTACCTTTCGTAATGATTTTAACAATTGGTTTTTCTCCATGCCCTAATGATACATTTATTTTTGATGCGCTGGTGAACGGCGGTATTGATACGGGTGGTCTTGTTTTTGAACCGGTACTGGAAGATGTGGAAACCCTGAACCGCTGGGCACTGGAGGGGAAGCTGGATGTAACGAAACTGAGTTTTCCTGCTTATTTTAAAACTTCAGATACTTACCAGTTGTTAAATGCCGGAAGCGCGTTGGGCAAAGGAGTGGGCCCATTGCTGGTGGCTCATTCAGATGAAAATTTCTCTCACGGGGATGTGAATAAAGCTGTTGTTGCTTTACCCGGTGTAAACACCACTGCCAACCTCCTTTTTAGCTTTGCTTTCCCAAAAGCAGCTAATAAAGATTTCAAGGTGTTTCATGAAATTGAAGATGCGGTGGTAAATAGAGAGGCGGATTTGGGTGTAATCATTCATGAAAACCGTTTTACCTACCAGCAAAAAGGCCTGCATAAAGTAGTAGACCTGGGACAATATTGGGAAGATAAGATGGGTGTGCCTATTCCTTTGGGAGGCATTGTAATTAAAAAGTCTTTAGGTAATGAACTATACGGGCAGGTGAATCAATTGGTGAATCAAAGCTTGCAAAAGTCTTTTGCTGGTTACCCGGCAGTTTCCGGCTATGTGAAAGAACATGCACAAGCCATGAGCGAAGATGTCATGCGCCAGCATATTGAACTTTACGTGAATCATTACAGTCTCGACCTGGGGGTGGAAGGAAAAAGAGCCATTGATGTACTACAAACCGTATTCGAAAAAAACAATAGTTAATACACCAGGTCTTATTTTTTCAGCGCCTTTGAATATACTTCCAGGCAGCGTTTCCGGGCAAAAGCGTGTTCAACAACAGGGGCAGGATAGCGGTCGCTTTCGAACTCCGGCACCCATTTCCTGATGTATTTCAGATCTCTGTCAAATTTTTTGGTTTGGATATACGGGTTAAACACCCTGAAGTAAGGCGCTGCGTCGCAACCACTGCCGGCAGCCCATTGCCAGCCACCGTTGTTGGAGGCCAGGTCATAATCGAGTAACTTTTTTGCAAAGTAAGCTTCACCCCAACGCCAGTCAATTAAAAGATGTTTGGTTAAAAAAGAAGCAGTGATCATTCGTACCCGGTTATGCATAAAGCCTGTTTCGTTTAACTCCCGCATACCTGCATCAACGATAGGGTAGCCTGTTTGTCCATTGCACCATGCTTCAAATTCTTTCTCATTGTTTCTCCAGTGTATTTTATCATACTCTTTCCTGAAAGAAGTATCTACCACTTCGGGAAAATGAAACAGGATCATCTGGTAAAATTCGCGCCAGATGAGTTCTTTCAAATAAGTTTGATTCAGCTTGCCAGCTCTGGTTACCAGCTTGCGGATGCTGATCGTACCAAAACGCAAATGAACGCTTATCCTGGTGGTGCCTTTAATGCCCGGAATATCGCGCGTTTTATCATAATCTTTTATCAGACCCGTTTCAGGGCTGGGCGACGGAAATGTAAAGCCGGTCTTTTTAAATCCTAGTTGCTGCAAGGAAGGAAATGATAGCTCAGCACGTTTATGAAAATGATTCCAATACTTTTTAGTGGGGTAGGAGGTAAGGAAAAAAGGAGTTATAAGAGATTGCCATTTATTAGCATAAGGCGTATAGATGGTGTAAGGTTTTCCATCGTTTTTCAGTACTTCGTTTTTTTCGAATATTACCTGGTCCTTAAAACCTTTAACTGCAATTTCCTTATCTTTAAAATAGCTGTAAATGCTATTATCACGCTGCCTCGCATAAGGCTCGTAGTCCTGGTTCAAAAAAACGTTCCGGATATCATACTGTTTTTCCAGGGTTTTAAATACGGCTTCGGGTTGCCCGTGCCGTACATCCAAAGTAGCCCCCATCGCCACCAGCTGCTCTTGCATTTTTCCTAGCGCCTCGTAAATAAACGTGATCCGGTGATCCGTCTTGTCGTCCAGTTCATCGAGTATATGGGTGTCAAAAATAAAAACAGGTTGCACCGGATGCCCGCTCTTCAGCGCGTGGTATAGTCCGGCGTTGTCTTCCAAACGAAGGTCTCTTCTGAACCAAAAGATACTTACAGCTTCTCTTTTCAAGGTAATTGATTTGATGGCTAAAGTATAGCAAAAAGCGAACCTTTTTTAGAAAAGTGGTTTGATATATTGTTGATGGAATTCCCTGGAAAGGCTTCCCTTGTAATTGGCGTTGTCAATGCTTTGTACCCATCGTATACCGCGGATGGCATTGGTTAAAAACACTTCGTCTGCCCCCAAAAGATCTTGTGTGCGACAGGGTGTTTCCGTTACGGTTCC
>JBQGCI010000081.1:0-4122 GCA_052038405.1 Acinetobacter pittii
TTACACCAGTCATTTGAAAAACGGTGAGTGGTCAAAACCTGCTATGGCAGCAGACGGCATATTGAATGATACTTTACGCTATGCCTGTTATAATCCGGTTTTATACCAGGTACCGGGCGGTGAATTGATCCTGTTCTATAAAATTGGACCCAACGTAGGAGGCTGGACGGGATGGTTAAAACGTTCGACAGATAATGGCCATACCTGGAGTACGCGCGAAGCTTTGCCAGCGGGCTATCTCGGACCCGTAAAAAATAAACCGGAGTTGATCAAAGGGGTGTTGGTTTGTCCTTCGAGTACAGAGAAAGATGGCTGGAAAGTTCATTTTGAATATACAAAGGACTGGGGTAAAACCTGGACCAAGTCGGATCCTATTAATGATGGTAAAAAAATAATGGCCATTCAGCCATCTATTTTGAGATATAAAAACGGCGATCTGCAAACCTTAGGGCGAACCAGGAATACGGTACTTTACCAAAGCTGGAGTAAGGATGGTGGTAAAACATGGTCTGAAATGACGACACTGAATATGCCCAATAATAATTCAGGCACAGATGCGGTGACGTTGAAAGATGGGAGGCATTTGCTGGTATACAACCATGTGTTGCCTGATTCATCCTGGGTGAAAGGGAAAGGGCCGCGTACACCATTAAATGTATCGTTGTCGAAGGATGGTAAAAAATGGTATGCGGCCTTGGTGCTGGAAGATTCGCCTATCAGTCAGTACTCCTATCCATCGGTTATTCAAAGTAAGGATGGAATGGTACACGTAGTATACACCTGGAGAAGGCAGCGGATCAAATATGTAAAGATAGACCCGTCTAAATTGAAACTGACCGAAATCAAAAACCGGAAATGGCCGGGTAAGATAAAAGTGAGTAAAGGTGTGGTTACTGATGATTAAAGCACGAATGCTGTTTGCAAAACTTAACCCCGCCCGCATGTAGGCTGGGCGTACCGACGCAAGATGCGACTTAATTCAGTATAGGAAATTGGCTTGTATTTCTTAGCGTCATAACGCCTTTGCGACTACCCGACCTGCAGGCGGGTTATACTTCGGCATTCAATTAAAACGGTTTCGTTGGTCTCAGAAAGCCAAAGCGTGTGTCCGCACGCGCTCTTGTTCGAACAAAGAGTGCTTTGGATGCTGCATTAATGGGCGGTATTGAGTTAACACTTTTTCTACAAACTCAATATACCGATTGCAGAATAGGAATACTTGTCATATAAAATACAGATGTGAAAAATATACCGCTTATCGATATTTGCATCATCATACTATACCTCATAGGCATGGTATGGATCGGTTTTTATTTCTCGAGAAAAAATAAAAACGCCGATCAGTTTACGAAAGCTTCTGGCCGTATTCCCGGGTGGGCAATCGGCTTATCGATTTATGCAACTTTCTTAAGTAGCAATACATTTTTGGGTGTGCCGGGCAAAGCTTTTGGCAGCAACTGGAACTCTTTTGTATTCAGTATTTCCATGCCATTTGCCGCTTTTTTTGCCGCCAAATATTTTGTTTCTTTTTATAGAAACACGGGTGAAGTGTCAGCTTACACCCACCTCGAACGTCGCTTCGGAGCCTGGGCGCGTACCTACGCTGTAGTATGTTTCGTGTTGACACAGTTTGCCCGTATGGGTTCGGTATTTTTTGGCATGGCCTTAAGTCTGCAGGCATTGCTGGGATTTTCTATGGCATCTATTATGATCGTAATGGGTGTTTGCATCATCATTTATACGGTTATGGGAGGTATGGAGGCTGTCATCTGGACCGAAGTGGTACAGGGTATTTTAAAAACCCTGGGAGCTTTGTTAATATTGTATCTGGTGATCAGGGAAATTCCCGGCGGCATCGAAAAAGCTTATGAAATCGGGATGGCTCAGGATAAATTCAGCCTGGGCACTATGAAATTAGATTTTACCACATCCGGGTTCTGGGTAGTATTCCTCTATGGATTCTTTATCAACCTCAATAATTTTGGTATGGACCAGAATTACGTACAGCGCTATCATACAGCGGTAGATACTGCACAGGCTAAAAAATCGATCTGGCTGTGCGTGGCGATGTATGTGCCTGCTTCATTATTGTTTTTTATAATCGGATCCGCATTGTTTTCCTATTACCAGTTGAATCCGGAGTTGATAGCCGGCTTAAAACATACAGTGGCATTAGAAAAGCTTGGGTCAGGAGCTGCCAGCGAGCAGGTGAGCTCATTAGCCGCAACTTTACAACCAGCCGATTATGGCGATAAAGTGATGCCGCATTTTATGGTACATAAAATACCTAAAGTGTTTTTAGGATTGATTATAGCTGCGATCTTATCTGCAGGGATGAGTACGATCAGTTCTGGAATGAACGCCTGTGCCACTGTATTTACAAAAGACATTTATCAACGCTACTTTAAGCCAGATCTGGCCGGTAAGGGCGAGCTGAGGTTGCTTTATATCACAACGGTTATATTTGGTTTGATTGGATTAGGAACCGGGCTGGCCATGCTGGGCATTAAGAGTGTGCTGGATATCTGGTGGCAATTGTCGGGTATTTTTGCAGGTGGCATGCTGGGATTGTTTTTGCTGGGTATCATGAGTAAAAGGACAAAAAGCGGTCAGGCCATTGTTGCTGTAATGGTGGGTATATTGGTTATTCTATGGTTAACATTTTCCCCGCAATTGCCGGCTGCATATGATGCATTTAAGTCGGTGCTGCACATCAACATGGTAATCGTGGCAGGTACGCTCACCATTTTTCTTACGGGCGTACTGTTAACAGCTTTTAAAAAGGATAAAAAGGTAGAGAAAAATTAGAGCCTTACATGTCTGAGACCATTCAAATGAGTTGTGATAATTGCAAAGAAATACTACTATGTAGTGTTGTATTGCATAATAAAATCTTCCATTACAAAAATGGTTTCCTACATGAATTTATAGATAAAAACTTTCAACTTTAACGCAAAAAGCGATGCAAACGATTGCCGGAAAATTTGTGCCAGTAATGATCACGCCTTTCGACCTGAAGGCCAATATTGATTTTGATGCAGTAAATACCCTTTTAGATTTTTATCTCCAGGCAGGCGTAAAAGGAATTTTTGCTAATTGCCTCAGCAGCGAAATGTTTAGTATCAGCGAGGCAGAACGATTACAGCTAACGCAGCATATCGTAAAATATGTACATGGACGCGTTCCTGTTGTGGCAACGGGGTCCTTTGGTCTTACAATAGACGATAAGGCTGATTTCACCAAACGTATTTATGACACAGGCGTTGACGCGGTGATATTGATTACAGGGCATTACGCCAAAGTTGAGGACAGCAATGAAGTGTTATTGCGGAACTTTGAAAAAATGTTCGCGCTTACCGGCGATATCCCACTGGGAATGTATGAATGCCCTGCTCCATACAAACGGATCATCGAACCTGATGTATTCAGGGAATTATTGCAGGCAGACCGTTTGATCTACCATAAAGACACCTCTATTACGCATGAAAATGTAAAGGCGAAGCTGGAGATACTGAAAGAAGTGCCCAATAAGCTGGAATTTTATGATGCACATACGCCCAATGCTATGTTTAGCATGCAAAATGGTGCAGTAGGCATGTCGTCTATTTCAGGTAATTTCTATCCTGAAGTACTGGTGTGGATGGTAGAGCATGCTAACAGTCCCGATAAGCAGGAGGAAGTGCAATGGCTGCAACAGGAATTAACAGCGGTGGATCCCATGATCCATATTGCTTATCCCATGAGCGCTAAATATTTTTTACAGAAAAGAGGCTTGCAGGTAAGAACGATCAGCCGGGCTTATGCTTTGCACTTAACACCCGATCAGAAAAAAGAAGTAGATGCTTTACATGATAAATTTTTAGGCTGGTGCGAGCGGTTAAATATTGAACCTGTTTCCGCAAAGAGCCTTGCATAGGTAAAAAGATTAAAAGAACGAACAATTATAAGAGTGCAACTGACGAATAACTTAAAGATATTTTTCCCGGGCAAACTGGTTTTTGCTAATGGAAGTTTAGAGCAATTGGCAGCAGAAGTACAAGGGTTACAGCCATCAAAAGTATTTATCGCAACAATTGTTCCTCTGCAAAATGCGATTAGGGGTTTTATAAAGCAATTGGAGGA
>JBQGCI010000082.1:0-1794 GCA_052038405.1 Acinetobacter pittii
AACTAGGGGCTTAAAAAAGCTATTGGGCACCCGTAAGAAAATCACCATTTGCGAAATAGGTTGTGGTGGCGGGGATAATTTATTTGTGATTAACGAGTGGTGCAAAAAAGCAGGCATACAGGCAAAGCTTACAGGGATAGATATGAATGCACATGCCATAGAGTTTGCCCGCCGGCAGTATGGCCATCTTGGAATTGAATTTGTTTGCAGTGATTACAGGGATGGTAATGTTTACCCGGATATCTTATTCAGCTCCTTATTTTGTCACCACTTTTCCAATGATGAGCTTATTTTGATGTTGCGATGGATGCAGCAGCATTGTAAAGCTGGTTTTTTTATTAACGACCTGCATCGCCACCCCCTGGCCTGGTGCAGTATCAGGGTATTGACTAAAGCCTTTTCCCGCTCCTATTTAGTGAAGAATGATGCCCCTCTTTCTGTTTTGAGAGGGTTCAAGAAAAGGGAATGGCAACAATTATTAAAAAAGGCAGGCATGGTAGCAGACGTTAGCTGGAAATGGGCATTCAGGCATTTAATAGTGTATCAAAAATGAGCGCTTACGACTATGATATAGGGATTGCAGGAGGAGGCCTGGCCGGATTGACGGTTGCTATTCAGTTAAGAAAGAAAGGCTATGCTGTTGCGCTATGGGAGAAAAACAGGTATCCGTTTCACAGGGTTTGCGGAGAGTATATCAGTAAAGAAAGCTGGGATTATTTACAAAGCTGCGGAATCGATTTACACGCGCTAAGGCTGCCGGAAATTAATCAGCTGGAGGTAAGTGCGCCCGGCGGTTCCCTGTTAAAAGCGAAACTGGATCTGGGTGGTTTCGGTATCAGCCGTTATTATTTAGATTATTTATTGTACGAAGAAGCCAGAAAGCTGGGAGTTGCCGTATTTGACGGATGCAAAGTGGATCAGCTATTTTATCATGACGGCAGTTTTCAAATACTTGCCGGGAGCGCTTCATTAAAAGTAAAGCTGGCCCTGGGGAGCTTTGGGAAACGGAGCAATCTTGATGTGAAATGGCAGCGCAATTTTGTTGCGCAAAAGCCCAATGCCCTGAATAATTACATTGGGGTAAAATATCATATTAAAGCTCCTCTTCCTGGCAATACCATTGCGCTTCATAATTTCGAAAAAGGATATTGCGGTGTATCGAAAATAGAAGCGGATCTGTATTGTCTTTGCTATCTTACAACGGCTGCTAACCTGCAGGCTGCCGGTGGAATAAAGGAAATGGAGGAAGCTGTTTTATTCCGGAATGGCTATCTGCGAAAAATATTCCAACAAAGTCAGTTTGTTTTTGAATCGCCGGTCACGGTTTCGCAGGTTTCGTTTAGCAGGAAGGAACTGGTATATAATAAAGTGGCGCTGGCGGGCGATGCCTGCGGTATGATCACGCCTCTGTGTGGAAACGGAATGAGCATGGCGATGCACAGCGGTAAAATTTTTACCGGCCTGGCCAACGACTTCCTGCAACAACGTATTTCGTACGACGATATGTTAAGCCGGTATGTAAAAAGCTGGAACGCGCAGTTTTCGGCGCGGTTGCGAACAGGCAGGCTGATACAGGCCAATTTTGGAAAGAACTGGCAGACGGATCTGTTCGTGAATACACTTAATTGCCTGCCATGGCTGACGAAGCGGATCATTGCTGCAACACATGGAAAACCATTTTAAATAGCGGAATTGGGTGCCGGCGGCCAGCGTGGCCTTTTCGGGAAGGCAATGGATGTGAGGCGTTTGTACTTAAGAATAGCAGGATATGGAATCAGGATACTGTTTTACCGG
>JBQGCI010000083.1:0-2788 GCA_052038405.1 Acinetobacter pittii
GGCTTTAAACTGTCCCTGCACCTTGTTGTAAATACCATACTTATAAGCAATCGGAAACTGTACATGATCCAACTGCAATGTTGCGATCCACTGTTCGCCATCAAATTTTAAAAGAACGGGGGCCGCTATATTCCAATTACCCAATGCGTCGCAATCCCCTAAAAGACAAACCACTTCATCTTTGTTGATCAAAGGCGCTTTTACAGCAAACACATGGGTTGTATCCTTATTGGTCTTTATAGCCAAAGCCTTGGGCTGCGGCAACAGTACTTTTCGGAACGGCGCTGTGGAGAAGGTATTGGCTACATCGCCGGCATAGTTCCAGGTATCATATATTTTTAGAACTGTAGCTGCTTTATCGGCAAGCACCAGCCTGCGCGGACTTTGGAACTCCTCTGTACGAACGCCTTCCCTGTCAATAAACAGGTATTTATATTGCAGGGTTTGCCCCGGTAAATCTGCAGCATTTATATCGGCTTCCAGCTTCCAGTATTCATCGTTCAAATACTGCAGGTTCATATAGCCATTTTCAGACTGCAGCTCTTTTGCATTTGCATCAATAGCCAAACGCTCACCAAATCGGGTATGATATTTTATATAGAAAATGACTTTCATCCGTATATTTTTTTGTTGCGGCTTTGCCGCGATTGATTTTGCCGGACGGAACGCCCATGCAACATCCCCTGTGTATGGAACATGTTACATGGGCGTTTCATGTGATACAATGGCATTTACGTTATTGTGTACAAGATACACAAAACGAAAATAGGTGAATATCTATTTATTTCAAAAAGTTTCTAAGGGCATATTGCATATATGCATTTCAACACTTAAATTTGCACCAAACTATAAAAATATGTCTTCAGGTACAAAGAATAAGGGTTTAATGTGGATTTTATTTCTTGTTTTTACAGCATGGTTTGTTTTTGCGTGCTTTACACATTGGCCTTGGCTTACTTTGATCCTGCCCTTTGTTACCACCTTTTTTGTAAAGGCTATGGACATTATATAAAAAAAGTATGGAAACGAAAAAGCCCGCGGTTTAAAGCCACGGGCTTTTTTGTGCGTACCTGTTGCGTTAAGATAGCGGATACCGTTAGAGAGAATATCTGACTTATTAACTGAACCCTAATTAACGTACACAATGAAACACAACAAACTGCTGATTGCGCTAGCCGTACCATTGCTGGTATTGTCCTGCAAAAAAGAAGATAGTAAGGAAGTGATAGGATACGCTCCTATATATGGGAACGAAGCCGAGCTCCATACTATTTCATTAGCCCAACCTCAAGGCATTGAAAGCGGAGGCAAGATCTATGTATGGGGTCATACACTCTTCCAGGTGGAGAGTGGAAAAGGCATTCACGTTACAGATATTTCAAACCCCTCAGCGCCGGTGAAAAAAGCATTTATTAAAGTGGCGGGCAGCCAGGAAGTAGCCGTAAAAAACGGACTGATCTATACCAATCATCTCAACGACCTCGTCATATTAGAGATAAGCGGAACAACTGTTAACACGGTAAAAAGATTACCCGCCTTTAAGAGTATGGATAACCGGTCCGTTCCACCTGAAAGAGGTGTTTTTGAATGCCCCGACAAAACCAAAGGAACCATTATAGGCTGGCAGAAAAAAATGCTGAAGAATCCTAAATGCCAATACTAACCCTATACTTAACCTGTTACAATTATGCAACCCAAATATCTTTTATTCGCACTGGTCCTTGTACTCGGCCTTAGCTGCTCAAAGGGGGACTCTAATCTTTCAGGCAACGCTGGCGCCGGCGGCTCCATTGCCAGGCTGACTATATCCGGCAACTATCTTTACATAGTGAGCAATACCTCTCTTTACACGTATGATATCACCAATCCGCAAACTACTGTATTATTAAATGAACAGCTCATCAGCTGGGGCGACATAGAAACCATATTTCCCTATAGGAATAAGCTTTTCATCGGTTCCCAGGCGGGTATGTATGTTTTTGACAACAGTGACCCGAAAAAGCCTAAACTTGAGGGAAAAGCTCAGCACTTACGGGCCTGCGATCCTGTAGTTGCTGATGATCATTTTGCTTATGTAACACTCAGAAATAATAATATGGGTTGCGGAGGAACAGTGAACCAGTTGCAGGTATATGATATCAGCGGCACTAATGTACTCACCCCTAAAGTAACCGGCACACTTGATATGCCGGAGCCTTACGGATTAGGCTATTCAGGCAACACATTATATGTATGTATGGGCGCCAAAGGATTGAACATCATTAATATTGCCGACAAAGCAAAGCCTGTATCTCTGAAGGTTATCACCGGTGAAGACTTTATCGACGTTATTCCCTACAACGATGTGCTGATCGCCTATGTTCAGGGAGGTATTGTTTTATATGATATTTCCTTCCCAGCTGACCCGAAGAAATTATCTACTATTCAAAACTAACTTATGAAAAAAATAATCGCAGCCTTTGTTCTTTGCCTCGCCAGCTATTTGCTGCAGGCACAGGATCTGATCTATACCAAAAGAGAAGGTGTACTAAAAGCAAAAGTTGTAGAGATCACTCACGCGTTGATACGATTTAAAAAAGCGGAATATATTGAGGGCCCCAATTATACAATTGCCAATCGTTATGTTGATTCTATCCGATACGAAAATGGCACCAGGGAGCTATTTGCATTCAATGGCAGGAGGCTTCCGGAAAAATACCTGAAGGAGCTGGAAGCTTTCAGCGCATTGCCCAACAATCAGGTGTCTACAGGCTTTGACTTATCCGCTTATAACTTCCCCGGGATTTTT
>JBQGCI010000084.1:0-11079 GCA_052038405.1 Acinetobacter pittii
CTAAATATGCAGCAAAATAGATTTATTTACGATTTTTTTTTCAGCAATTGTGTAAAATAAGCAGTTTATTTAGTGAAAGAGGTGATTTGGCAGATCATGCATAATTTTCAGAAAAAGAACGATTAAATTTCGTGAATAAAAACTATGTATTTATATTGCTGATTCGCCCAATAGTGAAAATTGAGCAATGATTGTCTGCAACAATCACTGTTATTTGTATCGTTTATGCGCACATCCTGCAGATCATACTTTTTAAAATTCGCTATTCTGACAGAATTTTTGTTCTGCTGCTTCGTGTTGAAAACAGCTGCCCAGTGGTCCTTCAAACCCAATCATTATCAATATGATGGTTCGGTTCTGGGAACGAACACTGTATACAGGCTGCTCGAAGACAGCTACGGCTTTATATGGATGGTAAGCGATAAAGGCATTTTAATTTTTAACGGCAAGTCCTTTGAAACCCTTAAAATTCCTGGCAACGAACAGGAAATAGTAAACGTATGCAGGTATAAAAATAAAGTATATGCCAGTTCTTACGCCGGCAAATTATATGAAGTAGATATGTTAACCTTGGCTATTACTGAAGTACCCTTGCCCGCATATGCCTCCCGCCACGCTACTCCATTCACCATAATGAACGTGGTACAGGATAAACTCTATTTATCTAAATCCCGGGGCGCTTTTCTAATACTGGATTTGGGTAAAAATAAACTACCCGTACTTCAAACACACAGCGACTATTTGTTACACTACCTCCTATACGGCGACCTTTCAGCTATGGATTCCAAGTTCTATTCGGCATGGATGAGATTTCAAGGCGGAAAGATATTTGCAGATAGTAAGATCTACGAATTGCAGAACAAGCATTTGAAAAAATTTTATACGGCAGGTAAGGATAGTGTCAGACTAAAGAAAGTATCCTCCTATCTCTGGGAAAACCAGGATTTATATGTGGGATTTTTACAATCAGGCGGCCTGGTGAAATACAACAATTACAATACAGCTTCCGATCAGAACGAATGGCAAAGTGTATTACCCAACGTAGAAGTAGGCGACCTGCTTAAAGACAGCAAAGGGAATATATGGATATCCACCTTACATGATGGAGTGTTCGTTTTTATAAAGCAGGAGCAGGGCGTTCAAAAGTTCACTACTTCCCACCAACTCCATAGTAACGATACCTGGTATATAAAATACAAAAACCGGATCTTAGATATTGGCTACAAACAGCTGGTAGTTGATCAGTTTAAAAATGGGGTGTTTTACAAA
Source organism: Acinetobacter pittii (assembly GCA_052038405.1). Classification (GTDB taxonomy): domain Bacteria; phylum Bacteroidota; class Bacteroidia; order Chitinophagales; family Chitinophagaceae; genus Niabella. Next base: position 1,270 of record JBQGCI010000084.1, read on the forward strand.
AAGTGGATTGGCGATACTACGTCCAATTTCAATCCGGTCATGTTATTTCAAAGCCACAAAGAAAAAGCGGTCATTCTGGGTAGCAACAGTAATTATATAACGGGTAAAGCCCCCGGCAGCCTGGACCGAAAAATTGCGACTAAAGACCGTCATATATACAACGGGGAAATATACACTACCAATCCGGGAATTATTATGAAATTCACTCCCGACCTTAATTTAAAGGCCTTATTTTCTGACACCAGCCAGATCAACTTCTACACTATGTTGCCGCTATCAGATTCTGTTTACGTAAAAGGCGGTGCCAACGGTTTGTATATTAATAATACCCCTACTAAAATTAAAGCGAAGGTTAGTAAAGTGCGGAAATACGGCAATGACATTCTGGCCTGTACCGATGAAGGATTATATATTAAACGAGGTGAAAAGTACTTTCTCGTAAACGAAAAGAAAGGCCTGCCTGACAATCATTGTATGCAAATCGAGTATTTTGGTGATCAGTACTATAAATTGCTAACCAAAAACGGTCTGTCTTATATAGATACAAGCAATGGCAGCGTTGCCGGCTCGTTTAACGCACAGTTATTGGGAAACGATATTATTATCCATCATTTCGATGTGGAAAATGACACAATCTGGCTGGCTACCAACAAAGGCATTTTCACGCTCAATGAGCGGGTGGTACTTACTAAAACAAGAAATAATGTCTCTGCCTATTTATACCCCGACAAACTAACCAGCAGGGTGGCTAGATACACAGAAAAGAAAGTCGCATTTCAATATGATGGGGAGAAACTGGTAAAGATGATGATTGAAATACTTGACTTCACACCTAAATCGTACTATATTACCTATCAAATAGAAAAAGATAACAAAATTATTGCAGGCCCCTCCCAGGTTGCCGATTACTCTTTTTATGTAAACACTCCCGAACCGGGCAACTATAATGTAAAGCTATCGATAGGCAGCGACAAAAATCATATTTACCAGACGCTGAGTTATGCATTACTGATAACCCCTTTGTGGCATCAAACCTTATGGTTCAGATTCGCACTGGGAGTGCTTATCGCATTCATTTTATGGTTACTGATCAAATGGGTAATACGTTATTCTGTAAAAGGAAAAGAAAAAAAACTAAATGAGCAATATGTGATGCTTCAATTACAGTCACAGGCCTTTTTCAGCCAGCTCAATCCCCATTTCGTTTTCAATGCCTTAACACCGCTGCAATCGCATATTCTGAAAAATGAAAAGATAAAATCGTTGGAGTATCTCGATCGTTTTAGCAGCCTGATGCGGGACATTTTGAAAAACTCCGACAAAATGGAGATTACTTTAAAAAAGGAGCTGGATTTTATAAAAAAATATGTCGCTATCCAGCAGATTCGGTTCACCCCTCCTTTTTCTTTTGAAACTCATATTGATCCGGGGATTGATCAGGAAAATATATCCATTCCTGCCATGATGCTGCAGCCCATTATTGAAAATGCTATAGAGCATGGTGTAAAAAATATGGGCACAGAAGGGAAGATTACGATTGACGTCTGCAGTATCAACATAAAAGCACAGGACTGTATTCAGGTGCAAATAATAGACAATGGCGTTGGCATATCACAAAATATTTTAAAAGAAGGACACGCTTTGTACATTCTGCAAAAGCGGGTACAAACTTTGCAAAAAAGACAAGGGTTCATTGCATCTCTCACGCATGAATCCCGGGAAAATGAACGAGGAACTATATGTAAATTGATATTGTCTAAAACCAAAAATTTATGGATGCCTTAATTATCGATGATGAGGTAACGGCCAGAGAAAGCCTCAAAGAACTATTAGCAATATTCTGCCCCGAAGTACGCGTCACCTGTATGGCAGAATCTTATCAGGCAGCCGTCGAACTATTAGGAGATGCTACACCTGATATAATTTTCTTAGATATAAGCCTGGGTAAAGAAACCGGGTTCGACCTTTTAGATACGCTCGAAAACAGGCCAACCGCTGTAATTTTCGTAACGGCATCGGAACAGCATTCTCTTAAAGCTTTTGATTATGCCGCTACTGATTATTTACTGAAACCCGTGTCAGGACCCCGATTACAAAAAGCAATAGAAAAAGTAGTCCGTAAAAGTACCCGATGGATCAGATCTGAAATAGAAGATCTGAAAAATGCAATAACCGGCGAAAGAAGAATCAGTAAACGTCTTTACATCAGTACCAGAACCGGAGCCGAAATTGTAAATTCAGAAGACCTCCTGTATATCCAGGCCCTGGGTAACTATGTAAGGCTCGTTCTTATGAATGGAGTTGAAATCGTTACATCAAAATTACTAAAGCAACTGGAAGATGACCTGGCTCCCGTGAAAACATTTCTTCGCATTCATAAGTCATTCATAGCGAACCTGGCTCATATCAAGTCAATTGACAGGAGCAGCAAAGGCAGCGAAGTTCTTTTCATCAACGGGCAATCCATCCCCTGTACTTATTTCGACCTGCTAAAAGAAAGACTTGAAATGATATAATGGCCAGGGATCAACGATTCTGCTATTTATACGCACTTGTTCTTAAAGGGCCGTTGCTTTTTTTAACATCCGGCCATTCCGCAGATCGAAGGATCTATAAAACCCGTTACTGCCCGTAGAACGAAACAGTTTTTTTCTTTCAATAGGTATACCGGTTGCCGGCAAATTCCTATGGTTTTGCAGGGATGCGAAGTACATTCACGGCCCGCTTTACCCGAGGCGTTTATCGCGCAACGAATCTGCCCGTATCGGGTAAAAATGCCGGGCAATAAAATTTACAAACGGTGCGACAGCGCTCTTGGCCCCCGGGGTCAATAGCGTTCGTTATTGTTCTGGTACTTCCTGATCCGGTTAGCAGCGCGTTGCTGTTTGGAAGCTATTCTATTTTTTTCTTCAGAAGACCAATAGCCATCTTCTTTATATTTTTCTATAGCGTTTTGGATGATCCGCTGTTCATCCATTAATTTATTATACTCTTTGTGCGTTAATTTCTTCTTTTTATATGCGGCGTTGATAGTTGCTTTCTGTTGTGCCATTGTTTTGCTAAAATTCTGGGAATAGCCAACTATCGACCAATACAGGGTTATTGCAACCAAAAAAGTAAGTTTCCTGAACATAATTGAAATAAAATAAATGATAAAGCCCGAAAAGAACAAATATAGTACCCTTTAAACCCATTGCTCACCTGAACAGTCGTACTTTATTATTAATTAACTGTTTTTAAAGAAACGGCCCCTGGCTTTAGTCCTTTACCGCTTACGCTTAACGCTATCACACCGGCCTTCTTCAACGATTGCACCAACACCACTAACTTACCTCCGAAAGTTTTCATGGAGGGTTCATAAAAAGACTCCAAAGAGGTTGCATCTCCGTTACATACCGCTTTGAAAACTCCATCGCCTTTAACGGTAAACTGAAGCCTTTGATCGGAAACGGGGCAGAGATTCCCCTCTTTATCAACAATGGAAACCGTCACAAAGCTGATATCCTGCCCATCTGCAACAACAGTACTCCGGTCAGCCTCCAGTTTTAGATGGTGGGGTTTTCCCGCTGTTACCATTATTTTTTCCGCTGCAGGTTTTCCGTCTTTACCGAACGCGGTCACTTTAAGAGTACCCGGCTCATACTTAACATCATTCCACATTAAACGATAACGATTTTGAGATGTTGCCTTGTGTTTCTTCTGAACACCCATACTTTTGCCATTTACAAACAGTTCGGCACTATCGTAGCTGGTATATACGAATACGGGCGTTATGGCTCCTTCCCTGCCTTTGTCCGATCGGATATTTGCAGACCAGTTCCAATGCGGTAAAATGTGTAAGGTGGGTGACCAGGTATTCCACCTGCTGCGATATAAGTAATAGCGGTCTTTAGGCAGGCCTGCCAGGTCATTAATCCCGAAATAAGAACTACGCGATGGCCATTTGTCATCATAAGGCGTTGGCTCGCCCAGGTAGTCAAAGCCGGTCCATACAAACTCTCCGATCACCCAGGGTTTATCATCCTGCATTGCAAAATCGTCGTCGGGCAGATTCGACCAGCTGCAGTACTCCAGGTCGTAAGACGAACATTGACGATCATCATATTGTTGCTGGGCAGCCTTAGTAACAGGGAACTTGTATACGCCGCGGGAACTCACCGTCGAAGCTGTTTCGGAGCCCAATAAAAAACCCTGGGGAAAGGTTTTATAAGCCTCTTCGTACAAGGGAAGGCGGTAGTTTAAGCCCGGTATGTCCAACACGGCGCCAAAGCCATATTTCATAGCATTCTGCACCTGGTCCATACCCACCGTTACAGGCCTTGTAGGATCTTCCCTGTGAAAAATATCCTGTATACGTTTAGCCCTTTTAGCACCTTCAAATCCCCATTGGTCGGGCACTTCGTTTCCGGCGCTCCACATCACTATACTGGGGTGATTGCGCGTGGCCCGTACCAGGTTCACCACATCTTTTTCCATATCTTTCTCGAAATAAAGATTGTAGCCATTTTTCACTTTGGGCCGTACCCATTCATCAAAGCTTTCGGCGAGGAACATAAATCCCATTTCGTCACAAAGTTCCAGCTGTTCCAGCGAAGGCATGTTATGAGAACTCCGTATCGCGTCGCACCCCATATCTTTTAATATCCGCAATTGCCGCCTCAATGCAGCTTTATTAACTGCTGCACCCAAAGGGCCCAGGTCATGATGCAGGCACACTCCTTTAAATTTCCTCGTTACTCCGTTCAACTGAAAACCTTTATCTGCCGTATAACTAATTGTCCTTATTCCAAAGGGAGTACTCACTTCATCTTTTAGCTCATTGCCTACATATAGGCGCGACACAGCCCTGTATAATACAGGCGTTTCAGGACTCCATAACCGTGGTTGAAAAACAGCGATATCCTGCTCAAACATATCACCAAAAGCCTTGCTTACCGTATCTTGAGCAACAACCTTACCCCTGTCATCCATAATATCTGTAACCAAAAAACTGCCAGGGGCCGATATACGGGTTTTAATTTTCACCTTTGCTTCCCCGGCTGTCACCAACGGTGTAGTAATATAGCTGCCCCATTGGTCGATGCTTTCCTGGTTTTTTATAATAACCGAAACCTTCCGGTACAAACCCGCTCCGGGATACCAGCGGGATGACTCCCCCCTATTGGTCAGATGAACAGCAAGCAGGTTTTTGCGGCCCGTTACTACCTGGTCAGTGATATCAAAATAAAAATAACTATAGCCATAGTTCCACTCTCCTACTTTGATTCCATTAACATACACCTGCGGTTCGCTCATAGCTCCCTCAAATAGCAGGATCACTTTTTTACCGGCATTAAATTCCGGCAATTCAAACTCTTTCCTATACCAACCTTCACCTATGTATGGCAGAGATCCGGTACGGCCCGTTTTTTCAGTCGGTATTTTTTCACCGTTCTGTTCTATGGCCACCACCTGCTTATCAATCTCCTTATCAAAAGGACCGTAGATAGCCCAGTCATGTGGTACCGAAACAGTTTGCCAACCCTGATCATTGAACGAAACATCAAAAGCGCCTTCCTGCTTCAAACGTGAAAACTTCCAGCCTTCCGAAAGCACGTCGACAGTTCTTACCTGCCCATTACCTATTAAAACCGCCATACAATACCATGTTAACAACAGGGGTCGTATACACTTCATAAAACAATCAATTAATATATTTTTAAAGGTCTGTTTTAAAACATTAAGAAATTAAGGCTTATTAAGTTCGTTTTTCAGATAAACATCAACATTGCAGCAAAACATTAATCATCTTAATCCATTAATGGTTCCTCCCTTATGGCACGTCTCAATCGATTACCGGATAACTTTTAAACGCATGTTCAGGCTCATAGTGATTCCAGATCAAAGCCGCTATTTTTCTTGTAAGCCCTTCTGCCTCATTGGCATTTGTCCAGCTTTGGTCGGTATTATTTTTCGTAAGCACGCAAAAAACAATATCACCGCCAGGCGCATTGAGTAATACTACTTCTCCCCGGGCTTCATTAACAGAACCTGTCTTGGAAATGGCGTTAATGGTGGAGGGGATTTGGGACAGCGACCTTCCGTTATAAAACTGGTTCTTAAGATACCGGTACATTTTGTCTGAATATCGGGCATCAATTAGTTTTCCTTCACGGATCAATCGAAACAGCCTGGCCATTTCGCGGGGTGTTGTCTGGCCCCAACCATATTTTTTCCATGCATCCAGCCTGCCTTCAGTACGCGAATTAACTTTTGTATTTTTTAAACCCAGGCTGTCCATAAGCTTGTTGATAGCCACTCCGCCTCCACTCAACTGCTGTAACCAAATCGAAGTAATATTATCGCTATACGTAAGCATTAATGATATCATGGTAGACAGATCCGTCTTAGCGCTGTCTTTATAAAATTGCATCAGTCCCGACCCGCCATAAAGACGCGATGTATCATAAATAAATTCCTGCGACAACTTCAGCTCGCCCTTGGATATTTTATCAAAAACACCTACTAATATCGGTACTTTAACAATGCTTGCTGTAGGAAATACAGTATCTGCATTAATAGCCACCATTCTGTTCTTCTTAAAATGATGTACGTAAATACCGATATCGCCTTTAAAACCCGCCATCTCTTTTCTTATTGCAATATCCAGCTTCCTGTCGATTTGCTGACCGGAGGACCCGGAAAGAATGAAGAAAAATGCGGCTGCAAAAATTATTCTCATAATATTATTACTGAAGTGCCATCAAAGATAGCTGTCAAAATGCAAGAGAACAATAGATACCAACCGTGCCGCTTCAGCCTGTGAACGCACCTTCAGCCCGTTTGATAGCCGGGCTATTTCAAATAGCGATGCAAATCACTGCCGTCTAAACCTTTAATTCCCTGAACTACCTTAGCCGCATTTAATGCTGATCCCTCTTTATTGGGGTGTGTATGATCTTTAGGGAAAAATCCGGCTACCTCCGCAGCACCCCTTTCATCATATACATCTGCTATCAATGCATTCAGGTCGATAAATAAAGCGCCCTCCTCTGCTGCCACCTGTTTGGCCCAAAGCCCATAATCCTGGTCACCTCGTTTTATTTTTCCATCCTTAAAATTGTTCCTGGGCACCGGTGAGCATACGATCGGAACAGCTCCCCGCTCCTTGGTTTCACGGATGTAGCGGCGCATATAATGTCCGTAAGTATAAACAATTTCTTCTGCCTTTCTGATGGGGTTATATATAGTTTTTTGTTCCTTGCCGATACCCCGGATGGTGCCTCTTGCCCTTGACGTATCGTCGAGAGGCCCCGCATCATTATGCCCGAACTGCATGATCACGTAGTCGCCGTTCTTCAAGGTTTTCAACACGGAGTTCCATCTGCCCTCTGTGATGAAGGTACGGCTGCTCCGTCCGCCAATGGCCCTGTTATCAATGCCGATACGGGTGGTATCGAAATACCCGTCAATTAAGCTTCCCCAACCCCAAAGTGCATCAGCGCCCCTGCCACTGCCGTTCTTTACCGTAGAATCGCCAATAATATACAGCACCGGTTTTTCCTTGAATATAGTGAATGACAGGCTGATTACTCCAACGAATATTAAGAAATAGTATACTTTCTTCATTTCGATTATTATAGTTTTTATTGATGATATGATAGATATTATCTATACAAGATCACTGGTAATTTTTAAACCAACGATCAAATTCTGTAGAACTAACCGTAAAAACAGTACCATGCCTGATGCCTGCAGGCATTTGTATCTTATCTGATATATCAGTCCAGGTTTTTAAATCTTTCGAAGATATGGCCCCGTAGCGATGATCCCGGTATTTGTCAAAATAGACCATCCATTCCTTCCCTTTTACCAGAACAGTAGGCCCCTCAGCCCAGTACTTACCGGTAATGGGCGCCGAGGGAATGGAATATCCGGTATGTATCTTTTTACTGGTGGCCACTTTGATATTTTTTTCCGGCACCGGCAGCTTTGTTTCATCTTTCAGAAACATGATATACCGGCCTTTATGCTTTTGAATGCTTGCATCTATTACCGTAAAACCCTTATCGTATAAAACCTCAGGTTTTGAAAAGGTTTTAAAGTCTTTGGTAAAAACATGATACATCCGGTGGTTATACTTTCCGTCGCCCGAAGAATCCGTTTCAGGGTACTTTCCCGGGATAGTAGTAGCCCAGTAGACCATGTATTGCTTCTTTTTTTTATCATAGGTTATTTCGGGTGCCCAGCAGTTTAAAGCACCAGCATCTTCCATAAGTGGTATGTATTTTTGTTCGCTCCAGTTTACCAGGTCTTTCGACCATGCATAGCCAATCCCCTTTTCATTCCAGCTCACAGTCCATACCATGTGAAACCGTCCATCAGCACCTCGTATAACACATGGGTCCCGCATGAGCCTGTCCTTACCGGCCGTTGGCGTTAAAAAAGACTCGTCGTTCTTTAACGCCTCCCATTTATATCCATCCCTGCTGTAGGCCAGGTGTAAGCCGTCCTGCCCGTTATTTTTAAAATAGCTGAACATATACACCTGCGATTGTGCATGCATTGTCATAACGATCAGCGATACACCTACTACCAGTAGCAACTTTTTTACCATGCTTTTTACTTTGACTTCTTACTTTTCAGAGGTTGTAAACCAATTTCCACAGGTTCATTTCTGTCGCAGAAGACCTCTCCGTCCCTGTATTTCAATTCAGCTACCTGAATTACGCTTCTCTTGTCCTTAAAACTACCTTTTACCGCCGGCTGATCGTTTCTTCGACCGGGATGTGTAAAATAATATACATAGGCCCTATCTCCATTGACGACTACATCACAGTGACCTCCAATCGCCTGGTCATCTTTACCCTTACCAGGATGCTCCAGTATTCGCGAAGGCTGTTTTGTCCAGTACAGCAAATCTGAACTTGAAAACACTTCCATCCCTTTCCAGGCATCAATGATCATAAAATACTGATCTTTCCAGTAAAAAACCTTGGGACCCTCTCCCCTTGCTGCGATCGCCTTCCCTTGGTCCTCCCAACGATAGAGATCTTTACTATCTGCATAATAGATACTTTTTCCGTCTTTTTCATTATTGTACCACATGCGCCATAGCGAGTCATTAACTTTATAAACCGAAGCGTCAATAACTTTTTCATTGACCAGCTTCAATACCGACTGGTATGTCCAATTCCTCAAATCGGCACTGGTCAAATGTACTATAACGCGCGGGTGCGACCAGGTACTGAAAGTACCCGGCACATAGGTAAGGTACATATGCCAGAGACCATTATGCTCCACTATATCCGGAGCCCAATGCGTATAACCGGCATCAGGCCTGTAGTTAATGTTAGCGGTATCCAGGTAGCGCCATATTTTCCCGTCTTTGCTTTCGGCAATACCAATGCGCGTTCCATGTACCCATTTTACTGTAGTATCTTTTAAAGACGCCCGCCGGTTGGTATAAAACATCCACCAGCGTTGCTTTTGGTGATTATATACGATCACCGGATCGGCCGCACCATGATGCACCGGGTCATCATATAGGGGCTTCGGAGCTACGGGATGACGCTGACCATTGGCATTGAAATAGAATGCCAGTATCAGTAATATCAGCACACCGGTATTTTCAAGATTTTTTTTCATCGTTTTATTAATATGGCGCTTCACGATTTAGTTTTCTTTAGTTAAGGTAACATCGTCTACACAACAAAAAGCATTGGCTTTCCCTTCTCCAATGAAACCAACTTCCACTTTTCCACCTGTCACTTTGATCTTTTCGATGCGGATTTTTTTCCATCCCTCATCTGCAGTTATATAATTCAAAGC